>CAMOUV010000096.1 GCA_946626695.1 uncultured Blautia sp.
ACCAGGATATCCCCTGCACGGACTTCCGCACCGATCCGGATAATACCGCGCTCGTCCAGATCCTTCAGGGCATCATCGCCCACGCCGGGCACATCCCGGGTGATCTCTTCCGGTCCAAGCTTGGTGTCACGGGACTCTGCCTCATACTCTTCGATATGGACGGAGGTATAGACATCGTTCATGACCAGACGCTCGGAAAGAAGAACGGCATCCTCGTAGTTGTAGCCTTCCCAGGTCATGAAACCGATCAGCGGGTTCTTGCCGAGGGCCAGCTCGCCGTTGGCGGTGGACGGACCGTCCGCGATTACCTCGCCGGCCTCCACATGCTCGCCCTGGAAAACGATGGGCTTCTGGTTGTAACAGTTGCTCTGGTTGGAACGAAGGAACTTGGTCAGATGATACTCATCCTTGGTTCCGTCGTCGTTCTTGATCACGATGTCCGTGGACGTGGCGCTGAGGACGGTTCCCGATTTTTTGGCCACCACACAGACACCGGAGTCAACTGCCGTCTTGGTTTCCATACCGGTACCGACCACAGGGGCCTCCGTGGTCAGAAGCGGAACCGCCTGACGTTGCATGTTGGAACCCATCAGCGCACGGTTAGCATCGTCGTTCTGCAGGAACGGGATCAGGGCTGTAGCCACCGAGAACACCATCTTCGGGGATACATCCATGTAATCGAACATGTGGCGGTCATATTCCTGTGTCTCTTCGCGGAAACGGCCGGAAACCATCTTACGTACGAAATGGCCTTCTTCGTCCAGGGCTTCGTTCGCCTGTGCCACATGATAGTTATCTTCTTCATCGGCGGTCATGTACACAACTTCATCCGTGACCACCGGATTCTGCGGATCGGTCTTGTCGATCTTCCGGTAGGGAGCCTCCACAAAGCCGTACTGGTTGATACGGGCATAGGAAGCCAGCGAGTTGATCAGACCGATATTGGGACCTTCAGGGGTCTCGATGGGGCACATTCTTCCGTAATGGGAATAATGTACGTCACGGACCTCGAAACCGGCTCTGTCACGGGACAGACCGCCGGGGCCCAGAGCGGACAGACGTCTCTTGTGGGTCAGCTCGCCCAGAGGATTGTTCTGATCCATAAACTGGGACAGCTGGGACGATCCGAAGAATTCCTTTACCGCGGCCGTGACCGGCTTGATGTTGATCAGGGACTGCGGGGAAATGCTGTCCGAATCCTGCGTGGTCATTCTCTCGCGGACCACTCTCTCCAGACGGGAAAGACCGATACGATACTGATTCTGCAGCAGCTCGCCCACCGCACGGATACGACGGTTGCCCAGGTGGTCGATATCGTCATCGTTGCCGATGCCCCATTCCAGATGCATGTTATAGTTGATGGAAGCAAAGATATCTTCCTTTGTGATATGCTTGGGGATCAGGTCATGGATATCTCTCTTAATGGCGGCAATGCGCTCTTCCAGGGTCTCGTTCTCATCCAGGATATGCTTCAGCACCGGATAATACACCAGCTCCGTCACACCGATCTCCTTCGGATCCTCGATCTCCGGGATAAAGTGGCGGATATCCACCATCATGCTGGAAAGCACCTTGACCTTGCGGCTTTCGGTCTCGATCCACACAAAAGGAACGGCCGCATTCTGGATCTCGTCTGCCAGTTCGCGGGTCACTGCGGTACCCGCCTCTGCCAGGATCTCTCCGGTCTGCTCATCCACCACATCTTCCGCAAGGCGGTGATGGACGATCCTCTTGTTGAAATGAAGCTTCTTATTGAATTTATAACGTCCGACCTTTGCCAGATCATATCTTCTGGGATCGAAGAACATGGCCATGATCAGACTCTCGGCGTTCTCCACAGCCAGCGGCTCGCCCGGGCGGATCTTTTTGTACAGCTCCAGAAGACCTTCCTGATAATTCGTGGAAGTATCCTTCGAGAAGCTGGCCAGGATCTTCGGCTCCTCGCCGAACATCTCGACGATCTCCGCGTTGGAACCCACGCCCAGAGCACGGATCAGCACGGTGATCGGAACCTTGCGGGTCCGGTCCACACGCACATAAAAAACATCGTTCGAGTCCGTCTCGTACTCGAGCCATGCGCCACGGTTGGGGATCACTGTACTGGAAAACAGTCTTTTTCCTAATTTATCATGCGCAATCGCATAGTAAATACCAGGGGAACGTACCAGCTGGCTGACGATAACTCTCTCTGCGCCGTTGATAACAAAGGTACCGGTCGCCGTCATCAGAGGGAGATCTCCCATAAAGATCTCATGTTCATTGATCTCTTCTGTCTCTTTGTTAATCAGCCTTACGCGGACTTTCAAAGGTGCGCTGTATGTTACGTCGCGTTCTTTACACTCTTCGATCGAATATTTCGCGTCTTTTTCATCGTAGGTAAAGTCGATAAATTCAAGACTGAGCTTTCCGCTGAAGTCATTGATCGGAGAAATATCATCAAAGACTTCCTTCAGGCCCTCGTCCAGAAACCACTGATAGGAATCCTTCTGTACCTCGATCAGGTTGGGCATCTCCAGAACTTCCTGCTGTCTCTGGTAGCTCATGCGCATGCTTCTGCCGCTTTTTACAGAACGAATTCTGTTTTTTTCCATTGACGTTTCACCCCTGTTTTCTGTATTCAAGTCATCAAGTTACCTGTCAAAAGGCATACTTTCGACAATATAGCACCCTATACAGTAACACAAACAAAAACCCCTGTCAACCACTTTTTTTCGCAGAGAAACGAACAGGATTGCAGCTGTTCACGACAGCAGATATGTTCTTGCTGATGTACGGCTTCTCGACGGACTGGCTGATGAATGTTGTCCGCAGATGGACGACACTTGTGTCGTACAGGTGCGAACAACATTCATCGGACAGTCAGGAGAGGGACGAACATGCAAAACATACCTGCTGTCGTGGACAGCTGCAATCCGTACCTTTCTCTCCCCCTCAGTCTTTCGGGGGCTGGTAGAAATGTCCCACAAGCTCCTGGGTCTTGACGAGATTGATAAAAGCGCTCTCATCCTCGGCCTTGACCGCACGCACCACCTTGCGGGCCTGAGCGCTGGAAACCACGGAATAAACCGTGGATTTCTGATGATGATCAAAGGATCCTTCCCCATGAATGATCGTGGCGCCGTGCCGGCTGGCCGCATAGATCGACTTGCAGACTCTCTGCGGGTTTTCGGTGACGATAAACAATGTGGTCTGCTGATACCGGCGGTACAGGGTATGAAGGACCACGGTGGAAGCATACTGGAAAATGATCGAATAGAGAGCTTTGTCCCACCCGAAAAGAACGCCGGACATGCACAGGATCACTGCGTTGATGCCCAGAATCACGTTGAAAGAATCCATCCCGCTTCGCTGCGAGAGGAAGATGCTGATAAAATCGGTCCCGCCGGTGGTGGCATCCGCCGACAGGCAGAGGCTGATGACCGACCCGTTGATGATCCCGCCGAAGATACTGATCAGGAGAATGTCATCCGTCAGGGCAAAGCCGGGAATGATGTCGGTAAGCACACTGCTGAGCACGATCATCAGGCAGGAATACAATGTGAATTTTCTGCCGATAAACCGGAAGCCTATGTACACAGGTCCCGCATTCAGCAGGATATTGATCAGAGAATACGGGAGAGACAGCCCCCAGAATTTTTCAGCCGAACGCTGAATCAGAATGGAAAGTCCCGTAGCACCGCCGGGATACAGACCTCCGGCCCGCACAAATGTTTTGATGTTCAGCGCCATAAGGCAGGCGCAGACGAGGATGATAAGGATCCGCTTGATATCTGATCTGTCGAAAGCCTTCTTCATACAGGTTTCCTCTCTTGATAACGGACAATCGCAGGCCGCTGTGCTTGCGCTGCGCGGCATCCTGCTCACAGACCGGAACATGCATCCTGTCCTTTCAGGATGCAAAAGGGCTGTCCCGAAAGGACAGCCCATATGTCTTCATAAGTAATGTCTGCACCTGGCTGGAGGTGCCTGCTGTGTCTGCTGAAATTATTTAAGGGTAACCTTTGCGCCTTCAGCTTCCAGTTTAGCCTTGATATCTTCAGCTTCTGCCTTGGAAACAGCTTCCTTGACGGGCTTCGGAGCTTCGTCAACAACAGCCTTGGCTTCCTTCAGGCCAAGTCCGGTGATCTCACGGACAACCTTGATAACCTTAACCTTGTTCGGGCCAACCTCTGTCAGCTCAACATCGAATTCGTCCTTCTCTTCTGCTGCCTCTGCGGGGCCTGCTGCTGCAACAACAACGCCTGCTGCTGCGGATACGCCGAATTCTTCTTCACATGCCTTAACCAGGTCATTCAGTTCCAGTACGCTCAGCTCTTTGATCGCTGCGATGAATTCTTCTGTGGTCAGTTTTGCCATCTCAATTTTCCTCCATAAATTATTTTTTGATCTTGTAAGAACAGAATCTCTGCCGGTATTCTTCCGGTTATTCTGCTGCCGGTGCGGCTTCCTCTGCGGGAGCAGCTTCTGCCGGAGCAGCTTCGCCGTCCTTTTCTGCAATCTGCTTCAGGACGCGGGCAAAGTTTGTGATCGGAGACTGCATGCTGCCAAACAGTCTTCCCAGAAGGATCTCTCTGGAAGGAATGTCGGCCAGAGCCTTCATGCCTGCTGCGTCATTGTAGTTGCCCTCGATGACACCTGCGATCATCTCCAGCTTCTGATACTGTTTTGCATACTTCGCGATGATTCTTGCCGGAGCCGTTGCATCGTCCTTGGATACTGCAAGAGCGTTTGTTCCGTTCAGATGCTCGGAAAGCTTTTCGCAGTCGGTTCCTGCAAAAGCACGGTTCATCAGGGTGTTCTTATAAACCTTGTACAGTACACCGGCTTCTCTCATTTCTTTACGAAAAGCGGTATCCTGCTCTACAGTAAGTCCACTGTAGTTAACAAGAACAACTGACTGCGCGTCCTTCACAACCTCAGCAATCTCATCCACGATGGGCTGTTTCAGTTCAACTTTTGCCATGAAATGGTACACCTCCTTATAGATTTTGATACCGCCGTCGCTACGAGTCCAGTTAATCTATAGAAGAGTGATCTTCTAAACAGAAAACGGGTCTTACTGCACAGAGTAAGACCCGGTCATTCACTGAGAATACTTAGTCCTCGGCAGGCGCATTGCTGCTTATGTCTTGCGACACCTGCTGTCTTCGGCAGCGTTCTTAGGAACAATACCATAACTTTCCTTTCCTGTCAAGGGCTTTTTTTCTATCCGAACGCGTCACATATGGACGCAATACAAGGTGCTGCCCTCCTGCAGCAGAATATGTTTTGCCGCCGGAGAGCCATGGCCTCTGTCACTGTGTATTCAGCATAGCTTCCAGATCTGTACCCGGCGGACAGTATCATCTTCTTCGAAGGTTTTTTGGAACACATCCAGGTCCGTTTCTTCAAAGAAAAGCTGCCAGATCAGCTCCTGTTTTCTTTGTTCAAAAAACGAAATATCTTCTTCCGCTTCTGATTCTATTGTATTCCCGGTATGGGGATTCCGGTTGTACATGGTAGCTATGGGAGCCGGAGTCATTCCGGTAAAGTCCCAGTCCGCATAATATTCAATCCACCCGAGCTGCTGCAGCATATCTGAGCTGAGGACGAGGTAGATCTCTTCGCTGCCCTGTGCATGGATCAGTGCCTCGGCAGTCTCTGCTTCTTCTGGTGAAAGGTTGTACTGCGATTCCAGCAGACTGCAGGCTTCATCTTTTTCCAGAGGGAGGGCGGTTTCAATTGCCTCGAAGGCTTTTGGGGCTTCGAGATGCGTCATCAGAAATTCCGCCGCCTGATCTCCGGAGCTGCAAAGCATCGTGAGGAGATTCCTCGCTTTGGCGGGGTCTTTTGCAGTCAGGATCTTTCCGAGAAGGACTGCCCGGATCCCGGACTGGCATCCGCCGTCCCACAGGGCGGGATGTCCCGATTCCGCTTCATAATAATACCCCGCGTCCCACCAGGAGGCGGCAACGGCTCCCGGATCTTCGGCTTCTTCCCGGATCCAGTGCATGGCGTGTGCCTGCGCGTCGCTTACGGAAGGTCGGCTTTGAGCGGAGAGACTGAGTGCTCCCAGAAGCGGTGCCGCCGCTGCCGCTCCTGTAAGGACCAGGGACAGAAGAATCCTTTTGCTTTTCTCAGATAGGGACTCTCCCTCCCGGATGGGGACCAGGAAGCCAACCATGGCGCCTGCAAGGATACCGGTTCCTGTATTCAGATGTTCGACAAAGCGAACGCCTCGTCCCACTGCGTAAGCGCAGCCGGCCAGCCATACGAAAAGAACGCAGGCATAGAGCGCAGCATCTTTTCTTTCCAGGGTCCGGCTTTCACCGGTCTCCGCGCGGACTGCGCGGAATATCAATGTCGCCAGGCCGGCCAGACATAAAAGGGCCGCTCCTCCGCCTCCGATCCCGTTGACCACTGTTAACCTCTTTCCGGGAACAAAGGCAGAAAACCATTCCGTAAGGCTGGAGGGCGACCATCCCGGAACCTGCAGCTCCGATATGGATGCAAACAGGTTGGGAAGAATACCGGAGGAAAGCATTTCTCCAGAGGATGCGGTCACCTCGATAAAGTTCTTAAAAAAAGCAGGGCCGTTTGCCAGGAGAACCAGAACAAAAGAAAGGCCCGTACATACGGCCAATGTCTGGATCGCCGTACCGGCCGGGCGGTCGTAATTTTTAACCCCCGTCTGTCCGGGTCTGCGGTGCGGTAAGAGGAGAAGCAGGAAATACAGAAGACCGCCGGCCAGCGCAAGTGCCGCAAAGATCAGGCCGTACACAGACCAGCACAGGGTATAGACGGTCACGGTCATCGCAAAGCCTGCTGCCAGAAGGAGTCTGAGGACGGTTCTCTTCGCACGCAGTGCCTCTGTCAGGAGAAGGATCAGCAGGACTTCCAGAAGGATTACGAACATATCCGTGTCAAACCGGCCCGGGAGGCTTCTCTGCACAAAGGAGGTTCCGCAGGAAACAAGGATTCCTCCGGCGACGCCGCCGGCCGTCGTTTTGCTGATCCTGCAGGCTGCCGCAAAAGCAGCAAGGCCGGAGAATGCGGCCATCACTACGATCAGCCAGAATTCGATGCTGTACAGTTCTGTTCCGAGCCATCCGTGCAGGATCCTGTACACACCGGCTGTCAGCCAGACGATCCCCGGCTGGTATTCAGCCGAGCGTCCTTCCGGATAGAAACTTATCGTATCCCAGGGTTCCCCTTCCGGGCCGATGCTGTCTCCGAGTGTGCCATGATCCAGATACTGATCCGTGATCCGGACGTGGTAATAGGAATCGTAATCATTCAGATAGAGCTGTCCGGAATCTTTTGTCCAGGCCTGCTTCGCCGTTTCGGGAACTCCCGGCAAGCGCACAGCTGGCAGCCGTACAAGTACGGCTGCCAGCATGACGAGGATCGCACAAACTATTTTATACCATGGAATGCGGATCTTTTTCTTCATACGATTTTTCCCATTCAACTACGGCGTTTCCGCCAGATCAGGCCGGCTGCCAGGCCTATGGCCGCTGCTGCCAGAAGCGCCAGAAGAACCATCTGGGTCACCGGTGTATCGTCTCCGGTCTTCGGTGCGCCGGCTGAAGCTCCTGCACCTCCTGCAGCGTTGCTGCCGGATCCGTTGTTCTTGCCAGGAGCGACCGGAACGGTTCCCTGAGAGGAAGAGCTGGCTTTTTTCACGGTAAACCCGGTCGAGGCCTGTCCGTCCGTGAAGCGAACGGTCAGTTTGTGGGTACCTGCGCTGACCGTCTTCAGATAAGAAACTTTCAGCGTGATAATGGTGCTGCCGGAAGCACTGGTGTAGTTTTCCGGAGCGAGTTCACTGCCATCTACATCCACTCCGACGAATTTGCTGTAATCTCCGTCTGCACGGATAACGATCGGAGTTTCATCTCCATCGGTCCAGACAGAATCGTCGCCTTCGATCACTGTATAATGTACTGCGATCGGTTCCGGAGTCTCTTCCGGTTCTTCCGTAATTTCCGGAGTCAGGGTTTCTTCCGGCTCTTCCGTGATTTCCGGGGTCGGGGTTTCTTCCGGCTCTTCCGTGATTTCCGGGGTCGGGGTTTCTTCCGGCTCTTCCGTGATTTCCGGGGTCGGGGTTTCTTCCGGCTCTTCCGTGATTTCCGGAGTCGGGGTTTCTTCCGGCTTTTCCGTTGGTGCAGGTGTTTCCGTTGCAGTCGGCTCCGGTGTCGGCGTGTTCGTTGCAGTCGGCTCCGGCGTCGGCGTGTTTGTTGCGGTCGGCTCCGGCGTCGGTGTGTTCGTCGCAGTCGGCTCCGGCGTCGGCGTGTTCGTTGCGGTCAGCTCCGGCGTCGGCGTGTTCGTCGCGG
>CAMOUV010000097.1 GCA_946626695.1 uncultured Blautia sp.
TGAAGATCCTGGGGAATGAGACCAGCGCCTCGCAGGCAAAGACCATGCTCGAAGATCTGCTCCGGCTCGCCGAGCGGGGAAATACCATCACCGAACAGAATGTCAACTATGCCCTGGCCCTGGCCATGGAAAACAAAAGCCGGATGCTCACCGAGATCGATGCGGATTTTATCTGCAACACCATCCAGGGAAGACCCATCCGTCCCAAAACACTGGGCCAGAAAACCTATGTGGACATGATCCGGAAAAAGATGATCGTGTTCGGCATTGGCCCGGCCGGCACCGGAAAAACCTATCTGGCCATGGCTATGGCCGTCACGGCCTTCCGGAATGAGGAGGTAAGCCGGATCATCCTGACCAGACCGGCCATCGAGGCCGGTGAAAAGCTGGGCTTTCTTCCCGGGGATCTGCAGAGCAAGGTCGATCCCTATCTGCGGCCTCTCTACGATGCCCTGTATCAGATCATGGGCGCGGAAAGCTTTGCCAGGAATATGGAGCGGGGCCTGATTGAGGTGGCTCCTCTGGCCTATATGAGAGGACGTACTCTGGATAATTCCTTCATTATTCTGGATGAAGCCCAGAATACCACGCCGGCGCAGATGAAGATGTTTCTGACCCGTATCGGCTTTGGCTCCAAGGTGGTGATCACCGGAGATGCGACGCAGAAGGACCTTCCCAAAGATGCGGTATCCGGACTGGATGTGGCCATGAAGGTGCTCAAAAAGATTGATGATATCGGCTTCTGTGAGCTGACCAGCAAGGACGTGGTGCGTCATCCGCTGGTTCAGCAGATCGTGGAAGCGTACGAAAACTACGAGAAGAAAACAACCCGGAAGCCGGATGTGCTTACGGACAAACCCGTACGGAGGAGAAAACGGACATGACCATTTCGTATGAAAAGGAGACGGAACTGGATCTTGGAATTGACTGTGAAGAGCTGGCAAGGCTGGTGGGTGACCGGGTGCTGGAACAGGAGAACTGTCCCTACGAGGCCCAGATCAGCCTGATCCTGACGGACGATGCCGGTATCCGGGAGGTGAACCGGGAATACCGCGGACTGGACCGTTCCACCGACGTTCTTTCCTTCCCAATGGTGGATTTCCCCTTCCCGGCGGACTACAGTGTCCTGGAGGAGGATGATTCTTTGTTTGATCTGGACAGCGGGGAGCTTCTTCTGGGGGATATCATGATCTCCGCGGAACATGTTACAGCCCAGGCTGAGGCCTACGGCCACAGTGTGCGGAGGGAATTCTGCTTCCTGGTAGCCCACAGCATGCTGCATCTTCTCGGATACGACCACATGTCGCCGGAAGAGGCTGCTGTCATGGAAGCCAAACAGGAACAGGCTCTTCAATCCCTCGGAATCACCCGCTGATGGTTTTCCAAAAAAACAGCCCGTCAGTATAACAATATATTATCTGATGAAGGGGCATTTATGGGCGTTGCCCATGCCCCAAAGCAGAAAATATATTGTTATACTGACGGGCGTTACTTTTGTACAATAATTACTCGATTTCGGAGAGTTTCCCGGTTTCTTCCAGCTCGGTGATCATATCCACTCTTACCTGATGGCGTCCTCCCTGGTATTCGGCGTTCAGCCATTCGTCGACGATCATTTTGGCCATCTCAATGCCCACCACGCGGGCGCCGAAGGCGATCATGTTGGAGTTGTTGTGCTGCTTGGAAAGCCGGGCTGTGTAGGGCTCGGAGCAGATGCAGCAGCGGATGCCCTTGATCTTGTTGGCGGCGATGCCGATGCCGACGCCGGTTCCGCAGATCAGAATGCCATAGTCCGCATCCCCGCGGAGAAGGACCTGGCTGGCCTTGTAGGCGGAAATCGGGAAGTTGAACCGCTCCGGGTTGTCGGTCCCCACATCCGTCACCTCATATCCTTTTTCCTCCAGATAGGCCTTGATCTCTTTTTTCATTTCAACAGCAACATGATCATTTCCGATTACAATTTTCATCATTTCCTCCTGTCAGGTGCGGTAAACTAAGTCAAAACAGACAATTTACGGATCCAGGATCCGGAACACGGAGAATGCGCCTCCGATCACGCCGGAAGCCTGGGATTTTTCGGCGAAAAAGAACTCCAGGTTTTCCGAAGGGTATGGACTGCGGGTATGAAGCCGGATACAGTCCAGAAAACGTTCCATGGGGAAATCCTTCATGGAAAGCACGCCTCCCCCGAGGATAACACAGTCCGGATCAAGAAGGGTGATCTCGGATGCGACGGGAAGAGACAGGGTGTCTATAAAATCGATCAGCAGGGGATCTTCGCCGTGGCGTGTGAAAAGATCGCCGATCTCACAGTCCGGGAAGGATTCTCTGGCAAGATCCGCAAGGTGATAACCGGAGCAGAGCGTCTCGCAGCAGCCGTTGTTGCCGCACCCGCAGGGGGTGTCGACGCGGTAGAAAGGGATGTGTCCCAGTTCTCCGGCGACGCCGTTTCTGCCGGAGTAGGAATGACCGTGAATGTAAATGGCATTCCCGAGGCCGGTTCCCACATAGAAACCCAGAATGGTACGGTTTCTTTCCGGATCCAGGTTCTGCTGTCTGACATCGTACATCAGCAGATAGTTGACATCCCGGTCGATCCATACGGGGATATCCAGCTTTTCCCGCAGGATCCTTCCCAGATCCATGTTCTGCAGGGCCGGAAGGTTCGGGACCGAGTAGATGAAGCTCTTATCCTTGCTGACGGTGCCGGGAATGCCGATGGAGATGCCTGCGGCCTTTCCGCCAAGATCATGGCGGGAAATATAATCCGCCAGCGTTCCGGCCAGGTTTCCGGCGGCGTCCCCGGTGATCACACCGGGACTGGGGATCCTTTCGAAAAAGGAGAGAGCTCCGTCTTTTGTGACGGCACCGATCCGGAGGTTGGTTCCGCCGATATCGACGCCGATGACATATGAATCCTTCATTCTGCCAGTGCCTCCGCAATGTCTTTCTGCATGATATCCCAGGCAGCCGTAAGATCCGGATCATTTCCAAACAGGCCGGAGGATCCTACGATGAAGGATTCGATGCCTGCATCCGAAAGCAGCCGGTAGGTTTTTTTGTTGCAGGATCCGTCGATCTCGATGATGAAGTGGTAGCGCTCCGGATCGGATTTTTTGATCTCCGCGGCCTGTCTGACCTTGTCCAGCGCTTCCGGAATAAAGGCGGCTCCGGAGAATCCGGGGTCCACGCTCATGAAAGTGATCTTATCCAGCTTGTGCATATAGGCTTCGATCATGGACAGCGGCGTTTCCGGATTGATGGCGATTCCGGGACGGAAGCCGGCGGAAACGATCCGGTCCAGAAGGCGGAAGCCGCATCCACTCATCACCTCGGCATGGGGAGAGAGGAAGCTTTTGACTCCCCGTTCCGTAAGGGGGCGGACCGCTTTTTCGAGCGGCTCGATAAACAGACCCGGATCCGTGCACATCAGATGAAAGTCAAGAGGAATCTCGCTGATGGGAGCAATGGCTCCCGCGATATCCGGAGAGAGGGTAATGTTCGGCACAAAATGCCCGTCCATAATGTCAAAATGATACATGTCTGCCCGTTTGTTCAGGACGGTGATCTGTTCACGGATCGCAAGAAAATCCATGCACATGAGAGAGGGATTGATCAGTTTTTTCATAGAGGTCTCCTTTATAAGATGTCTGCGGGTTACGGTTACACGATGATCAGTTCTACCTTGCCGGCAAGGTCTGCCGCGGCATCCCGGGGAATCCCGGAGTCGGTGATCAGCACATCGATATGGGACCAGACCGCAACCTGGACGAGAGAATTGGAAAAAAACTTGCTGCTGTCGGCAAGCACGATCTTTTTCCGGGAGCGGTCGATAAATTCCCGTTTCAGCTTTACATCGTTAAACTGTGTGGTGCTGATCCCGGTGAGATTCTGCACTCCGCCGGTTCCGAGGAAAACAAGATCCAGGGAAAGCTGATGCAGGATCTGGACCGAAGGTTCGCACTGGTAGCATTGCCGGTCCGGCTCATAGTCTCCGCCGAGAAGAAAAAGCCGGGCCCCTTTGGCAAGCAGCTTCTGCGCGGCAATATTGGAATTTGTGATAAAGCGCTGGGGACTGTTTTCCGGGATGAAGTCGGCCAGGATCGAGACGGTGGAGCCCATGTCGAGCCCGATGTTTATTTCCTGGTCCGGAATCAGGGAAAGGGCTTTCTCTGCAATGGAACGTTTGGCAGAGAAGTGAATATCCTCACGGAACGTGTAGGGGAGATTGGCAGCCTGGTTCAGAAGCCGGGCTCCGCCGTAATACTTTTCCACGATCTGCATTTTTTCAAGATATGCAAAGTCCTTCCGGATCGTCTCGTCGGAAACATGGAACAACCGGGTCGCAAGTTCCGTGGACAACGATCCTTTTCGTTGAATATGATCGATGATCTGCCGCCGCCGTTCTTCGATTTCCTGTCGTTTCATCGTTGTATCCTCCGTGCTTTCCTTTGCATGGGCGTCCTTACATAACGAAAAGGAGCAGGAAAACGTCCCTTTGCGGTGTAATGCGTCCATATTTTCTGTATCATAGCACAGAATACAGAAAACGTAAAGAAAAAGAAACCATATTCCATGAAAGACAGGCTGGAAAACATAGAAATCGAAGAAATAGCTTGGAAAACACATAAAATTAATTGGAATTTGGGTTTAAATCCATGGAAACGGTTGACGGATCCTGGAAAACGCAATATACTTTTGGAAGATTATATTGTAAGAAAGGATGTACGCATGAAGAATTATTTCGGCAGCCCGTCAGACAGGATCGCAGCGATGAGGCAGACACTTCTGGATATCGAACCGCAGGTCTGTGTGGAACGGGCCGTTTATACAACGGAAGCCTATAAAGAACACCGTAGTGATCAGAATATCCTGAAAAGAGCCTATGCCATCAGCAACACGCTGCATAAAATGAGCATTTTTATCGAAGAGGGTTCTCTGCTGGCCGGCAACCAGGCCAGCGAAAACCGTGCAGCGCCCATCTGTCCGGAATATGCCATGGACTGGGTCATCGAAGAACTGGACCTCTGGGAAAAGAGGGACGGGGACCGCTTTACCATCAGCGAAGAGAACAAGCAGATCCTTCGGGATATGTATCCCTTCTGGAAAGGAATCACCCTGCAGGATAAAGCCCTTGCCCTGATGCCTCCGCTGAGCCGGAAATGCTATGACATCGGGATCGCACGGGTGGAAGGGAATATCACGGCGGGAGACGGTCATCTCGCGCCGGATTACGCCAAGCTCCTGCGCGTGGGGCTTTCCGGCATCCGCCGTCAGACCGAAGAGGCCAAAAGCAGACTGGATGTCAGCCGGTACGAGGACCTGAAAAAAACCTGGTTCTACGATTCGATCCTGATCCTGATCGACGCCTGTATTGATTTTGCCCACCGGTATGCTTCCCTGGCAGAAGAGATGGCGGAGAAGACCGAAGACCCCAAACGGAAGGAAGAGCTGAGAAAGCTTGCGAAGGTCTGCCGGCGCGTTCCGGAATTTCCGGCGGAGAGCTTTTATGAAGCCGTGCAGAGCGTCTGGTTCCTGCATCTGATCCTGCAGATCGAATCCAACGGACATTCCCTGTCCTTCGGCCGTTTTGACCAGTATATGTTCCCCTATTTTGAAAAAGATCTGCGGGAGGGAGTCCTGGACGAGGCGGAGGCACTGGAGCTTCTGGAGAATCTCTGGCTCAAGACCTTCACCATCAACAAGATCCGGAGCAATTCCCATACCCGGTTTTCGGCCGGCAGTCCGATGTATCAGAATGTGTGCATCGGAGGACAGCATGCGGACGGTTCGGATGCGGTCAATGACCTTTCCTTCCTGGTGCTGAAGTCGGTAGGGCAGCTGCGGCTTACGCAGCCGAATCTGTCGGTACGGTATCACAAGGGGATTTCCGACCGTTTCATGTACGAATGTATCCAGATGATCCGTCTCGGCTTCGGCATGCCCAGCTTCAACAACGATGAGATCATCATCGATCAGTTCCTGAACAAAGGCGTGGCACGGGAGGATGCGTACAATTACAGCTCGATCGGCTGTATCGAGGTATCCATCCCCGGGAAATTCGGCGTCCGGTGCTCCGGCATGAACTTTCTGAATTTCCCCCGGATCTTCATGCTGGTCCTGAACGGAGGCACGGACCTCACCACAGGCGAGAAGATCCTGGACTATCCGCTGACCTTCCCGGAGATGACCTCCTGGGATCAGGTGTGGCAGGCGTGGAAGGATACGGTGGATTTCTTTACGCCGGTCAGCGTAAGCCTGGACAACTGCGCGGATTATGCCCTGGAGATGGAGGTCCCGGATTCGCTTTTGTCCGCCCTGGTGGATGACTGCATCGAACGGGGAAAACATATCAAGGAGGGCGGAGCCGTCTATGACTGGATCGGACCGCTCCAGGTCGGCATCGCGGATCTGGGCGACAGCCTGGAGGCCATCCGGAAGCTTTGCTTTGAGGAGAAGAAAATCACACCGGCCGAGCTCTGGGAAGCCCTGATCACGGACTTTGAGGGCGAGAAGGGCTGGAGGATACGGCAGCTGCTGATCCACGGCGCGCCGAAGTACGGAAATGACAATGACGAGGTGGATGCCCTGACCCGTGATGCCTATCAGGTATTTATCGACAAGATCGCGGGCTATCACAATACCCGGTACGGAAGAGGCCCCATCGGCGGCGGTTACTTCCCGGGTACCTCGTCCATCTCTGCCAATGTTCCCCAGGGAGCCCAGTGCTGCGCCACACCCAACGGCCGCAGGAAGGGAGAACCCCTGGCGGAGGGATGTTCCCCGACCCACGGAGTGGATGTGAATGGCCCGACGGCGGTATTCAAATCCGTCAGCAAGCTTCCGACCCTGTATCTGAACGGAGGCGTCCTGCTGAATCAGAAGCTTACGCCGGCATCGCTGGAGGAGGAGAACGATATCCGCAAGCTGATCCTGATGCTCCGCACCTTCTTCAATGTGCTGAAGGGCTATCATGTGCAGTATAATGTGGTGGACAGGGAGGTGCTCCTGGATGCTCAGGTCCATCCCGAAAAACATCAGGATCTGATCGTCCGGGTGGCGGGCTACAGCGCATTTTTCAATGTCCTTTCGACGGAGACCCAGAATGACATCATCGAACGGACGGAGCATGTGATATGACGACGGCGGCGATTTTCAACATTCAGCGGTTTTCGATCCACGACGGACCGGGAATACGGACAACGGTCTTTTTTAAAGGGTGTCCTCTTCGCTGTCTCTGGTGCGCGAATCCGGAATCCCGGAAGACGGTTCCGGAACCGCTTTACATGAAGAAAAAGTGCGCCGGCTGCGGGACCTGCATTTCGGCCTGTCCGGAGCATGCCCTGCAGTTTTCGGAGGGAACGGTGATCCGGGATCCCCGGATCTGCAAAAACTGTCTGCGCTGCGCTGAAGCCTGTCCCGTGGAAGCCATGACGGTCCAGGGGAAGACCTGGGATCTGGAAGCGCTGCTTGCAGAAGTGAAGAAGGATAAGGATTTTTACGATTCCTCCGGAGGCGGGGTGACCCTTTCGGGAGGAGAACCCCTGCTGCAGCATCGCTTTGTAAACGAATTTCTGCAGGCTCTCCGGGAGGAAGGCATTCACAGCACCATGGAGACCAGCGGATTCCAGAAACCGGAGATTTTTGCAGAGGTGCTGAAAAACCTGGATTTTCTGTATATCGACTGCAAGCATCCGGACAGCGAAATCCATCGGCAGCTGACAGGACAGCCCAATGAACCGGTTCTTCAGAATATCGCGCAGGCTGTCCGGGCCGGAATTCCGATGGAGGTCCGGATCCCGGTGATTCCCGGCTGCAATGATTCGGAGGAGACCGCCCGCCGTTTTTCGGAGGTTCTTCTTTCAGCAGGCGTCCGGGAGGTTCAGCTGCTTCCTTTTCACCAGCTGGGAAAGGCGAAATGGGAAGGAATGTTCATGCCCTATGCCCTTGAGGAAGCTAAGGCTTTGCGGAATGAGGACCTGACAGACTTTGCGGCCTGCCTCGAAAAAGGCGGACTTTCGGTACTGGTGGGTTCGGCCGCCGGATAAAGGAGACAGAGAATGAAAGTAAAAGTTGCTCCTTCACTGATGTGTATGGATCTTCTGAATATTGAAAAAGAAATCAAAGCCCTGGAAGACCGGTCCGATTATTTCCACGTGGATATTCTGGACTGGCATTACTGTAAAAATATGAGTCTGGCGCCGTGTTTCATGGAACAGATCCGGAAGATCACGGATGTGCCCATGGATGCCCATCTGTATGTGGATAATATCGAGGAGGATCTGGTACAGCT
>CAMOUV010000098.1 GCA_946626695.1 uncultured Blautia sp.
TGGATATCATTTACGGCTTTATCGATCCGCGGGTCAAGGCCGCACAGCTTGATTAAGAAGGGAGGAAGAAACGATGAAAAATACATTGCGTCAGATTTTCCATTCTTCCAAGTTCGTTGCGGGCTTTGTGATCTTTGTGGGTATTCTGCTTCTGATCATCATCTATCCCCTGATTCATCCGGGCAATCCGCTGGAAATGATCGGGGTTGGAACCTTTGCCAAGCCGGGCACCTATGTATCCGTCTATGATGCGGTGACCACAGAGAAGGAAACCCTGAAGCTGCCGGATGCGGCATCCAAACGTCTGGGGAACGTTCTGAAGGAGGAGGACCGTCAGAAGATGGCGGACTGGCTCACCGCGATGGAGATCGACATCTCCGACCTGGATCTCTCCGATACGACAGCGCTGCTGGAGGTCTGGAATGCCAATTATGACGAGAAGGCCCGGCCTGCCGGCATGACAAAAGCGGAGCGCAACTATTACAAACGTCTGAATGCTTCTCTCGGCAGTCTCGGTTCCTCCGGAAAGATGACGGTCACGGAACATGATTCCTCAGGGGAGGAGCAGGTGGTTGCCAATATCGGTACCGAAGATTATGTCAATGTCGGCAATGTGGCCAACACCAGAAATCTGGTCCTTGGAACCGACAACTTCGGCCGTGACGTGCTGAAGGAGCTGGTTTCCGCTGCCCGTACCTCCATCTTCATCGGCCTGATCGCCGGCGCCGTGGCGACCCTGATCGGTCTGCTTCTGGGGCTGCTTTCCGGATATCTGGGCGGTATTGTGGATGATATCATCATGTTTATCACCAATATTTTCACGGTCATCCCGGGCTTCGTGCTTCTGATCCTGATCTCGTATTCCATCGGGCAGGATAAACGGGGCGCTCCGGTGGTCGCTCTGGTTATCGGACTGACCAGCTGGACCTGGACGGCCCGTTCGGTCCGTTCCCAGGTTATTTCTCTTCGCAATCGTGACCATGTCAATCTTTCCAGGCTGTCGGGACACAGTCTGGTGCGGATCCTGGCTACCGATATTCTGCCGTATATCGCCAGCTATGTGGTGATGGCGTTCATCCTGCAGGTATCCAGCGGGATCCTGGCGGAGGCGCAGCTTTCGCTTCTGGGCCTCGGGCCGAAGACGACGGAGGTTCCCACCCTGGGACTGATGATGAACTGGGCCATGCTGTATTCGGCGCATCTGAACGGCTCCTGGTGGGCTTATTTCCCCGTGATTTTGATGATCACGCTGATCTCATTCTCACTCAATCTGATGAACACCGGACTGGATCAGGTATTCAATCCGACACTGCGTGATTAAGGAGGGGATGATATGGCCAAGAAAATGCTGGAAGTCAAGGGACTGACGACCAAATATGTAACCCGTTTTCACGAGGATGTCTATGCGGTGGACCATGTCTCCCTGGATATCGAGGAAGGAAAAAGCCTCGGGATCGCCGGCGAGAGCGGCTGCGGCAAATCGACGCTGGCGCTTTCTCTGATGGGATATTATTTCCCGCCCCTCCATTATATGAGCGGAGATATTATCGTCGACGGAAAGAATATTTCCGGACTGGATCCGGATACCGTTCGCAAAACCGTGCTGGGGTCGGACGTGGCCTATATCCCCCAGGCAGCCATGAACGCGCTGAATCCGACCCGGAAGATCCTGGCTTTTATCCAGGATGTGATCCGGGCCCATGACCCGAAAGCGAACAAAAAAGACATCAAGGATATGGCAATCAAACGGTTCGAGGAGCTGCATCTGCCGAGGGAGGCTCTGGACAAACATGCCGTGGAGCTTTCGGGCGGTATGAAGCAGCGTGTGGTCATCGCGGTTTCGACGATCCTTTCGCCGAAGGTGCTGATCGCCGACGAGCCGAGCTCGGCTCTGGACGTGACCAGCCAGAAGGTGGTCATCAAGATGCTGCGGGAGATGATGGATAAAGGCTTTATCAAATCCATGATCTTCATCACTCACGAATTGCCGCTGCTTTACAATGTGACGGATGACATCATGGTCATGTATGCCGGACAGATCGTGGAACGGGGATCTGCGAAGGAGATGGTCTTTGATCCGGTGCATCCCTATTCCCGCGGCCTGATGCGTTCGATCCTGGTGCCGGAGGACGGAACCCGGAGCAACAAGCTGGTGGCCATCCCCGGCACGCCGCCCAACCTGAAACGGCCGCCGGCCGGATGTCGGTTCGCGGAGCGGTGCAAATATGCCATGCCGTCCTGTAAGTATAATTCTCTTCCGATCATGGAATTCGGAGAAGAGGGAAGATCCTATCGTTGTGCCCATTCCGTGGAGCATCTGAGGGAGGTGTATGCGAATGAAGACAGAGAGTAACAGCACCGTAAGTCTGGACCGCCGTCGTGATGTATCGCAGAACCCGCTGTGCCTGAGCGGAAAGGGCGTCACCCGGATCTTCGGATCCGGAAACAAACAGACCGTCGCCGTGGACCATGTGGACTTTGAATTCCGCGAAGGCGAGCTGGTCAGCATCGTGGGAGAGAGCGGAAGCGGCAAGACCACCCTGTCCAAGATGCTGCTGGGTCTGCTGGGCGTTTCCGAGGGTGAGATCTTTTTCCGCGGTCAGCCCAGGGACATCTCCACCAGAGCAAAGAAAAGAGAATACTGGAAAAACATCCAGGCGATCTTTCAGGATCCGTTTTCATCCTTCAATGTGTTCAACAAGATCGACACGGTCCTGCTGGACTGCATCAACATGACCGGAGGAAAGAATCTTTCCAAAGAGAAGAAGACCGAGATGATGACGGAGGCCTGCAGCTTCGTGAATCTGAAGTTTGCGGAGCTGACCAACAAGTATCCCTTCGAGCTGTCCGGCGGCCAGATGCAGCGTCTGATGATCGCCCGGATCTTCCTGCTGAAGCCGAAGATCCTGCTGGCGGATGAGCCGACCTCCATGATCGACGCCTGTTCACGGGCCACGATCCTGGACATGCTGCTGAACCTCCGGGATGAGATCGGAATGACGGTCATTTTCATCACCCACGATATCGGTCTGGCCTATTATATTTCGGATACTGTCTATATCATGGAGCACGGGAAATTCGTGGAGCACGGATCCGCCGATGAGGTGATCCTGACTCCGAAAGCACCGTACACGAAGCGCCTGATCAGCGACGTGCCAAAGATTCATGAGGCATGGGATCTGAGTACGGTGGAATGATGACAATGGTTTTTATAAGAAAGAGAGGTATTGGACAAGAATGGGAATGGACATTGAAAAACTGCTGGCTGAAATGACCCTGGAAGAAAAGGCTTCTCTGTTATCAGGCGGGGATTTCTGGCATACCAAGGCCGTCGACCGTCTGGGGATACCGGCTGTCATGATGAGCGACGGACCTCATGGACTGCGGAAGCAGGACGAGAAGGGCGATCATCTGGGCATCAACGACAGCATCAAAGCCGTCTGTTTCCCGGCAGCCAGTGCTACGGCAGCCAGTTTTGACAGGGAGGTCCTCCGCAGGCTTGGAGAAGGTATCGGCGACGCCTGCCAGCACGAGGATCTGAGCACGATCCTGGGACCGGCTGTCTGTATCAAGCGGTCGCCTTTATGTGGTCGGAACTTTGAGTATTTCAGTGAAGATCCATATCTGGCCGGAGAACTGGCAACGGCACATATTCAAGGTGTACAGAGCCGGAACATTGGCACCAGCATCAAGCATTTTGCCGCCAACAGCCAGGAGCATCGCCGGATGTCCTCGGACAGTGTGGTGGATGAACGAACGCTGCGTGAGATCTATCTGCCGGCTTTTGAGACGGCAGTCAAAAAGGCACAGCCCTGGACAGTGATGTGCTCCTACAATAAAGTAAACGGAGAATACGCGTCCCAGAACCACTGGCTTCTGACCGAGGTTCTGCGGGATGAGTGGGGTTTCGAAGGCTATGTGATGAGCGACTGGGGCGCGGTCAGCGACCGCGTGAAGGGCGTTGCGGCCGGGCTGGATCTGGAGATGCCCGCCAGCGGCGGAAGCAATGACGCCCGGATCGTTGCGGCGGTACGCGCAGGAGAACTGGCAGAGGAGGATGTGGACAAATCCGTCCGCAGGATCCTGACCATTATCGACCGGTATATGTCGAACCGGAAACCGGAGACCGAATGGAACATGGAGGCACAGCATTGTCTTGCCGGGAAGCTGGCGGCGGATTGTATGGTGCTCCTGAAGAATGAAGACCAGATCCTGCCGTTTAAAACGGACGAAAAGGTGGCCGTGATCGGAAAGTTTGCCGCACAGCCCAGATATCAGGGCGGAGGCAGCTCCCACATCAACAGTTTCCGGGTGGAAAGCCTGATGGACGCCCTGGAGGGAAATGATAAAATCGTCTATGCCCGGGGATATGACATTGTGACGGAAGAACCGGACGAGGAACTGATCTCCCAGGCAGTGGCTGCGGCAGCTTCCTGCGACAAGGCTGTGATCGTGGCCGGACTTCCGGACAGCTTCGAGAGTGAAGGGTATGACAGGACCCATATGCGGATGCCCAGGTGCCAGGTGGAGCTGATCGAGCGGGTGGCCCAGGCGAACGCCAACACGGTGGTGGTCCTTTACAACGGTTCTCCTGTGGAAATGCCCTGGATCGATTGCGTGAAGGGCGTCGTGGAAGGGTATCTGGGCGGTCAGGCCGTCGGCGCCGCCACAAAGGCCGTATTGTGGGGAGAAGTGAACCCCAGCGGAAGACTTCCGGAAAGCTTCCCGCTGCATCTGGAGGATAATCCGTCCTACCTTTCGTATCAGGGAGAAGGAAACACCGCCGTATATACAGAAGGCGTGTTCGTCGGATATCGTTATTATGACAAAAAGAAGATGGATGTGCTGTTCCCCTTCGGATTCGGCCTTTCCTACACCACCTTCGCCTATGATAACCTTCGACTCAGTGCCGGTGAGATCGACGATACCCAGACGCTGGAGGTCTGTGTGGATGTGACGAATACCGGAAGCGCTGCAGGGAAGGAAGTTGTCCAGCTGTATGTGGGAGCGCCGGAATGCGAGGTGTTCCGTCCGGTCCGGGAACTGAAGGGCTTCGAAAAGGTGGAGCTTGCCCCGGGAGAGACAAAGACCCTGAAATTTACGCTGGACAAGCGGTCATTCGCGTACTGGAGCGTCAAGCTGCACGACTGGTTCGTGGCAGACGGAGATTACAGCATCCAGATCGGACGGAACAGCCGTGATATCGTGCTTTGCCAGTCCGTGAAGGTGACCGGGACCACCCCGGAACCTCTGGAGAAGGTCTCTCCGGACACCATCTTCCTGGATCTGCAGAAGAACCCGAAAGCGATGGCCGTTCTTCAGCCTCTCCTGCAGAAAATGATGGAAGCATTTACCGGAGGCAAAGAGGATCAGACCGATGCTGCTGCCGAGGCCGTTTCGGATGAGATGGGGCAGGCGATGATGCGCTACATGCCGCTTCGGGGACTTATGAGCTTTGGCGGAGGTGCGGTCACATATGATACGCTGCTGGAGCTGGCAGAGAAGATCAACAGCATGGAGTGATGTGCCGGACAACCGTTCTTTACCGAGGAGAGGACAGAATGATCAGACTTGATTTGAATGGAACATGGACGATGACAGACGGGGACAAGGTCTCTTTACAAGGCACGGTCCCGGGATCGGTCTACTCGTTTCTGCTGGATGCAGGTCAGATGGATGATCCGTACTGGCGCGACAATGAACTGGAGGCACTGGCTCTGATGGAGAAGGATTACACCTTTTCCCGGAGCTTTACGGCAGACAAAGAGTTTACAGGACTTTTGCACCAGGTCCTTCGGTTTGACGGGATCGATACCCTGGCGGATGTGTATCTGAACGGGACGCTTCTGGGGCAGACCGACAATATGCATTCCTGGTGGGAATTCGACGTGAAAGGGATTCTGCGGGAAGGTGAAAATGACCTGCGCGTCGATATTCACTCCCCGACCCGCTATATAGCCGAAAAAGACAACGAATATCATCTGGGGGGCTCCACGGACGCCATGAAAGGCTTCCCCCACCTGCGGAAGTCCCACTGCATGTTCGGATGGGACTGGGGCCCGCGCCTTCCTGATCAGGGAATCTGGAAGGATGTCCGGCTTCTGGGCTGGGATTCCTCCCGCATCACGGACGTGCGGATCCGGCAGAAGCATTTTCTTTCCGACGGGGCACCGGCACTCGGGGCACCGATTCACGCGTTGGAAGCCCGGGAGGGCAGGATCCGGGTGGCTTTGACGGTGGAAGTGATCCAGAGCGGGGATCTTCCGGCGGAAGTCATTCTCTGCACACCGGATGGAAAAGAGTATTTATTGGAAAACGGAAAGTCCTTTATGGTTCCGGAGCCGCAGCTCTGGTGGCCCAACGGGCTGGGAGAGCAGCCCTTGTACACGGTGACGGCACGCCTGATGGAAGGTACGGAACCAGTGGATGAAACCTCCCGCAGGATCGGGCTTCGTACGGCGACCATGAACCGCACTCCCGACGAATGGGGCGAATCCTTCGCTGCGGAAGTGAACGGACGGACCTTCTTCTCCATGGGGGCCGATTATATTCCGGAAGACTGTATCCTGTCCCGGATCAACCGGGAACGGACGAAAAAACTGCTGGAAGACTGCACAGCGGCACATTTCAATGTGATCCGGGTCTGGGGCGGCGGCTTCTATCCCTTTGATTTCTTCTATGATCTGTGTGACGAGCTGGGACTTCTGGTATGGCAGGACTGTATGTTCGCCTGCGCCAATTACCGGATCACCCCCGAATTCGTAGAGAATATCCGGACCGAGATCCGTCAGAATGTCCGGCGGCTTCGTCATCATCCGTCGCTGGGGCTCTGGTGCGGAAACAATGAGATGGAGCAGTTCGCGCTTGCCAGGGTATTTGACGGTGACGACATCACGGCCGCAGATTATCTGATCCAGAACGAGTATATCATTCCGGAAATCATCCGGGAGGAGGATCCGGACGCCTTTTACTGGCCGTCCTCGCCCTCTTCCGGAGGCAAATATGTGGTTCCGTCAGATCCCAACCGGGGCGATATTCATTACTGGGCTGTCTGGCACGAAGGAGTTCCCTTTACCGAATACCGAAAGTACGGTTTCCGGTATCTGTCGGAATTCGGGTTCCAGGCCTTCCCGGGGATGGAGACGGTGAAAAGCTTCACCGAGGAGGAGGACCGCAATGTTTTCTCCTACGTGATGGAAATGCACCAGCGGAATACCGGAGCCAACGGAAAGATCCTGCAGTATCTGTCCGCGACCTATCAGTATCCGACGGATTTTGAAACGCTGCTGTATGCGTCCCAGCTGCTGCAGGCCGAAGCGATCCGGTACGGTGTGGAGCATTTCCGGCGGAACCGAAATCAGGACCGCTGCATGGGAGCCGTGTACTGGCAGCTGAACGACAACTGGCCGGTGGCCTCCTGGGCGTCCATCGATTATTTCGGAAGGTGGAAGGCGCTGCATTATTATGCGGTACGTTTCTTCGCACCGGTCATGATCAGCTGTGAAGAGGACAGCATCGTTTCTCAGGGAAAGACCTGCGTTGCGGAGCCGGGGCCGCTCACCAGCACAGCCGTTCTTTGCGTGACCAACGAAACCTGGGATCCGGTGGAGGATACCGTGATCTGGACTCTTCGGGATGAGCACAGTACGGTGCTGGAGGAAGGCAGATGTGAAGTGACCATCGAACCCTTCTCCTCGCTGTGGCTGGACAAGATGGATTTCTCATCCTATGATTACCGCAGTATTCACCTGACCTATACGTTGGAGAAAAACGGCAGCGGCGGCAGTGTGCTCTTTGCTCCGCCGAAACATTACCGCTTTACGGATCCCGCACTGCAGATCTCCTTTGATCCGGAGAAGAGAGAGGCGACTGTCACAGCGGGTGCCTATGCAAAGTCCGTGGAAATCTATTCCCCGGAAGGGTATGTGAAACTGTCCGACAACTATTTCGATATGGAAAAAGGAAGCGTTACGGTACAGGTCCTGGAGGGAGCGGAACTGCCCCTGAAGGTACGAAGTGTATACGATATTCATTGAAGAAGCTGTGTCAACCGCCCGGGACCCAAACCCGGGCGGTTTTGAGCTTCAGTGAGTCGCGGGGACAGGTTCCGCGACTCACCCTTACTTTCAGAAAATTCCGGCGTTTTCTCTGCCTGGCTGTATTACGCAGGGAGGAATACGGAGTGTATTCTTATTTAATGAACTAACTGCTCCTTACTCCGGAAGGCGTGTT
>CAMOUV010000099.1 GCA_946626695.1 uncultured Blautia sp.
TTCTCTTCTGTTCCGGATCGCTGACGCCGGCCAGCTTGTCCAGGAAACGGTCCACAGCATCCACATAGATCAGGTTGGCGTTCATCTGGTTCTTAAACACTTCGATGACCTGCTCCGGCTCTCCTTTACGGAGAAGGCCATGGTTCACATGTACACAGACCAGGTTCTGTCCGATGGCTTTGATCAGGAGCGCTGCCACCACAGAGGAATCCACTCCGCCGGAAAGTGCAAGCAGCACCTTCTTGTCTCCGATCTGTTCCTTCAGTTCCTTCAGCTGTTCGTCAATAAACTGCTGTGCAAGCTCCGGGGTCGTGATCCTTTCCATGCTTTCGGGCCGTTTGTTGTTGTCCATTCTGTTTTTCCTCCTGTTGTATTCTGTTGATGAATGTCTGCATTATACTCCAACGCTTACCTTTCCTGCAAGCACATCCTGATAATCCAGATAATTTTTTTGCAGCAGCTCCGGCGTGTTCAGCTCATAGGGACATTTCGAAATACACTTGTTGCAATGCAGGCAGGTTTCGATTTTTTTCATCTCGTTCTGCCAGTGCTCATTCAGCCAGGACTCGCTGGGGGCCCGGCGGATCATCAGGGACATGCGGGCACACTGGTTGATGGTGATGCCCTGGGGACATGGCATGCAGTATCCGCAGCCGCGGCAGAAGTCTCCGTCCAGTTCCTGTCTGTCTTTGTCGATCATGGCACGGAGCTCGTCGTCCATCACCACGGGATTTTCCATATATGCGAGCCATTCCTCCAGCTCATGCATACGCTGGACGCCCCAGATGGGCAGGACATTGTCAAACTGATACGCATAGGCAAAGGCCATGCGGGAATTGGTGATCAGGCCGCCGGCCAGGCTTTTCATGGCAATGAGGCCCATGTTTTTCTCTGCGCATTTTGCGGCGAGAGCCCGCTCTCTTTCCGAGGAGAGATAGCTGAAGGGAAACTGCAGGGTCTCATACAGGCCGGAGGCGATGGCTTCTTCGGCAACGCCGATCTTGTGGGCGGTGATGCCGATGTGACGGATCATCCCCTGGCGCTTGAAATCCTCCATGCACTCATAAAGGCCGGTTCCGTCTCCCGGACAGAAAACCTGCGGAGCAAGATGGAACTGGTAGATATCAATGTGATCGGTCTTCAGCTTTGTCAGAGATGTATCCAGGTCTTTTTTCAGGGTATCCGTATCTTTTGCGGTACTCTTGGTGGCGATAAAGATCTGTTCCCTCACATCCGAAAGAGCGTTTCCGATTTTCTCTTCGCTGTCGGTGTAGGCTCTGGCCGTGTCAAAAAAAGTCATTCCGCCTTCATAGGCGCGGCGTAAAATTGCAACCGCCGTTTCCATATCATCGCGCTGGACCGGCAAGGCGCCGAAGGCGTTCTGGGGAGTGGTGATTCCGGTGCTGCCAAGAGTAATGTTTTTGATCATTTCATATTACCTCACTTGACGTCAGACGCCGTAAGCGCCTGGATGGTTTCCAACACTGCGTCCATCCGGAGACGGATCATGGCAAGCTGGATCCTGTATTCCGGCCAGGCTTGAAGAGCTTTTTCGAAAAGAGGGTAGATCCAGCAGGCGGTATCTTTTCCGTAAGCGATCATCCGGTCCCGGTTGAAGCCGGTATGCATGGTCGAAATGTTGTCACAACGGTCCAGCAGCTTTACCAGAACCGCCGTCTTGTCGTTCAGGATATTTTTGTAATACAGTTCTTTTCCGGGCAGGGTCCAGCCGGTCTGTTTGTCCCGGGTCAGATACGCCACCGCTTTGCGGACTTCCCCCCGTACGGGAAGCTCCTCCGGTGTGACAGAGCAGTCCTCGCATACATCGTGCAGCAGAGAGGCAGCCAGGACTTCATCCCGGGTGATCCCAAGGGCAATGGCATGGGCACAGGCGGACATCGGATGATAATAGTAATCCAGATTGCCTCCGCCGAGCCGGTATTGTCCGGAATGCATTTTTCTTCCGAATGGAAGGGCTTTCAGAGTCTGGGTTTTTTTTTGTTGTTCAGCAAAGGACTGGATAAAATCGTAGAGTTCTGCGGGATTACAGGTCCCGTCCGTGATGTAATGCAGGGGTGTTTCGATGGTTCGTCTTCTCCGTGTTCGGCTCATCTCGCCCTCCATTTTTCAGATGTGTTGAAGTATGTACAAACAGTATACCAAGAAAAACTTCAAAAAAACAGCAGAACCTTCCAAAGAAAAGAATTTTGTGATATATTACTATAAAGTTACCAAATGAGGCCAGTCTGTTTGGAAGCCTCTGAATAAACACATCAGGAGAAGAAAAAAATGCATTATCATCGTATCCGGTTACTGACCGCTGTCATGTCACTTTCCATGCTTCTGCCCTCTGCCGCCTATGCGGAAGACAGTCAGCTGCAGATCACGGCTGCCACGGAGAAACCTGCTGAAGAAAGCCCCACAGAGTCCGAGGAGCCTGATCTGTCAAAGCAGGACGAATTTCCTGCCGGGTATTACCGGGTCGGAGAAACGATTCCCGCCGGGGAATATATGCTGTTCGCAGAGGAAGGAAACGGGGTCTGCATGCTCCGTACACTGGCTGCGGACAATTATTCCTCCCGTTCAGAGAGCTTCGCCTACAACGCGATCGTGATCTTCAATGAAGGAGAATACGTGACCCTCCGGTCCTGCCGTGCGGTTCCGGTCAACCGGGTCAACAATGCACAGCTTGACACCAGCGGTTCGGGCATGTTCAAGATCGGCATGCACATCGCCCCGGGAGTATATACGTTCGTACCGGATGAGGGAATGACGGGCGCTGTTACGGTCTATCCTTCCATGCCGGCAGACCCGGTGCCGGAGGCTGTTCCCATTGCGGGAGCCTATTCCGTACGGGTGATCAACGGACAGTATGTGAAGCTGCAGGGATGCCATTTCAATACGGTCCCGGAAGTGCTGATCAACGAGATCAAGGACAAAGAAACCGTCATCCGGGTGCAGGCCCAGTTGAACGGAGCCGGCTATGACTGCGGCACACCGGACGGCGTGGCAGGCGAAAAGACAAGGCTGGCAGTATCTCAGTTCCAGGAAGACCATCAGATGGGCGTCACGGGAAAGATCGATCAGGACTTCCTGATCAAGCTGGATGTGGTCATGCCTTTCTCCGAGGTACAGGCGGAGCTCGGGCCCTATATCAGCGATACGGCCTCTTTCTTCACCCGCTATAATGAGGCTGCTCCGGCGATGGAAGAATCCCGGTCCGGCGAGATCAAAACCATCACTGAAGAACAGCTCGCTTCCGGTGAACTGTCGCAGGAGGAGGGCTATACCGCCGTCATCGAGATTAACCATGCCGCCACCCAGATCAAGGAAGGCTTCTTTGTCACGAAAGACAGTACCCTGGACCGCCATGGCATCGGACTGATGAGCGTATTCTTCTACGGGATCGACAAGAGCTTTGCCAGCGTGGATGCAGCCCGGGATTTTGTACTCCGGCTGCTGTATGACGGGTCGGCGTTTTCAGGTGTACTGGAATACTCCGTGCTGCCGCTGAATGAAGGCTATAATATCTGGATCCGGCTGCCGGAGGCAGAATAAACAGATGAGTCACGGGGACAGGTTCCTTGACTCGTTGCTGCATTGCAGCAACGAGTCAGAGGATCCTGTCCCCGTGACTCATTTTCGTCTATTCCTTTGCCGTGGCGTTCCGGACCGTGCTCCATTCTGCATAGCGGTTCCGGGATCCTACTTTTTTGTAGGCGCGCACGCGCACATAGTATTTCTTGCTTGCGGTCAGCCGTTCGATCACTTCGGAGGTGGTGCTTCCGCTTCGGATGGTGATCTTTTTTACATTGGCGCCGAAGGTTTTGCGGGTGCCGCATTCGATCTGGTACCCGTCGGCCTGGGGATCTTTTCTCCAGGTCACTTTGATTTCGCTGTTTCCCACGGCCTTGACACTGGCGAGGGAGGTTTTTTTCAGATCAATGCGGAACTTTGCAGTTCCTTTGTAATCTTTATAATCCCCTTTTCCGGTCACGGTGACCGTGGCATCCCCGACGCTGCGGTTATCGGTATATTTGACCGTATAATACCGGCTGCTGACGCTTTTTCCGCCGGCTGTGACCTTTACCGTCGGTTTGCAGTTTTTCCCGTTATAGGTGTATACGGTTTTTCCCAGCTTCACGGTAAATTTCTTGCCGGAGGATGTAGTCTTTCCCGAGGTCTTCCCGGAAGTATTGCCAACGGAGGTGCTGCCGTTCTTTTTGACGATCTTGAAGGTGACTGTTTTGCTGCCGGTGAACTGGCCTTTTCCATTGATGCGCACCTTGGCGGTCCCTGCAGCCCGATTATTGGAATAGGTCAGGGTGTAATCGGTTCCCCTTCTCAGGCGGCTGCCCCAGAAGGTCACCTTCACCGTCGGCGTGATGGCTTTGCCGGTATAGGTCTGGTCCGGGATCTTCTCCACCGTCACATTGCTCATGGAGGTTTTTGCGGAGGAGTTGGCCGCCGACAGCATGCCCTCCAGCAGGGACCCGAACAGGCCCCGGGTATCCTCTTCGGCATGGACTGCCGACGCAGTCAGGAGCATAAGAACCAGCACAACAATCATCCCGACGGGGTTTCGTTTTCTGATCACAGGTTTCCTTTTCATTTTATTTCCTCCTTCCGGAAATTGCCGCTTCCCTGTCTCCCAAAACCACTCTCACACTGTTCTTTTATCCCAGGACTTTGATCCCGCCGTACTTGCGGACCTTCATCACATAGCAGGCCCCTTCACCAAATACCTTCTCGATGCCGGTCTTGTAGTTGTCTACCAGCTCATCCGGCACAAAGGCCTGGATGGTTCCGGCAAAACCGCCTCCGTGGACACGGCAGGCACCTTTGTCACCCAGAAGCTTTTCGCTCACGCACAGGGCGATCGATACGTTCTGTGTCTGCGGTTCCTTCGAGGCGTACACGTTCTGGAGGAACTTGAAGGAAGAATTTCCGGAATCCCGGATCAGCTGCTTGAAGCCTTCGATATCCCCCTGCTCCAGGGCGTTCACTTCATCCGTCACCCGGTTATGATCGCCGTAAAAATGCAGCGCACGGAGAACGGCCCGGTCCCCCAGCTTTTCACGGAGAGCCGGAATATTGGCAATGACTTCCTCCTCCGGGACCTCCCGCAGGACCTTCTTGCCGAAGAACGCCGCCACGCCCTGCATTTCCACAGGGATCGCCGCATATTCATCCGTCAGGTTTGCGTGGGAGCCCTTGGTATCCACGATACACAGGCTGTGGCCGAAGGCGCCGAAATCCGCATTGACTCTCCGGATCACCGGTTTGGCGGGATCCTCAAAATCGATGTTGATCAGGCCGCCCACCGAACAGGCCATCTGGTCCATCAGGCCGCAGGGCTTGCCGAAGAAGACATTTTCTGCCACCTGAGAGGCAATGGCAATGGTCACGGAGTCGATGCCCATGTCATTATACAAACCGGACAGGATGTTCCCGATCACCACTTCGAAGGCCGCCGAGGAAGAAAGGCCCGAGCCGCTCAGCACATCGCTGGTCACAAAGGTCCGGAAGCCGCCGATGGCGTATCCCTTCGCCTTCAGATCCGCCGCCACGCCCCGGATCAGACCGACGGAGGTTCCTTCCTCCTTCGAATTGGGCTCGAGGCTGCTCAGATCCACCCGCAGAGGACGGTAGCCTTCGGATTTTAAAAGCACAACATTGTCATCGGTGGGAGCCGCTACCGCGATCACGTCAAAATTGATGGAGGTAGCCAGGACCTGGCCATGTTCATGGTCGGTATGGTTGCCGCCCACTTCGCTCCGGCCCGGCGCGCTGTAGACTTCCACTTCGTCCTCTCCGTACAGCTTTCTGTACTCCTCCAGGGCATGGATATACCGTGCCGGTTGCCGGGAGGCAAGCTCCTTATCCAGATAGATATCCATCAGCCTGTCGTTGTGAAGACCTTCTTTCAGCTCTGCGATCCATTGATCGATCGTTTTTCTCATATCTGCTCTCCTTTTCTATTATTTGCCATGCAGGAGATTGCCCGCATGGATACTGTACCGCCTGTTTTTTATCCCACTGCCACATCATCTCCGCCAGCCGCGGACTGACCGCCCTTCAGGCTGATGGTTCCCACCGCGTTGATGTCGTAGCCAGGCTGATCCAGCTGGTACCCGGAGGGTGCCAGGGAAAACTCGCGGTTTTTCAGTATTTCTATGTTCTTCAGTTCGTAATCATTGAACTGAGACCCGGTAAAGGACGCGGGATCGATGGTTCCGTTATACCAGCTCTTGCTGTTGAAGTACTGCTGCAGCTCCGGGGAATTGAATCTGCGTCCCCTGCGGGCATAGATTTCGTTTTTGGCATAGCAGGCAGCCTGCGCGGACAGACCGCTCACATCCGCCTGGGTAAGGTAGCGCCGGTCGGCGTCTTCAAAGAGATACTCGGATCCTCCTGCCGGCTGCTCTGCCGTCTGTCCGTCCGGCAGGGCTGTGCCGGTCCCGATCTTCGGCTGCGTGGAAGCTTCCGCGCCTCCCTCCGGCCGGATCTCCGCCGAAGCATTGCTGCCGGCTGCAGGCATGTCCACATGGACCGTTTCCGTACTGTCGTTGGTTCCCCACAGCGAAGAAGGCTCCACACCCGGATCCGGGTTAAATCCGGTGGCGTCATACAGGGTTACCGTCATATTGCGTTCGGTATAGCTTCCTTCTCCATAGCAGCAGTACCAGAAGCACTGCCTGAAGGAGCTGGTATTCCAGTAGCTTGGAAAGCTGCATTTCAGCGATTCGTCAGCCGGGTACATACCGTATTCTGCCGGGGGCTGTGTCACCGTACCGGCGTCCGGAAGCGAGATGGCGGAAAAGCCGATCCGGATGGCATCTCCAACCGGAACAGTCTCGTAATCCACCATAGGCGTGACATCCGGATTGTACATCAGATACCCATCGTCCGCCCAGACGATCTTTTTCTCGTAATTCTCCTCGTCGGTATACTTTTTGATGCCGTAGGCGATCTCGCTGCTGCCGCCGTCGGTCTTTCCGACGCTCCGCACCGGCCGCAGGGTATTGCCGTCAAAGCCGTACCACATGTAGTTGGTAGAGTTTCCCGTGGCGATATAGGCATTGAAGAATTCCTCCGTGTGAAGGAATTTTCTGCCTCCCAGATCCATGATCCCCACCATAATGCTCTGGAAGTTCACGTTCCCGTCGCTGCCCAGCATCATGGTATCCTTCAGGATGGCATTGGCTCCGTCGTTGGTGTACACGTCCACATACAGGGCCGTGGGGGGAACGTTGGCATCCAAAAAGCTGGTCTGCCTGTCTGACGGTGCCGCATAAAAGACCAGCAGCTCGGAAGTCCCATCGTTGTTCAGGTCTGCCTGATCTGCGCCGATCACGCCCGCACGCTGATCCCAGCAGGCTTTGCTGTTTGCATCGTAGGCTGTGACAAAATTATGGCCGGGCTGCATATTGCAGTATCCTCTGGCTGCGACGATCTTCTCAAGCTCCGTGCCGTAGCTGAAGTCATCTGCATGAACCGATCCGGACATCAGCGCAGCGATTCCGGCTGCCATCAGCAGTGCCATTCTGAAGCGTTGTTTCCTTTTTCTCATCCTTCTCCCTCCGTCCGGTCATTCTCCTTAAAGATCATCCACTCCAAAATGTATCCCCGCATCCTTCCGGCCTTCCTCTGCCATCCGGAGAACGGTTACGGAGGTCTGCAGACCCCGTTTTACTCTTTCTTTATCTTTCTCTCTGTCGATCCGGGCAAAGTCGATGAACTCCTCGATCATCCGGTGGGAGTAGGGCTCAGGTGCAAAGCAGCCGATCTCTCCGTTCACACAAGAATCCACCGACTGAGGCGCATTCGGACTTCCGTTCATGCGGATCCACCCCTTCTCTCCCTGGATCAGGAAAAATCCGGGGCTGTCGGAATCCTTGGCTCCCGCCGCCGTGGCGACAAAGCCCGGATACCGCATGAGCATGACTCCGGAGGTATCGACTCCGTTAAAGCCCAGGGTCGCGGCATAGCGCACCTCCTCCGGCTGTCCGAACAGCTCCGCCATCAGGTTGAGATTATAAATATTGATGTCATACAGAGAACCGCCCGAAAGCGCCGGATCGAAGCAAGGCTCCACCTCTCCCCTCCGATACCGGTCATACCGGCTGGAATACTGCGAGTAGTTGCTCTGGACCATACGGACCGGTCCGATCTTCGGGATCAGCGC
>CAMOUV010000100.1 GCA_946626695.1 uncultured Blautia sp.
GCCGGCGAATCCGGTCATATGATCATAGAGCCCGGCGAGACCTCGGTCCGGTGCGGCTGCGGGAACGCAGGCTGTTTCATGGGAATGACGTCCGGCAGCGGGGCAGCTCTCCGGGTCAGGGAAAAGATCCTGGCCGGGAAAAAGAGCATCCTCGGGAACCGGGGCGAAAGGCTGGAGGATCTGACAGCGGTACAGATCCGGGAGGCTTTTGAAAAAGGCGATCCGCTGGCCGTTGAGACGGTGGAAGACATGGGACGGTACCTGGGACTGTTTGTTTTCAACTGCTTCTGCCTGCTCAACTGCAACTGTTATGTGCTGGGCGGCGGACTGGTGAATTTCGGGGCTCCGCTCCTGGACAGGATCCGGGAGACCTTTGATCAATACAGCCGGTCCTTCTGCATAGGAGGAAGAACCGTCGAGATCCGGATCGCCGAGACCGGGGAGCAGATGGGGATCCTCGGCGCGGCGCTGATGATCTGAGAAGAACAGAATAGAACATGCAAGGAGGACAAAAAGCGTGAGACTGTTGATAGACAATGCAAATCTGGAGCTGATCAAACAGATGTATGAATATTATCCGGTGGACGGTGTGACCACCAATCCTTCCATTCTGGCCAAAGAAAAAAGACCTCCTTTTGAGGTCCTGCGGGAGATCCGGAAATGGATCGGGCCGGAAGCCGATCTCCATGCCCAGGTCATTGCGAGAGATGCGGAAGGAATGGTGACCGATGCGGAGAGGATCTGCCGGGAGCTGGGGGAGAATACCTTTGTCAAGATTCCGGTAAACCGGGAAGGGCTCAAGGCAACAAAGCTCCTTTACGCAAAAGGGATCCGGGTCACAGGGACGGCGGTTTATACCCGTATGCAGGGCTGGCTTGCCGGAAAGGCCGGGGCCTCCTATGTTGCGCCGTATGTGAACCGGATCGACAATCTGGGCGGCTGCGGAGTGCAGACCGCGAAGGATATTCATGATATGCTGCGGAAGAACAATATTGCCTGCGATATCCTGGCGGCGAGCTTCAAGAATTCCCAGCAGGTCCAGGAGCTGGCACTGTACGGCGCCGGGGCAGCCACGGTTTCGCCGGACGTGATGGAAGGCTTTATCCGGAATACCACCGTGGATTCCGCCGTGGACGCATTCATCAGCGATTTTGAAGGACTCACGTCGCCCGGCATGACCATGGCCGCTCTCTGACCCGTCAGACATGTCGGATCCAGTCGTTGGAGATCACGGCATACGGATCCGTGGATGTACGGATCACCAGCTGAGTCGGCAGCTGAATTTTGACGGGCAGTTCCTGGTGGCCTTCTTCGATCCGCCTGAACAGATTTTCTGCCGCAAGGCGCCCCATGGTGCTTTTGGGGACGTTGATGCTGGAGAGGGAAGGAGACAGGATATTGGCCAGGAAGATATTGTCAAAGCCGATGACGCGGACATCCTGGGGAATGGAGATCCCCGCTTCCTGCATAGCCTGATAAGCGCCTACGGCAAGCTCGTCATTTCCTGAAAACAGACCGTCGAAGGGCACGCCGCTGTCGAGGATCTTTTTCATGGCTGTGTAGCCGCTGAAATAGCTGAAGAGGGTGGATTCCTCCAGCTTTGGATCATATTTGAGTCCGAAACGATCCAGACTGTCATAATAGGCCCGGATCCGTTCGTCAAAGCTGGGGGGCGGGGCCAGAAAAGCGATCCGGCGGCAGCCCTGATCATACAGATGCTGCATGGCGTTCAGTCCGCCCTCGTAGATATTCACACAGACCGAGTCAAAGCCATAGGGCGAGAAATCCCGTTCCAGGACCGTCAGCGGCACGAATTTTTCATCGTCATTCAGAAAAAGACGGCGGAGGTATTCCGCATATTCCGGGATCTGCGCGGTACTGATGACGGTATCCAGAAGGACCCCGTCATACTGGGCGCTCAGGATTTCACGAAGAAGGTTTTTTTCCTTGGTGACGCTCCGGTCCGAGTTGAAGATGGACAGAGAATATCCGTTGTCATCGGCGACGGCATTCACCGCCCGGATGACAGACTGGAAAAACTGTCCGGCCAGATCGGTCACCACCACGGCGATCCGGTTGGTCTTCCGGTTTTTCAGGCTTTTTGCAACCGCATTGATCCGGAAACCGAGGGCATCCACCGCGGCCAGAACCCGCTCCCGGGTCTCCGGATTTACTTTCTTTTTGTTATTCAATACATTGGAGACGGTGGCCGTAGAAACATGGGCGGCTTCCGCGACATCTCGAATCGTAGCCATAATGACCCACCTCACTCTCTTATTGTTTATCTTATTGTATCAATTTTCTGAATAAAATGCAAAGTCATCTTGTTCAAAATACCATGTACAATTTGTCTAAAAATTGGAGATAATATCTATTTAAAATGCCATATAGACAAATTTGCCTTCTAAGATGTATTATGAGTATAACGGTTAAACGTTTAAAAACCGGTAAATTGTATATTTCATCAGGAGGTCGATACCACATGAAAAGATCAAAAGCAAATGAAATAATCCAATATACCATTGACAAGCTGAAAGAAGCGCAGTTTCCGCTTCCTCCCTTTGCATTTTACGGACCCGAGGAGTGGAAAAATCTGGGCGAAGACGAGATCGAGATCGTAGAGAACATGCTCGGATGGGATATCACCGATTTCGGCAGCGGAGATTTTGATAAGATCGGCCTGACCATTTTTACCTTCCGTAACGGCAATTTCTATAACAAGACAAAATATCCGAAACCCTACGCAGAAAAGATGCTCTATGTCATGGACGGCCAGATTCTTCCGTTCCATTATCACTGGGACAAGAGAGAGGACATCATCAACCGCGGAGGCGGAGATCTGGAGCTGACACTGTACAACTGCTCTCCGGAAGACTTCGCGGATCAGGAAGGCGGAAGAAACGGAAAACCCGGAACCTTCCTTGACACCCCGGTCATCGCTTCCGTGGATGCAAAGAATATCGAGGTTCCCGCAGGCGGCAAGATCGTTCTGAAACCGGGTCAGTCCATTTCCCTTGCACCGGGCCAGTATCATCAATGGCAGGGCGTTCCGGGCACCGGCGATGTGATCCTGTTTGAGGTTTCCACCACGAATGACGATACCATCGACAACCGTTTCCACACGGCAGGAAGCCGTATCCCCACCATGGAAGAGGATGTGGAGGCAAAATACCTGATGTTCGCAGATTATCCCGAATATACTCGCTTCACTTATAAAAAGTGACCGGTTTCTGCGGAACCCATTGAATGAATCCGCCGGGTGGCGGTTCAGAGAGAATACACTTTTATTCTATTAAGGAGGGTATGATTCATGAAGAAAAAAGTTTTGGCTCTTGGTCTTGCAGCAGTTATGGCTATGTCTATGGCTCCCGTTGCCATGGCAGAAGAAGCAGCAGATTATTCCGGAATTAAGATCGGCGTTATCCTGAAACCGGAATCCAACACCTACTGGTCCGGTATGGCAAACGCCATCAGAGAATGGGCTGAAGAGACCGGCGCAGAGGTAGATATCCTCTTTGCAGAAAGTGAAAGCAATATCCCCGGACAGCTGGAGCAGATGGAAAACATGATCGCACAGGATTATCAGGCAATCTGTGCAGCTCCGCTTTCTTCCTCCAACCTGGTGGAAGGTGTTGCAAAGGCAACAGAAGCTGGAATCATCGTTGTTAACGTAGATGAAGAAATCGACAAACAGGCTGTTCTGGACGCCGGCGGCGTTATGTATGCACAGTATACCACAGACAACATCCTGGTAGGCGAGAAGGCTGCAACCTATATCACCGAGCAGATCGGCGAAGGCCAGGTGGCTATCATCGAAGGTACCGCTGGAAACACCACATCCCAGCAGAGAACCCAAGGCGCTACCGATTATTTCGCACAGCAGGAAGGCATCGAGCTGGTTGCTTCCCAGGCTGGTGACTGGGATCGTCTGAAAGCACAGGATGTGGCAGCTGCCATGATCACTGCGAACCCGGAACTGAAGGCAATCTACTGCTGCAATGACGTTATGGCTCTTGGCGCTGTATCCGCAGTTCAGAATGCAAATATGCAGGATCAGATCATCGTAGTCGGAACCGACGCTACCGAAGACGGCAAGAACTCCATCAAGAACGGTGAAGAGACCGCTACCATCGGACAGGACAACGAAGGCATCGGCATCCAGTGCTGCATCGCTGCCTGCGAAGCTGTAAAGGCTGGCTGGAATCCGGCTGACCATTTAGGCGAGAACATCGAGCCGACTTACGTAGATTCCTTCCTGGTAACCGCTGACAATGTAGATGACTATCTTTAAATAACAGCACAACCTTGCAGGTTCATGAAATTGAAGACGGAATGCCCGCATTCCGGCTTGATTTCAGGAAATTGCAAGGGGTGGACAAGACGCGCAGCGTCTCTGTCCACCCAAAATCCGGAATCCGGAGGATTTCGGATTTGAGGATGTGCATAACTGAAAACAGAAATGTAACTTCACAGGGGCTGCTGCATTTTGCGGCAGCCCCCTTGCGAATGTTTGAATACTGCGCTGAGCGCGAATGGAGATCAGTATGGAATATTTAGTGGATATGAAGAATATTACAGTAAAATTCCCTGGTGTTCTTGCCCTCGATGATGTGTCGTTTCAGTTAAAACCAGGTGAGGTCCACGTGCTGCTGGGAGAAAACGGCGCAGGTAAATCAACGCTTGTCAAGGTCCTGAGCGGAATCAACAAACCGGCGAGCGGATCTGTAACGGTCGGGGACAAACATTTTGAGCGGCTGACACCGGAGGATTCTGTAAACTGCAGAATATCGATCATCTATCAGGAGCTTTCTGTCGTCAATGAACTGAGCATAGCGGAGAATATGTTTCTTGGAAAGCTTCCGACAAAGAAGATCGGATTTATGCCCGTGGTTGATTATGGCTACATGAGAGAAGTCGCTTCTAAGTATATGGGGGAGATCGGTCTGCAGAAGGATCCGGACACCCTGGTCCAGAATATCTCCATTTCTGAAAAGCAGCAGGTTGAGATTGCAAAGGCGCTCTCAACGGAGGCCAGGATCATCATCATGGATGAACCTACTTCCTCCCTGTCGATTCAGGAGACGGAAAATCTGTTCAACATTATAAGAGGCCTGAAGAAAAAGGGAATCGGTATCATTTATATTTCCCATAAGCTGAAAGAAATCAAAGAGATAGGCGACCGTGTCACCGTTCTGAAGGATGGAAAATATGTGGCGACCAAAGAGGTGGCAGATCTGGAAGTGGATGATCTGATCCCCCTGATGGTCGGCCGTAAAGTAAAAAACATGTTCCTCAACACAGAGGAGGATGTGTCCAAAAACGAGGTGCTTTTCTCGGTCCGTAATCTTACCAGGAAAGACGGAACCTGCGAGAATATCAGCTTTGATCTTCATCGCGGGGAGATTCTGGGGTTTGCGGGGCTGATCGGTGCCGGACGTTCGGAATGCATGGAAGGAATATTCGGCGCAAAGCAGATCAGCAGCGGCGAGATCACCCTGAAAGGGCAGAAGCTGGATATCAAAAATCCGTACCAGGCTTTGAAAAAAGGAATCGCCATGGTTACGGAGAACCGTCGTGAGACCGGGTTCTTCGCAAACTTCCCCATCTGGAAGGAAGTGGCGGTATCCACCAGTCTGAAGCGCTCCGGCCTGGGAGGCTTCTCGGGAATCGTCCATGTGGACGAAGAGCGCAGCGCTGCGGAGACAGCGACAAAACAGCTGAATACGAAATGTTCCAGTATTGACCAGATGACGGTCAATCTGTCAGGCGGAAACCAGCAGAAAGTCATCATCAGCAAATGGCTCGCAGTTGATTCGGATATTTTTATTTTTGACGAGCCTACAAAGGGTATCGATGTAGGCGCGAAGAGTGAGATCTACCAGATCATGCGCAATATGGCCAACGCAGGCAAGGGCGTGATCATGGTTTCTTCCGAAATGCCGGAGCTCCTGTCCACCTGTGACAGGGTTATCGTGTTCCGGGAAGGAAGAATGTCGGGCGAGTTTGAAAATAAAAATCTGACAGAAGAGCAGATCATGTATGCTGCGATTCATGAGAATTAACGGAGGTCGGGTATGAATAAAGCTAAATTTCAACGTTTTTGGGAGAAGTTCGGAACTCTTTGTATCCTGTTGCTGATGTTTGTGGCTTTCGCCATCGCGACGCCCATCGTAAAAGACGGAAAACAGTATTTCCTGACACAGAATAACATGATCCAGGTCCTGCTGCAGTCCATCGTGTACATGCTCCTGGCCTTCGGTGAGTTCTTTGCGATCCTGCTGGCCGGTATCGATCTGTCCGTGGGATCTGTAGCGTGCTTTACCGGTGTTGTGATCGCCAAGATGGCTCTGGCCGGCGTTCCGGCTTTCTTCTGCGTGATCGTCGGTCTTCTTGGCGCGATCCTGATGGGAACCATCAACGGTCTGCTGATCAACGCGCTGGATCTTCATCCCTTTGTGGTAACCCTGGGTACCAATACGATCTATCGTGGTGTTTCGCTGGTTATTACCGGCGGCAATCCGGTGTACAACCTTCCCCAGTGGGTCAAGAAGATGGCGTCCTACATCGGACCGATCCCGATCCCTGTGATCCTGGCGGCCATTCTTGCGGTGATCCTGGTGTTCTTTACCACCCGTACCGTAGCCGGACGTAACCTGTACGCACTGGGCGGCAACAAAATGTCAGCCTGGTATTCCGGTATTGATACCAAGAAATATACGCTGCTTGCCCATGTGCTGGCTTCCCTTCTTGCCGGAGTCGGCGGAATCGTCATGCTGGCCCGTGTAGGCGCTGCAGAACCCACCGCAGGTGACGGCTATGAAACCTATGCGATCGCATCCTGTATCATCGGCGGAACCTCCTTCTTCGGAGGAAAAGGCCGGACGGTCGGCGTGGTGCTCGGCGGTATCACGATCGGTACCATTTTCAACGGACTGAATATTCTGGGCGTGTCCTCTTTCTGGCAGAAGATCGTTATGGGTGCTCTGATCATCGGATCGGTGGCTTTGGAGAAAGCCGTATCCAACACTGCGGCCAGAAGCTGACAAGAGACGGCCTCTCTTGCGGGAAAGGAGTACACTATGACAAAAAGAGAGATGGAAGCCTACTGCGGCGATACCAGACAGATCTTCGGAATTCAGGAATGCAGACTGGAAGGCGGAAAGGCCACCGGGACCAAAGCCTATCAGGTCCGGAACGGAAAAGGTCTGGATGCCCTGATCCTGGCAGACAAATGCCTTGGAATCGGACAGCTTTTCTTTAAAGGTACCAACATCGGATTTCTTTCCAAATCCGGTATTGTCGCGCCCCAGTTCTTCACCGAAGAGGGGACGCGGGGATTTCTCCGTACCTTCGAAGCCGGTTTCCTGACCACCTGCGGACTTACGTATATGGGACAGCCCAGCGAGGTGGACGGACAGAAAAACGGTCTCCATGGCGTGATCTCAAACGTTCCGGTGGAAAATGCTTCCACGGATGTGGTCTGGAGCGAGAACGGCGATGCCATTCTTCTGCTTGCCGGAAAAGCTTCGGAAGGTCATCTTTTCGGGCCGAATCTGGAGATCCGGAAGAATCTCCTGATCCATACCGGAAGGAACCGCCTTGAGATCCATGACCGTGTGGAAAACAAAGGGTTTGCCGAGACGCCGCTGATGCTGCTGTATCATATGAATTTCGGATACCCGATGCTGGACGAGAACGTGCAGATCTACAACAATTATGATGTGCTCACGGCCAGAGAGGATCCGGTTTCCCTGAATGGCATGGACAAGCTGTGTTCCTATGAAAAGCCGGTTCCGGGAGCGGACGAGATCGTCGGCTACTGGAGAAAACAGACCGGCTCCGGCACGGAAGGAAAGGTTCTGGTTTACAATCCCGGCCTTGGCCTGGCGGTGGAGATGACCATCGACACCCGGCAGCTGCCCATCCTGAATCACTGGCGCAGCATCGCTGCCGGCGACTATGCTCTTGGCCTGGAACCCGGAACTTCCCATGTGGGAGGCTATACCGCGGCAGAAAAAGACGGCCTGCTGATGAAGATCGGGGCCGGAGAAACCCGGAACTTTGATATTATTGTAGATTTCTACGATGATGCGGAAGAGATCCGGAAGCTGCTGGAA
>CAMOUV010000101.1 GCA_946626695.1 uncultured Blautia sp.
CTTCTACCTCCCGTACCGTGCTTCTTCATAGGATTGATGAAGGGATTTCCGGTCGACAGCTGCCGGGAAATCTGCCTGGCTCTCAATCTCCTCCGGACTTTCGAAGGAGGCCGGTGTGGTTTTCCGGTATCTGCGGATCAGCCGGATATACTGGCGGCGGATCTTATTCTTAACCGAAATACCGCCGTCCTTTTTCCTTCTGTGCAGCTTCTTCTCTTCCTTCTCTTCATACAACGATTCTGCCACATCTCCGTTTTCTTCCATTCCGTTGCGGAAGGATACGAGAACCTGCCGTATCACCCTGATCAGCAGAAGAAAAAGAGCCGCCGAAACCAGTACTGACAGCAGAATCGACAGATACTCCCAGAAAACAGGCGGGAGTAAGGGCTCCGGTGAGGCTTCGGTGTTCTCAAACCAGAATGCTTCTGTCAGCCCTTCCGGCCCGGGTTCGTTCATTTCCCAGAGTTCCTCAGCCGTCATCGAGACAGACGGCTTCCACTTTCGAAGATCGTGATAGGTTCTGAACCGCGCAAAGGAAAGCGAGAAAAGGAATAACGCCGCCGTTCCGCTCAGCAGGAAGAGGATCCGCCAAAATCCGACCGTTCGAATTTTCCGGGCCGGAACATTCGCCAGATTCTCCGTTTCCTGCAGATAGCTTTCCGTGTGTTCCAGATACCGGTACAGAAAAGAAACCATCAGATACGCCGCTCCTGTAAACAGTGCGATATCGCACATCACCGGCGCTGCCGTAAACCGGGCCCCCAGATAGACCGCCGCATGAAACAGTGCAAAAAAGGGCGACGGTTTTTCCAGCAGATACGAGGATTCGACCCAGTCGATATCATTGTTCAGGACAGCCTGTCTTCTTCCTTCCTCCCGCATGCGGGTGCGGAACGCATCAAACGTCACCAGAAAACTCATACAAGCCGTAATGACAGCCGCAACAGGAACCAGGGCGGAAACCGCATCGGCTCCTTCGGCAGCCGCAGCCGGATCTGCCCCACCGATCAGAAGCTCTGCCAACAGACACGAAACCAGGGCAGACAGGAGTATACCTCCGGTACAGATCAGGAGATACGTTCCCAGGCTCCGGACCCTGTGGATCGCTGTTTTTGCAGTGACCGAGGCAAGAAGAACGCTGAGGCCGCACACCCAGAGGGGCAGGAGCAGCCGGTCTTCCCGGATTTCCAGCAGCATATAGACGGCCGGAAGCACGAGCGGCAGCAAAAGCGCCGGATGGACCCACTCCAGGATCATCATCATCCGTCGTGACATGGTTTTCGACATGCACGCGCCCTCCTCTCTAAAAATCCTTCGACATCCGTCACTGAATGACCTCCGTCGTGTATTCTCCGCGAACGGCTCCCGGAATCACTGCCAGAACCCGGCTTTCTTTTTTCAGCACCGGCTTCAGCCGTACGGTATCCTCATCTCTCCAGTTTTTGGAAACCAGAATATACACCGGCTGTGCCGTTCCGTGAGATTCTTTCTGATCCGGCTTCCCGTTCACGGACCCGGCCGCCATGGAGGTGAAATCCTTCGTAGAAGAACCGGTAAAGTCCATTGTCAGAAACTGCTCGATCTCCTGCAGCCGGCTTCGCCCGCCCAGGGGAAGAAAAGCCGCCTCCGGATCTGTATTGACCATCAGTCCTGCCGGATGGCCCGCACGGATCAGATGCCGGCAAAGGGAGGCTGCGATCGAGATCCCGTTCTCCACCTCGTCCTCCTGCCGAAGGACATTCCTGTCTTCGATATCCAGAAGGATCCGGAATTCTTCCGCCTGCACGGATGTGAATGTATTGACCATCAGGCTTCCGGTCTTGGCGCTGGCCTTCCAGTTGATGTTCTTCATGGGATCCCGCGTCGTATAATCCCGGATCGACCGGAACGAAAAGGGATCTTCTATATAGGTGCTTCGGCTCTCGCGTTCTCCGAAAACCGAATCACACAGTCTGACCAGGGAAGAGACATTCGTTCCGGCTGCATAGACAAACAGACTGTCCGACGTCCCGTTCCAGTCCGGATCCGACTGTTCCAGAAGATACCGTTTTCCGTAGAAAAGAGAAGCGGTTTCCGCCTTCACCTGCGAGATCGGATACACGCCCCGGCGGCGGCAGTCAATCTCATAACGTCTTGTCACCGATTCCATCCCCCGGAGTGAAAAGACATCCCGTTTGTAGTTATAATCGCTTACGATCAGGTTCTCCGCATCCACGAACCAGATTCCCTTCGGAATACGAAAAGCCGCCTCCACAAGCGGGAGCGGCAGTTTTTTCCGGTTCTCCAGAACCTCTGTGAGGATTACCTTGTCGCCGGCATACACATGGCTTTCTCCGAAACGAAGATCCATTCTGACGCCGTGCTGCCAGTTTTGCCGGTAATACCATTCAAAGCCCCATAAGAGCAGGAGGACTGCCGCCGCGAATAAAAGCATCATCGCCTTCTCCAATCCTCCGTGGGCACGGGCACCGACTGGAGAAGCCGCAGAATGCGGTCTTTCTTCGCCTGATCGGAATCCTCTTCACAGATAAAACGGTGAGCCAGAGCAGGCAGCGCCATGGTCTTCACATCCTCCGGTGTAACAAAATCGCGCCTTTTGACCAGCGCATATCCCTGACAGGCCCTGAAAAAAGCAAGGGTTCCCCGCGGACTCACACCCTCACGGTTTTCGTTTCCGCCGCCGGTCCGCCGGGTATTCTGAACCAGTTCGACCATATAATTCCGAAGATCGTCGTGGACGAAAACCCGCCGGCAGGCTTCCCGCATTGCGAGCACTTCAGCCTGTCCTGCAGTCCCTATTTCGTTTCCTGCAGGAGCTGTCTCTTTCATCTCCGGCTTTTCATCCTCCGATCCGGAATCCGGGTTCGGATAAAACCGGTCCAGCATTTTCTTTTCATCCTGTCTGCTCATCGTCCCCATGGAAAGCTTGAGCAGAAAGCGGTCCAGCTGGGCCTCCGGAAGAGGGAAGCATCCATAGGTCTCCACCGGATTCTGCGTCGCAATGACAAAGAACGGCTCTGCGAGGCGCCGCGTGACGCCGTCCACCGTAACCTGTCCTTCTCCCATACATTCCAGAAGGGCAGACTGGGTCCTTGGCGTTGCCCGGTTGATCTCGTCCGCCAGAAGGATATTGGTAAAAACCGGCCCTTCCCGGAAAACGAAGGCGCCTTCCGCCTGATTGTAGTATGAAAGACCCGTCACATCGTTGGGAAGCAGATCCGGTGTAAACTGGATCCGCCCGAAGGACAGATCCATACTGCCGGCCAGCGTCCGGGCCAGAACCGTCTTCCCCGTTCCCGGCATGTCCTCCAGCAGCACATGTCCTCCCGCCAGAAAAGCCGCCAGGACCAGGTCCGTGACCTCTTCTTTCCCAACCAGGACCGCCTGGATCCTGTTTTTGACCGTCTGAATCATTGTCTCTGTATCCATATGCATAGTCTGCTCTCTTTCTTATTCCCCAAGCATCCGTCTGATTTCCGCATTGATCTTTTCGGTGGCATCGGCTCTTTTGCCTGCGTCCACCGTGACCTCGATCCTTCCGCATAAATGGGACCGGTTTTCAGTGAGAACCAGACTGGCCTCCGCTGCTTTTTGAAGGATCAGCGGCGTGACGATATAGTAAAACTCATTTTCCTGGAAATGAACCGTGCCGCATTTCTCCCCCGACGCAGCTGCCAGGAGCCGGCTTCCTTCAGCCGTCACAGACAGTCTTCTGCCGCTGAGCATTGTCTTCTCTTTTCCCGGATACGCTTTCACCTGACAGGGGACGACATACACATTTTCCCTGTTCTTCACTCTTCCCAGGGAAGCCAATATGGAAAGGCTGTCCAGCGGATCGACAAACTCCTGCAGAAGTAAATGCAGCAGCTTTGCCCGGCTTTTCCGGTGTTCTTCATCCGGATCCCTCTCCAGGATCCGCATGCATTCCTTGTTTACACTTCGCAGCAGCGCCGTAAATGACTCAATCTCCGGATCCCAGTAAAATCTGCCCCGGAGGCCTGTCTCTGCATGGATCACATTTCCAAACAGATCCTCTTCCATGTAGATCATCCGTTTTGTAAAAGCATCGGGGTTTTCGCGCAGGCCCCAGTCTGCAGCATCCTTTCCGGCAGTAAGAAGACCCTCCTCCTTCAGGATCCGGTACGCCTCCGTCAGATTCTGGGCCATGGCAGCCCCTGTGCTTTCGTTCTCTGACGCATCCGGATGATACTGCTTCATCAGCTTCCGGTATCTTTTCCGGATAAAAGCTGCATCGTCATCCCCGGTGACTCCAAGGATCTGCAGAGCCTGTACCCTGTTCACAGGTTCATCCGGTGACGAATGATCCCGTCTGTGAGCACCATTCTGACCGTCGTGTCACTGACAAGGGGATCTCCGTCGGTCAGGACAAGATCCGCATCTTTGCCGGCCTCCAGACTGCCGACACGGTCTTCCACACCGATATGCCGGGCCGGGTTGATCGTGATCGCCTGAAGAGCCTGGAAGGGATCCATGCCCGCTTTCACCGCCAGACCGGCACACAGCGGAAGATACTGCTGCGGGATGACCGGTGCATCCGTGATGATCGATACAGGAATGCCGGCGGCAGCGAGGATTCCCGGCGTTGTCCAGGACTTGTTCAATAGTTCCAGCTTGGAGGCGTTGGTCAGAGTCGGACCGACCGCCACCGGAACGCCCGCCTGCTTCAGTTCGTTCACGATCAGATGTCCTTCCGTACAATGCTCGATCGTGATCTTCAGGTCAAACTCCTTAGCGATCCTGAGCGCCGTCATGATATCGTCGCTGCGATGGGCATGGGCTTTCAGGGGAATCTCCCGCTTCAGCACAGGGATCAGGGCTTCCATTTTCATGTCAAACTTCGGCTGTTTTGAGATATCATCTCCCGCATATTCCTTACGCAGCATATAATCGCGCGCCTCAAACAGCATCTGCCTGAGAAGAGCCGCCGTCGTCATCCGGGCGGAATCGCATTTTTCCTTATAGCATCTTTTCGGATTCTCTCCAAAGGCACATTTCATGGCGACAGAAGGCCGGATCATGGCCTCATCAACGGTATTGCCGAACAGCTTCACGGCCAGAAAGGTCCCGCCCAGCACATTGGCCGAGCCCGGGCCCGCCGCAACCGTGGTCACGCCTCCGGCAAGGGCCATCGGAATAGCCGCATCCTGAGCGTAATAACTGTCCATTCCCCGAAGCTGCGGGCAGCAGATATCGTTCATCTCATTGTAATCATAGGTTGTTCCCGTAGGACCGCCGTAGCCGTCCAGGCCGATATGGCTGTGGGCATCCACAAACCCCGGATATACATGCAGGCCGGACGCATCCAGCACCTCCGGATCACCCTCGGCAGTTCCTCCCACGGACACAAGCTTCCCGTTTTCGATCCGGATATCGCCTGTATACGGTTCTTTGTGAATTGCATCGTGAATCAAACCATTTTTTATGATCATGGCTGTCTCCTTTCCATATGGGGTGTCGAACAGTCTCCGGACTCTTCCGGCCGTCCGACAGATTCTCTTCCCGTATCGTACCATATGACCGGAAGAATCGCAAGGCTTGTCCCGGAATTCAGATTGGCATGTTTAGTATATTTATTCGATGTATTTATGGCATTTTGATTGACAGATCGGTTCTGTTTTGGTATGACTAATATATTACAACCGAAAGAAGGAAAATCTCCATGACCATTCAGGAAATGAAAGACAGAAAAAAAGAGCTGGGCCTGTCCAACGAGGAAATATCCCGGCGATCCGGTGTTCCTCTGGGAACTCTGCAGAAGATCTTTGCCGGCAAGACCACATCGCCGCGGGCGCAGACCATCCAGGCTCTTGAACGGGTCTTCTCCCACAAGCCGGTTTCCTATGCGATTCCCCCGCAGCCCGTCTGTGTTCTCAGAGACTCCTCTGCTGCCCGTACCGAATTGCCGAATCCGGAAAAAAAGCAGGGAGAATATACCCTCGAGGACTACTATGCCATTCCGGACGAGCGTCGGGTGGAACTGATCGACGGAGTGATCTACGATATGTCGGCTCCCTCTCTTCTGCATCAGAGGATCCTCGCACAGCTTTTTCTTCAGTTTGAAGCCTGCGCCGAGGAGCATGACAGTTCCTGCGAAGTATTCCTGTCCCCCTGCGATGTGCAGCTGGATATGGACAACCGGACAATGCTGCAGCCGGACCTCTTTGTTGTCTGCCGGGATTACGATCGTACTGCACGATCTTTTTACGGAGCACCGGACTTGACGGTAGAGATCCTTTCTTCCTCCACCCGCTCCAAAGACATGCTGCTCAAGCTGAAAAAATATCATGATGCCGGGGTCCGGGAATACTGGATCATCGATCCCCGGAATAAGGAAATCTATGTATATGACTTTACCCGGACAGATTTTAAACCGGAAGTCTATCCCTTTGACTCTGTGATCCCGATCCATCTGTCCGGAGACGCCTGTACGATCGATTTCTCCCGGATCAACAAAAAAATCGCTCCTTACTATACTGAATAATATAATTTCGGGAGCGCGAAGCGCGGAACAATCCGTGGCATACCTTTTGACCCCAACATCATAAAATGTCAGGGTCTGTCTGATTCTACGTCCTTTCCGGACGGACTGTCTTGCCGGAAGATTCCCGCCGTGCTATACTTATACATCATAGATTCCGCTGATAAAGTTTTTCCTCGCTTATTAATCTATTCTGAGAGGAGAAGAGTTATGAAAAAATCAGGAAAAGTCCTTGCTTTCAGCGCAGCCATGATCGCCTCCGCCAGCCTGACAGGCTGTGACATGATGCCCGTCGAAATGATCCAGGATCTCTATAACAGTATCTCCGGAGGACCGGAGGAATACAATCCTGACGATAATCTCCCGGAAGCTCTGTACGCCGGGCCGGATTACTGGGATAATTATGATCCGGAGGAAAATATCGAAGATGATATCTATGCCGGCCCCGGTTACTGGGATGAATATGACGTAGAACCGGAGGAGTGAACCATGTTCAATACGGAAGCCGCCATGCAGGAAATCTGCAGGATCAAAGCCGGCCATATGGATCAGCTGGCTGCATACCGCCAGAACCTCTATGCTTCTCCCATTCTGCGGCTGCTTTTTCTGGAGCTGACCCTTCGCTGCAACGAGCACTGCTTCCACTGTGGGAGCCGCTGCGGCAGCGATTCCATGGACGGCATGCCCGTGGAAAAATATCTGGAGGTGCTGGCCGATGTTAAAGATCATCTTCCAGGGCATATTCCTCAGGTCTGTCTGACCGGAGGGGAGCCGCTTCTGCGGAAGGATCTGTTTGAGTTCATGCGCCATGGCATGGAGCTGGGCTATCGTTACAGCATGACCTCCAACGGAACGCTGATCACGCCGGAGAAAGCCCGCCTGCTGCGTGCCAACGGACTGAAGACCATCTCCATCAGCATCGATGGTCTGGAAGAGACCCATGACCGGCAGCGAGGACTGACGGGCGGGTACCGCCGTGCCATGGAAGGCATCGAAAACCTTCTGGCCGAGGGCGGTTTTTCTTCCGTCCAGGTCACCACCGTATTGAATCACGAAAACATCCATGAACTGGAACCGCTTTACCATATCTTTGAGAATATGGACATCGATTCCTGGCGGGTGGTCGGGATCGAGCCCATCGGCCGGGCACTCGAAAGCCCGGAGCTTATGCTGACGCCCGAAGACAGCCGGTATCTTCTGGACTTTATCCGGGAAAGACGCACCGAACAGCTGCCCGTCACCTACGGATGCAGTCATTTTCTGGGAATGGCCTATGAGCGTGAGGTCCGGGACTGGTACTTCCTGTGCAACGCCGGTATCTATGTTGCCAGTGTCATGGCGGACGGTTCCGTGGGCGCCTGTCTCGACATCGAACGATGTGACAAGACCATCCAGGGCAATGTGTATCAGACACCTTTTTCCGAGATCTGGAAGAACCGTTTTCAGCTCTTCCGCTCTCCGCTTTCAGAGCGGAATGAAGTCTGCCGCACCTGTGAATACGAAAAATGGTGCGCCGGAGGGGCGCACCACAGCTGGGATTATGAAAAAGAAGAGCAGAGAATCTGCTATAAGGATATTCTGTTCTGACTGAGTCACGGGGACAGGTT
>CAMOUV010000102.1 GCA_946626695.1 uncultured Blautia sp.
GGATGCTGTCGGAAGGAACAGCGGAAGAGGTGGTCCTCGGGGAGGAAAACGCCTATCTGATCAAAGAAGAAGCACCGCATATCTTCTCCCTGTCCGAGCTGGCGGCAGAGGCTGTCGCGTCTGCCGGAAACAGCACGGTCAAGGTGGGAACCTTCTCCAACATCGGCAAGAAGATGGAGTTTGAAGGAGAAGAGATCAAGGGCCTGGCCGAGGAAGCGGCCAAAAGCGCGAAGGGACCTTCGGGAACCTTCACCTTTGAAGGTCAGGAATATACCTACGAGAAAGGGGCAAAGCCCAAGACGGTTGACATCTATACCGTGCAGGACGGCTTTGTCTATACCGGCGAAGAACTGGACGCCGGGTTTGAAAAGGCAGCCACCGAAGCGATGGCGGCGGGCGGTCTTTTTACGTACAAAAACGCACAGTACGGCCTCAGCAAGGACGGCGAACGATACGATTTCTTTGCCTTGGGCGAGCCGGTCCTGGCGAGACTGTATACCACCTACACGCTGGATACCTATGAGACCGGCGCGGTTGTGACGGAGGATTTCCGTACAAAGGCGCTGCAGGCGTATCTGACGGGCGAAAGCTTTTCCTCCGGGTTCCAGACCGTGGAGCTGAAGGATGCGGCCGAATCGGAAGAAGAAGGCAGCGGTGAGGAAGGAGAAGCGGCGGCCGAAAAGACAGCTGTTGCATCGGAGGTGACCGAGGAAGAATTTACGATCGAGGCTTCCGGCGAAGATACCCTGCTTATCAAGGACGCGGAGGGGAATCCCTTTGCCGAGTTCGGCATGATCTCCGTGCGCCGCTATTCCGGCGAGGATTCCATGGAATACAGCCTGAAGAAGCAGGTGGCGGACAAGATTGATGAAATGCTTGCCTCCGGGGAGAAGAAAGGCACTTTGACCGTCAATATCCCCGAGCAGAATGAAGAAGGCGCCTATATCCGTGATGAGGACGGGAACTTCGTCATGGAAGAGACCGAAATGAAGATCACCCAGCGTCTGGAAGGCGAGTATGTCCTGAACTGCGACCAGATCCTGTACAAGATCGACCGTTTCGCGGATCCCTCTTCGAAGCATGTGCTGGGAACCGACGGCGACGGGTTTGACGTTCTGGCCCGTATCATGTACGGCGGACGTGTCTCCCTGATGGTCGGCTTTGTGGTTGTCTTTATCGAGACGCTACTGGGCGTCATCATGGGCGGTATTGCCGGATATTTCGGCGGCTGGGTGGACAATCTGATCATGCGTCTTGTTGATATTTTCTACTGTATCCCCTCCCTGCCCATCATGATCATTCTGGGTGCTTTGATGGATGCGGCCAAGGTGCCGGCCAGCCAGCGTATCTGGGTCATGATGGCGGTGCTGGGCGTATTGGGCTGGGCCGGCGTGGCCCGTCTGGTCCGCGGCCAGATCCTGTCGCTCCGCGAGCAGGAGTTTATGGTGGCCACGGAGGCTACCGGTGTGAAGGTACGTTCCCGTATCTTCCGTCACCTGATCCCCAATGTCATGCCTCAGCTGATCGTCTCTGCGACCATGGGTCTCGGCGGCGTTATCCTGCTGGAATCGACGCTGTCCTTCCTGGGCCTCGGCGTCAAGCATCCGCTGGCAACCTGGGGAACCATCATCAACTCGGTAACAACGGCTTCCGCCATGGAGCATTATGCATTCATCTGGATTCCGGTAGGTCTTCTGATCTGTCTTACGGTCATCGCCTTCAACTTTGTGGGTGACGGACTCCGTGACGCGTACGATCCGAAAGCAAAACGATAAACAGGAGGGTAGAACAGAATATGGCTGAAAAGAAAAAATCCTCCTATATATCTGGGAAGGAATCAAGAAAGATCACAAAATTCAACCGCAAGGTGACAAAGAAACTGGAAAAAGAACGTGCGGACGCCAACAAGGATCCGAACCTGTATACGACAAAGATGCAGGATCCGGACAATGTCGTGGAGTTTGACAATGTCTGTACCTACTTCTTCTCCGATGTCGGCGTGGTAAAGGCCGTGGACGGCGTTAACTTTTCCATTCCCAAGCATTCCACCGTGGGTGTCGTGGGCGAGTCCGGCTGCGGCAAATCGGTCACCAGTCTGTCGCTGATGCAGCTGCTGCAGCGGCCCAGCGGCCAGACCGTGGGCGGCGAGATCCGTTTCAACAAAGGAGACGGCACCGCCTACAACATCGTGAATACACCCAATGTCATTATGGAAAAGCTTCGCGGCAATGAGATCTCCATGATCTTCCAGGAGCCGATGACCGCCCTGAATCCGGTGTTCCGGATCGGGCAGCAGATCAACGAGGTCATTGAGCTTCACAATCCGGAGATGTCCGAGGAGGATGTCAAAAAGCGTACGCTTGAGATGCTGGAGCTGGTGGGTATCGCCAACAAGGAAGGCGTTTACGAGATGTTCCCCCACGAGCTGTCCGGCGGTATGCGGCAGCGTATCTGCATCGCCATTGCGCTGGCCTGTTCGCCGACACTGATCATCGCGGATGAGCCGACCACGGCTCTGGACGTGACGATCCAGGCCCAGATTCTGGATCTTCTCCAGAATCTGAAGGACAAGCTCAATTCCTCCATCATGCTGATCACCCACGACCTGGGAGTCGTGGCCGGCATGGCGGATTACGTGGTGGTCATGTACGCCGGCCGCGTGGTGGAGAAGGGCACGGCGGAGGAGATCTTCCATCATCCGGCCCATCCCTATACCATCGGCCTGATGAAATCCAAACCGGTGGTGGGGCAGAAGGTGGATGAGCTCTACAATATCCCCGGCAGTGTTCCCAACCCGGTGGCCATGCCGGATTACTGCTATTTCCGCGACCGCTGCGACCGGACCTGTGCCCGGTGCAAGGGAGAATATCCGCCGGAGATCCGGATCAGCGATACCCATGTGGTGTCCTGTTACCGGTATTATGACGAGGGTACGCCTCTGGGCTATCCCAAATCTGTCAATGTGGAGGAACTGCTATGAGTGACAACATCCTTGAAGTCCGGAATCTGGTAAAGTATTTCCCGATCAAATCCAGCTTCTTTAAAAGGGTGATCGGAAATGTCAAGGCCGTGGATGGTGTCAGCTTCAATATCAAGCGTACCCAGACCATGGGCCTGGTGGGTGAGTCCGGCTGCGGCAAATCCACCTGCGGGAGAACCATCCTGCGTCTGCAGGAAAAGACCTCCGGTGATGTGATTTTTGACGGGCAGGATGTTTTTGCCCTCAGTAAGAGTGATCTGCGGAAGATGCGTCCCCGGATGCAGCTGGTCTTCCAGGATCCCTATTCCTCTCTGTCTCCGAGACTTCCCGTCGGGGAAATCATCGGGGAGGCAGTCCGGGAGCACGGAATCGTGCCGAAGGACGAGTTTGACGACTATATTTCACGGGTCATGGATGTGTGCGGTCTTCCGTCCTACTATAAGGAACGGTATCCCCATGAGTTTTCCGGCGGACAGAGACAGCGTATCTGTATCGCCCGGGCTCTGGCCCTGGCGCCGGACTTTATCGTCTGTGATGAGCCTGTATCGGCTCTGGATGTTTCCATCCAGGCTCAGATCATCAACCTGCTGAAGCAGCTGCAGAAGGAGTTCGGTCTTACCTATCTGTTCATTTCCCATGACCTGTCGGTGGTGGAGCATATTTCGGACACCGTGGGCGTCATGTATCTGGGCAACATGGTGGAGTATGCGCCGACGGAGAAGATTTTTGCGAACCCGTTGAACCCGTACACCAAGGCGCTGTTCTCCGCGATTCCGATTCCGGATCCGGATTACAAGCTGAACCGGATCATCTTGAAGGGCAGCATCCCCAGCCCGGCCAATCCGCCCAGGGGCTGCAAGTTCCACACCCGCTGCGCGGACTGCAAAGAGGTCTGCAGGTATGCGGTGCCTCAGTGGACCGAGGTGGAGCCGGAGCACTTCTGCGCATGTCATCTGTATAACGATGCCGCCGCGCAGAAAAAGGCCGAGGAAGAGATGGAGAACGTGAAACGCAGCGAGAAGGAACCCGTCAAAGAGGCGGAGGTGCTGTAAGACACCGGAAGGTTGACATGAAAGAGAAAGAGACAAAGAACAGGAAAATGAATCTTCCCCCCGACGACGATGGCCGTACCATTGTCAACATGAATGTGGAGGGGATGCCCTGGTATGTGCCGGAGGATGAGAAGAGACTCCGCCGGGAGCATACGGGCCCGCAGGAGCAGATGGACAAGGAGCAGCTGCGGATGTACCGCTGGGCTGCCTTGAAGGCCGGTCTGCTGGTGGTGCTTGTCTTTGCCGTGGTTTTCTTTCTGTACATTCTTCTGTGGGATGCGTTTTTGCTGCATTAACTGTGTTTTTGCAAGAGGACCGTCTGTGGACGGTCCTCTTTTGAGGTAATAATCGATGGATAAATGGATACGTGCAATGTACCAGCCGAATCTGCCGCTTTCGGGAAGAACCTACGTCACGGCGGGGGAGGAGCATATCGCGCTTTCCCTGCGGGCAGCGGAGGAAGGCATGGTGCTGCTGAAAAATAACGAAAAGACCCTTCCTCTGGCGGAGGGATGCAGGATTGCTCTTCTGGGAAAGGGAAGCTTTGACTATGTGAAGGGCGGCGGGGGATCCGGCGATGTGTATCCGCCTTTCATGCGGAATCTGTATGAGGGTCTTGTGCAGGAAGGCGCGCAGGTGTTTGAACCGCTGGCGGACTGCTACAGGAAGAATGTGGAAGACCAGTATGCTTCCGGCGCTGTTCCGGGCATGACGGTGGAGCCGGAGGTGCCGGAGGATCTCGTGAAGGATGCGGCGGCGTTTACGGACACGGCGGTCGTCGTGGTGAGCCGTTTTTCGGGCGAGGGCTGGGACCGTGCGGATGTGAAGTATGAGACCACCGACGGTGTGGAATTCAATCCCTGGGAGAATGAGACCAGCCAGGCTGCGGCTGTGGGCAGGATTTTCCCGGATGGAGATTTTTATCTGTCCGCCGGAGAGAAGCGGATGGTGGAAGCGGCCCGGGCGTCCTTTAAAAAGGTGATCGTTGTCCTGAATACCGGCGGGATCGTGGATACCTCCTGGATCAGAAACGATGACCGGATCGGTGCCTGTCTGCTGGCATGGCAGGCAGGAATGGAGGGAGGAACAGCGGCCGCCAGACTTTTGCTGGGCAAGGCGAATCCCTGCGGAAAGCTGCCGGATACCTTCGCGGAGCGTCTGGAGGATTATCCTTCTACCCGCGGGTTCTTTGATTCCTTCTGGCATGTGGATTATACCGAGGATATTTATGTGGGATACCGGTATTTTGAGACGATTCCCGGAGCGAGGGACAAGGTGATCTATCCCTTCGGGTATGGCCTGTCTTATACGGATTTCGCACTGGAGATCACGGGAGAGGAGAAGACGGAAGAGGGCTTCTGCTTTGCGGTCAGGGTGACCAACACCGGCAGCTGTGCCGGAAAAGAAGTGGTGCAGGTGTATTTTGAGGCGCCTCAGGGCGTGCTGGGGAAGCCGGCCCGCCAGCTGGGAGCTTTTGCCAAGACGAAGCTGCTGGCTCCGGGAGAGTCGGAGACGCTGGAGCTCCGAATCCTGGAATACCAGATGGCTTCCTATGATGATCTGGGAAAGATACGAAAGTCTGCCTACATTCTTGAAAAAGGAGCGTATCACTTCTTCATCGGAAATTCAGCGGAGAATACCGCAGAGAGTTCCTTTGTCTGGGAGCTGCCGGAGGACCGGATTAAGGAGCAGCTGGAATCGCATCTGTCTCCGGAAGGGCTTCCGGAAAGAATGCTTGCGGATGGCACGTACGAAGCGCTTCCGGTCCGCCCGGACAGCGATCTGGATGAAAGCGCCATCGGACGCCTTTCTTCGGAAGAGGAAGAAGGGATCATGCCGGAGGTGCATGGACAGAGCCGGGTCTCATTGTGGAGTCTGAAGGATGCCAAGTCCTTCATAGCCGTGGCGGAAGGGAAACAGACTCTGGATGAATTTGTTTCGCAGCTTCCGGACGAGGTGCTGATCCGGCTGCTGGGCGGCTGCCCCAACAAGGGCGTGGCAAATACCTGGGGCTTTGGAGGAATTCCGGAGCTTGGAATTCCGTCCTTTATGACGGCGGACGGCCCTGCCGGGGTGCGGATCCAGCCGGAGACCGGCGTGCGGACCACCGCATGGCCCTGCGCGACCTTGCTGGCTTCCACCTGGAACACAGAGCTTATGGAGAGGGTAGGAAAGGCCGCCGGGGAAGAGCTGAAGGAAAACAACCTGCAGATCTGGCTGGCTCCGGCTATCAATATCCACCGGAGTCCCTACTGCGGCCGGAACTTTGAGTATCTTTCCGAGGATCCGTATCTGGCAGGAAAGATGGCCGCCGCGGAGGTCCGGGGGATTCAGGAGAACGGTGTGGCCTGCAGCCTGAAGCATTTTGCCTGCAACAACAAGGAGACCAACCGGAAGCAGTGTAATTCCAGGGTTTCGGAAAGAGCCCTGCGGGAAATTTATCTGAAGGCCTTCGAGATCGTCGTGAAAGAAGCGGATCCCTGGACCATCATGTCTTCCTATAATGCCGTGAACGGACAGCGTGCTTCCGAGAGCCGGGAGCTTCTGACCGATATTCTCCGCGGAGAGTGGGGGTTCTCCGGGCTGGTGACCACCGACTGGTGGAACCGCGGAGAGCAGTACAAGGAAATCCTGGCCGGAGGCGATGTCAAGATGGCGACCGGTTTTGAGGAACGCGTGCAGGAGGCCCTGGAGCGCGGTCTGATTACACGGGAGGATCTGGAAAGGAATGCAAAGCATATCCTGGGAGTCTTCCTGAGGCTGGATTGATCGATCAATATTTATCGGCGGCGCAGTCGACCCAGATCACGGGGCGGACTGCGCCGCCCGGTTTGTTTACGGGTTTTTCGTCCGGGGCGATGGTCCCGTCCACCGTCACGATGGGGGCGGTGATCTTTTTTTCATCCGGTTCACCCCGGAGCCACCACCAGGAGGAGCGGTACCCCTTCATGTCCCAGTTGTGATGCTTGCTCATGGTGTTGATGTTGGTCCCGTCCTGCCGGGCTGCCTCGGTGATGACAAGCTGTCTTTCCTCATCGGTGCCGAAGAATGCGGAGGCTTCCGCCGCCGTCAGCAATGTGATCGTGTCACCCGCAAGGGGAAGGATTTTTTCTGCTTCGTATCGGCTGAAGCACCGCAGGGAAGAGTCCGAGTTGAGAACAGCGCGGAGATCCGAATCCTCCCAGGACACGGCTTCGTGCTTCTGGTTGTAGGCGCTTCCGGCGATTCCGTATCGGGACAGAAGACAGACGCGGTCTTCCTCCCGATGGATCACGATCCAGGGCAGCCGTTCCTCCCCCAGGCGGCTGCGGTCCATCTCATAACAGCCCCAGTACACCTCGTCTCCTTCGGATGCGGCAAGAAGGGCTTCATATTCCTGCCGGAATTGATGTTCGGCGAAGAACAGACGATTCCCGTATGCCTTGAGGAAGAGGGCGGCAACGAGCAGAGAAAAGAGGGCGGCAGCAATGGCGAGGGTTTTCCTTCGCTTTTTTTTCTTCTGTTCCGCGATCCGGCGTTCGAGGGTATTGTTGGTGAATTTGGGGCGGAGCAGAAGACTTGTCACCAGCCCTGTGAGCCGGTGAATGCCGGGGGCGAGGAGGGCGGTACAGGCGATACTGGAGCCGGTCACCACAAGAAACCGGAAAAATTCCGGCATCTGTACGGTTCCGAAGATCCGGTGCACAAAGAATCCGTGGATCAGGAACAGTTCTGCCCGGATATCTCCCAGATACCGCAGGGCCCTGTTCCCCAGGCGGATCTTCATGCCCAGAAGCAGGATCAGCAGAAGAAACAGCAGACAGGCGGCGTACTGGGAAAGAAGGGTCCACCGGGCATCCCGGAGTCCATGGAAGGCGGTTTCATGATAGTAGCCGTACCGCTGGACTGTCCAGACGGAAAGCCGGAAGGCGGCCGCAAAAAGCAGGGTGACGGCCGGAAGCAGAAACCGGCAGTGCTTCTGCAGGAACCGGTCGAATCCGGAGCGGAATCGGGCGTACAGGAGACCGGCAGGAAAGGCGATGGTGGAATTGTACCACCATTCACCCCGGAACCAATGGGACTGATC
>CAMOUV010000103.1 GCA_946626695.1 uncultured Blautia sp.
CGCTTCCGCTTGGTATGGTGATGCTGTCCGCGGGGGATGAGATTCCCCTGGAAACGCGAGAAAGGGTGGAGCAGCTGGCGGCGTCGACGGGGAGTGAGAAATCTGCCGGGCGTCCTGTGACGGTGGAGATGGCCTCCCGGATGCTTGTTTTCGGCGGAATCACGGCAGAGGAGCTGGAAGTTCTGCTGCCGGTCTGCCGGGAGTGTGGAATAACCCGGAACGACCTAAAAGCCATGCTGACACCCCACAATGCCTCCTGGACAGCCCTGCAGCTGAATCAGGAGCTCATGGAGGAGCATGCCCGGATGTCCGGAAGAGAGAAATAAGGAGGGAGCAGAATGCCGATACTGGCTGCTTTTATGGTTCCGCATCCGCCGATGATCGTTCCGGCCGTCGGGCGGGGCAGTGAGGAACAGATCCGAGAAACGACGGAAGCTTACAAAAGAGTGGCGAAGGAAATCGCCGGGCTCCAGCCGGAGACGATCCTCATCATCAGTCCCCATGCGACCCTGTATGCGGACTATTTTCATATATCTCCGGGACGCAGAGCAAAGGGATCCTTTGCGGATTTCCGGGCTCCGCAGGTGAAGTTCGAAGAGGAATATGATGAGGAGCTGGCGGACTGTATCAGCGCCATCGCCATGGAGACGCATTTTCCTGCAGGGACGCTGGGAGAGCGGGAGAAAAAGCTGGATCACGGAACGATGGTTCCCCTTTGGTTTATACGGCAGCAGTACAGCGGCGGCAGACTGGTGCGGATCGGCCTGTCGGGTCTTCCTCTGACGGATCACTATACCTTTGGACAGATGATCCGGGAGGCGGTCGAGCGGACGGGCAGAAGAACCGTTCTGGTGGCCAGCGGGGATCTGTCCCACAAGCTGCAGTCCTACGGACCTTACGGATTTGCTCCGGAGGGACCGGAGTATGACGACCGGATCATGGATGTCTGCAGCCGAGGCGCCTTTGGAGAACTGCTTGAATTTGATGAGACCTTCTGTGAGAAGGCGGCGGAGTGCGGCCATCGATCCTTTGTGATCATGGCGGGGGCGTTCGACGGGATTGCGGTAAAGGCGGCGCGTCTCTCCCACCAGGACGTGACCGGAGTGGGATATGGCATCTGTACCTTTTATCCGCAGGGGAAAGATGCCGGCCGTCATTTTCTGAAACGGTATCTGGAACAGCTGCAGGACAGACTGGCGGTACAGAAAGAACAGGCAGATGCCTATGTACGCCTCGCCCGGCAGTCTCTGGAGAGTTATATACGAAGCGGAAAGACCCTCCGCGTCCCGAAGGATATTCCGGAAGAGATGCTGAAGGAGCGGGCCGGGGCTTTTGTGTCGATCCACAAGCATGGAAAGCTGCGGGGATGTATCGGCACCATCGCGCCCACGGCAGAAAATGTGGCGCAGGAGATCATCCGGAATGCGGTGAGCGCAGCCACCAGGGATCCCAGATTTGACCCCATCACAGAGGATGAGCTGGAATGGCTGGAGATCAATGTGGATATCCTGGGTAAGCCGGAAAAGATCCGATCCATCGATGAACTGGATGTGAAGAGGTATGGTGTGATCGTGACCAGCGGCTATAAAAGAGGTCTTCTTCTCCCGGATCTGGACGGGGTGGACACCCCGGAACAGCAGGTTTCCATCGCCATGAAAAAGGGCGGGATCGGAAAAGGGGAGAAGTATGTTCTGGAACGTTTCGAAGTCGTCCGGCATATCTGAACAGGAAAAGGAACCCGTTTAGAATGTACGGGTATTTCGTCTCTGACAGCCGGCTCAAAAACAACGACGTGAAAAGGCTGTTCTGCAGCAGAGGGGAGGGCATATGGCGGAATGCGGGGTTTGTTTCAGACACTGTGAAATCAAGGAAGGAGCTCTGGGGTTTTGCGGAGCGCGTACCTGCCTGGACGGAGAAATCAAGGCTGCCAATTATGGCCGGGTCACGTCGCTTGCGCTGGATCCCGTAGAGAAAAAACCGTTAAAACGGTTTTACCCGGGAAGTCTGATCTTGTCCGTGGGGAGCTATGGCTGCAATCTTCGGTGTCCGTTCTGTCAAAACAGCGAGATCTCTTGGTCTGCCAGGGCTATGAGATACGCGGAAGAAGCGGAGGTGATCACGCCCCGGGAGCTGGCGGATACGGCCGCATATTATCGAAGCCAGGGAAACATCGGAGTGGCTTTTACCTACAATGAACCCCTGATCGGATATGAGTTTGTCCGGGACACGGCCCGTCTGGTGCACGAGAAGGGGATGAAGAACGTTCTGGTCACCAACGGGACGGCTGAGCTTTCCGTGCTGGAGGAGCTGGCGCCCTTTGTGGATGCTATGAACATTGACCTGAAAGGGTTTTCGGACCGCTATTACAGAAAGGTTCTCCAGGGAAGCCGGGAGATGGTGATGGACTTTATTGCCCGGGCTGTCCGGCTGTGTCATGTGGAACTGACCACCTTGATCGTCCCCGGGGAGAATGACAGTGATGAAGAGATGGAGGAACTGAGCAGCTGGGTGGCCGGTCTGCGGGATGCAGAAGGAAACCGTACGGGGTACACCATTCCTCTCCATGTTTCCCGGTTCTTTCCGCGTTTTCAGATGCGTGACCGCGAGGCATCGGAGGTGTCGCTGGTCCGCCATCTGGCGGAGGTCGCAAGGAAAAACCTGCAATATGTATACACCGGAAACTGTTAGGAAGCAGGGCCGTGTACGGAAGTGCGAAATGCGCAGAGCCCCGGGGAATCTCTTCCGGTCCTGGATACATTGTTGAAGGAGCGTGGAATATGGCAGTCATTGTGAATAAGGAGAGGAAAAGGAAAACCCTGTGCCGGAATTTTCTGTGCATCGCCGCAGTCATTACGGCGGGTTTCGTGTTCTCTGTGCTTCTGTCAGGGTGCGCGGCAGGATCCGGGAAAAAGGAAGAGCAGGGCGTCCAGGCAGACAACGAGGTGGCCGGCTTCCTCTTTCATTTTGATCAGCGGGAAGAGACCCAAAAACTGGTCAGACTGAAAAATGACGGTAAGCTCCCGGAAAAGGTTTCCTGGTACTTTGACCCGGAGGTGCCGGTTGTTTCAGAAGCGCCGGCGGAAACCGAAGCCTCCGAAACACCGGAGGCAGAAAAAAAGGGCGTCCCCCGGCATGAAGCAACCGCTTCCTCCATGGATAGGGACAGGATCATTGAAATCTATAATGCACTGAATAATGTCATCATTGTCGGAAATATGGTGAACAACGGACCCGGAAAGGGCTTTTATATCTCCTTCACGCTTTCGGACGGCAGCGAATGCACCTTTGATTTTCCGGGAGAAGGCCAGATCCGTCTCAGCGATCACAACTATTCGATCGAGACAGATGGAACTCTTTGGAAAAGCCTGAGACAGGATTGAGCGCTGCAGCTCCGCCGGCATCCGGCAGTGAAACTGTACATCCGGCGGGAAATACGCTATAATGGAAGCCATGCAGGCGGCAGCCGGGCAGGATGATCAGGGATATTCCGGGGTGCAGTTTACGGTACAGTAAGGAACGGCTCCTTGGCAGGCCGCGCCGGCGGATCGGGAATGTCCTCTTTACAGGAAGCCGCTTATTGTTGAACAGATCCTGACAAAGGAGTTATGGAAGATGATCTATATTGTGCGTCACGGCCAGACGGCCGGAAACAAATCAAATGTGATGCAGGGCAGAGGGAGCAATCATCCCCTGAATGAGAATGGAATCCGTCAGGCAGAGGAAGCCGGAGCCTGGTTCCATAGACAGGGAATCCGGATCGACACCGTCTATTCCAGCCCGCTGACCCGTGCTCTGGAGACGGCGGAGCGCATAGCTCCGGGAACGGACATCCTGCAGGATGACCGTCTCCTGGAAATGGATTATGGTCCCTACGAGGGAATGGATCTGATGAAACCAGCCCCGGAGGTGATGGCTTTCTTTTCGGATTTTGTGAGAAATCCGGCCCCGGAAGGGATGGAACCGCTCGCGGAAGTGGTTCGACGGCTCGGGGAATTTGTCGAAGAACTCCGGCCTGTTGCAGAGACGAAAAACATTCTGATCTCGACCCATGCGATCGCGATGAAGGGAGCACTGGAATATCTGACCCCGGAATCGAAGGGAAGCTATTGGGGAAAATATATCGGCAACTGCGCGGTCTACGCATTTGAACTGAAGGACGGCCGGTACACCGTGCCTGTGGAACTGGAGATAAAGTAAACGCCGGGACCGCAGCAGATGTCGGCGAAAAGGAGAAGAGAAATCATGTCAGTGAAATCGGATGTGCTGCACATCCTGAAAAGCAGGGAAGGCGAATCGGTTTCCGGGGAAGCGCTGGCGGAGCAGCTGGGCTGCAGCCGGGCTGCCGTCTGGAAGGCGGTCAAGGCTCTTCGGCAGGATGGATATGAGATCAGGGCGGTGACCAACCGGGGATATTGTCTTTCCGCCGGCAGCAGCCGCCTTACGGAGGAAGGGGTGCGGCTTGCGCTGTTGCAGAAGGATGTTCTGGTCCGGGTGCTGGAAACCACGGTCTCCACGAATCAGGACGCCAAAGCCGAAGCAGAGAAAGGGGCACCGCACGGATCGGTGATCATCTCAAAAGCCCAGTCGGCCGGCCGGGGCAGGAGAGGGAGAAGCTTTTTTTCTCCGACGGGAGGATTGTATCTGAGCTGTATCCTGCGGCCAAAGATCAATCTGAAGGACGGCCAGTTCCTGACAACGGCCGCCGCCGTGGCGGTGTATAAGGCGGTGCAGGAGGTCTGCGGTCTGGAACTGGATATCAAGTGGGTCAACGACCTGTATCGGGAGGGACGCAAAATCTGCGGGATCCTGACGGAAGCCGGAACGGATTTTGAGACCGGAGAGATCCGGTATGCAGTGGTCGGAATCGGTGTCAATCTGTGGATCGACCCGGAAGAGCTTCCGGAGGAGCTGTTGGACATTGTCGGATGCATCACGGACAGTCTGGAGGAAGCGCAGATGCTGGATAAGAGCCGCCTGGCTGCTTCCATTGTCAATCATCTCCTGGAGGAGGCGGCTTCGGAGACTTTATCCGATGTATATATTGAGAAGAACATCATTCCCGGGCATGTCATAGAGATCCGGGACGGAGAGAAGGTGCGGACAGCCTTTGCGGAGCGCATTGAGCCGGACGGAAGGCTTCTGGTACGGGAGACGGACGGGACGGAAAGCCGTCTGTCCTTCGGAGAGGTATCTGTACGGAATGCGGCTTCCGTTGAGGAGAGACGTTCAGAAGAAGAGCAGACTGTTTCGTATGCCGTAAAAAGAGATACGGCGGAGAAGGATGATCATGTTGGAGGCAGATCATGACGAAGACAAGAAAACTGTTTTATGAGGATGTGTATCTGGGGATGTTTGAAGCCCGGGTGCTGGAATGCAGGGAGGAGAAGGAAGGCTATGCGGTCCTTCTGGATCAGACGGCTTTCTACCCGGAGGGCGGCGGTCAGCCGGCGGATTCCGGGTTCCTGGAGGAGGTTCCTGTCACGGATGTGCAGGAGAAGGAGGGAGAGATCCTTCATTATACAAAGGAGCCCTTCGAAGCCGGCAGTCTGGTCCATGGCCGGATCGACTGGAAGGAGCGCTTTGACCGGATGCAGCAGCATTCTGGCGAGCATATCGTGAGCGGGCTGGTGCATGAGAAATACGGCTATGACAACGTGGGCTTTCACATGGGAAGCGACGTCATCACCATTGATTTCAGTGGAGTCGTGACCGAAGACCAGCTCCGGGAGATTGAGACGGAAGCCAACCGGTATATCTGGGAGGATCAGACGGTGGAGATCACTTTCCCCGGCCCGGATGAACTGGTAGAGATTCCGTATCGCAGCAAGAAGGAACTGACCGGCGAGGTGCGGATCGTCACTTTCCCCGGAGCGGATATCTGTGCCTGCTGCGGCCTCCATGTTACCCGCACCGGAGAGATCGGCATGGTGAAGATCCTTTCTGTGGTTCATTTCCGGGAAGGCGTCCGGGTGGAAATGATCGCCGGAGAGAGAGTCCTTCGATATCTGCAGATGGTCAGCGCACAGAATCACCGGATTTCGGCTGCGCTCTCTGCCCGACAGGAGGAGACGGCCGATGCCGTCGACCGGCTTCAGGAGGAAAATTATCGGCTTCGCGGACAGCTTCACAAGATGGAAAGCGACCTTTTTGCGGCAGAAGCCGCCCGGCATGAGGGTGAGGGAAGCGTCCTTCTTTTCAAAGAAGAGATGGAGGCCGACAGCGTCCGGAAGCTCTGCGATGCCGTGATGAAGACCTGCCATGGCTGCTGTGCGGTATTTTCCCGGAATCCAGATGGTTCCTATAAATACGCGATGGGGGAAGAAAACGGAGATCTTCGTAGCTTCACAAAGGAGATGAATACGGCCTTGAATGGCCGGGGCGGAGGAAAGCCCTTCTTCGTGCAAGGTTCCGTCAAAGCCTCCGAAGAAGAAATCAGGAGATTTTTTGAACGTTGACTGCTCAAATACTGCAAGAAAAACAGAGTCAGTAGATGTGCGGCACTGTCCGTAGAACTATTAGGTTTAGGAGGAGAAAAATGAGTATGAATTGGTTCAAAAAGGCAGCAGGATTATGTTTGAGTATGGCTTTGATCGCAGGCGGAGCAGCGGCAGTGAGTGCAGAGACCGCACAGCCGGATCCGGCGGATTCTTCGGATTTCGTATTCCTGTCCGAGGTGGTGCCGGATGCGATCCTGGAGATCCGGTATTATTCCACCTACAATTTTGTTGGAGACCGGATCGATGGATACGAGGAACCCTACGCACTGCTTACCCGCGAGGCGGCCGAGGCTCTGAAGGAAGTGAGCGATGATCTGGTGGAGCAGGGATATCGTCTGAAAATCTACGATGCCTACCGTCCCCAGATGGCGGTGACCAATTTTGTGGAATGGGCGGAGGATACCGAGGACACCCGGATGAAGGAGTATTTCTATCCGGAGCTGGAGAAGGATGTTCTGTTCCCCCAGGGGTACATCGCGGAGAAGTCCGGCCACAGCCGCGGCAGTACGGTGGATCTGACTCTTTTTGATATGACGACAGAAAAGGAAGTGGATATGGGCGGCACCTTCGATTACTTTGGAGAGCTGTCTCATCCGGATTATACCGACATCACAGAAGAACAGTATGCAAACCGCATGATCCTGCGTGATACGATGATGGCCCATGGCTTCCGTCCTCTTCCGGAGGAATGGTGGCATTTCACACTGGAAAATGAACCTTATCCGGACACCTATTTTACCTTCCCGATCAACAGCGATGTGATCCCGGCACAATAATCATACAGACGCAAGACATTACAGAAAAGGGCTGCAGCCCCGGCAATCGGTCGGTGCTGCAGCCCTTTCGCGCTGAATGGAATTGTTTTTATTTCTGTTTGGAAGGTGCCTTTACCGTAAACTGTTCCATCTGACGATATCTCTTCATCTCGTCCTGAATCTCTTCTTTGTGAGGCTCGTATCTTTCAGCGGTATGACGCTCGATTTCTCTCACGTGATCAAATTTCCCCATCATGGTAAGACGGTTCCGGTTGTCCTCCGGCCATGCATATTTGATGTTTCCGTCTTTATCGAGACTCAGATAACCCTTTCTGCCGCATACCGCACATTCGACATAATTTCTTCCCGGTTTGGCAATCATAAGAGAAGTATGGCATCCGGGACAGGCCTCACCATCCTCCAGATCGCCCAGCCATTTGTTTTCCCAGTCTTTCTGCGGATTGAGAACGGCATGGCCGAGATTCTGTGCAAGATACCGTACTTTTAAGATATAATCTTTGCGCATGAGCGCTTCACCGGGATCCCGTTTGCTTCCCACTGGGCAAGATCCATCTTCGGTCCGAACACACGATCACGGAAGTCTGTTACAACACCGCATGGGGAGAGAGACCATACGGGAGCCGCAAGAAGATATCCATCGCTGTCCAGGAATTTTTCGGCAAGCCAGGGACCATCGTCTTTCAGCACACATGCGGACGGA
>CAMOUV010000104.1 GCA_946626695.1 uncultured Blautia sp.
CCTCTGGAGCAGTAACATCTCCCAAATGGGAATCTTGTGAATAATAGTACCCGGTTTATATAAACCGGGTACTATTGTCATGCTGCATTTTCCAGTTCGTCTTCCGCAGTGTACTCTTCTTCCAGCTCCGAAAGCATGTTGATCTTGTTTTCAAACAGTTCCATCAGATCTTCCCCGGCAATCATCCCGTCTTCGTTTGTTTCGACTCCTTCAAAGGAAACCGGGCAGATCATCGGTGGTACTTCGAGGGACAGCGGCTGAATGGTACGGAGCTGTTCGACGCTCTGATAGACCAGATTGACTTTATAGAAGGGTGCGCCTGCCAGATCGGTCCAACGCTCGAATACCACCTTGATTCCGATGGGCGTCGTTGGCTCTGCCGCTTCCGCAAGCTCATACTCCTCCACACCCAGGGCGGCCAGGAAACTGGTCACCGTGGAATCGTGTCCGCACAGGAAGGAAAACCTGCGTCCTTCCGTATTCAGCTCCGAATAAATCTCCTCCAGCATCGGATGAGCCAGATTCACCGCAAGGAGAGGACTGGAAAAAAGGATCTTCTCATAGTCCGCCAGTACCCCTCCGATCGTCCGCCAGTCTTCATATGTGAGTTCATGTCCGAAGGCGGCTTTCTGATCGTCCGGTTCCTCGTAGTACTGCAGGATCAATGCATCGGCGAGGGAACACATTGTCTTCAGAGGCCCGCTGATCTTGGGCTCTTCTCCAACGGTCAGGGCCAGGGTCGTATCATCGGTGAAAAGGTCTCCGTAGGTGCCGGACTGATAAGCTTCGCTCTCATCCATATCCAGTGTGTCGGCGATCAGGTGGAAGGCCGGGTCCAGGTGGGTACGGTAGCCGGCGAGGTCTGACAGGTTTTCTCCCCCGCCTCTTTCTGCGATCTCCTCCCGGACATCCTGTTCGTACTCCTCGTTCATGAAATTGATGAGGGGAAGGAAAGTGGAGTCCGGTTCATTATATTCCACAAGCCGTTCCACCGGAACTACCGCCACCGGCAGAAGACCCGTCGAAAAATAATGCGCTGTCGCCTGCGTCCGCTGAAACCCGTTTGCATAAAACCGGACCTCGCCTTCTTCCGGAATATAGTTCTCCGGGAATAATCCTTCCTCTTCCAGCCGCAGCCGGAAATACTGCCCCATGGTCGTCTCCAGCATCGCTCCGCGCAGCGAAAGCTCGCCCGTATTCGACGTCCATTCGAACCACTCATGCGGAGTGATATCGCTGACGACCGAGCCTTTCTCGGATAGCGGAGAGCGGATATTATGCCGGCTCAGAACAACGACCTGAGTCAGGGTGTAGGCAGAGGAGTCAACTGCCGACGCCTCCGTTTGATCGGGTGTAGCTTCTTCGGACTTCTCAACTGCCGACACCTCACTTTGGCCGGATCCAGCCTCTTCGGCCATTCCTGCGGCCGGGGTCAGCGCACTGACAGAAACCGCACTTGCCAGAAGTATTGATAACAGCTTTCTTTTCATTGACTATCTCCTTTATTCGTAAGGAACAGGGAGACTTTTGCAGTCTCACCGTTTATCTTTATCGATAAATTTCAGCGTGATCGTCGACAAGGCTGCAAATACAGCGATAAAGATCAGCAGATGCAGCCAGTTCCGGACGATATTATCCTTCGTGTAGGCATAATCGGGATTGTACATGGCCGCAGAAGCCTGCTTCACTACGCTTTCTTTGGTTTCTTCTCTTCCGACCAGGTCCAGGATATCTCCCAGGGTCGTGGTGATGGTAAGGCCTTCGTCCCGGAGGCTCTGTACCATGGCGTCTCCGGAGAGAAAATCCACCGCCTCGCCGAAGGTAGTCACGTATCCGATCTCGGTATTCAGGATCTCATCCAGCTCGTCCACTTCCATAAGGGCGGCGATAACCTGCCCCACGGTCACGTCTTCTCCCGTAGCCTGCCCGTGAAGCTTCTCACCGGAATCTCTATTTTGTGAATCCTCTCCGCTCTCTTCCGCCGTCCCGTCATTATCCCCAGCAGGGGTCTGGCCTTCGATCAGGACATAATCCCTCAGATCCTTGTACGCATCCTTCTGCAACAGGTCTTCTCCGACTTCCCCGACGGTCATAGTGTTGCCGATCTCGGTCTTCCGCAGTTCGGCGATCGTCTGATTGTCCGTGTCGCCGAGGGCGTCCAGCAGCTGGCCGACCGTGACCCTGCCTCCCAGCTCAACGTCGTCCACGATGTTCAGCATCGTATTGACCGTCGCATAGGGAAGGTCGTTGATCTGTGTCTGGGATGCCATGGCTTTGAGTCCGGGACTGGAGATCGTGAGCTGGATGACCGGATCCACATACGAAGGAAGCTGAAAGATCCCGCCCGAGAAGATCAGCTGGAAGATCAGCACGAAGGGCATGATCGTCATGGCTGTCGTGGTCGAGTGCACCAGACTGGAGATCCACAGGGACAAAAGGTCCGATGCATAGATAATCAAAAGCATCGTGATCCCGGCGTCCACGACAAAGTACGGTGTGAAAAGCCCCTTCCCCTCGAATTTCATTCCCACTGCATTCAGCACGACCAGCGTCACCACCGTCTGCAGCAGGCACATCAGCAGCTGGTACATCATATGCGCCAGGATATAGGACGTGATGTGCATGCCGGAACGGTGCTCTCTCTTGATCACGTCCCGTTCACGGCAGATCACCTGGATCGAATTGAAGGATCCGTTCCAGATGCAGACGCACACGACGGCAAAGGCTCCCATCAGGGTCCCTTCCATGTTTTTCCCGAACTCTTCGCCCAGGACAAAACCGACGAGACCAGCGATGAGCGCGGCCATGGGCAGCATTTTCCAGTCGCTCTGATACACAAACATCCGCAGGAATTTTCTGAAAAAGATCCCGATCTGCGCGATACGGCTCCGATGCCGTATGGTCAGCTGCGCCTCGGAACCATTCATGTTCAAATCAGCCATGCTGCACCTCCGCATATTTCAGAACAAACTCATCCGCCAGTCCGTCGCCGCCCTCTTCCTTCTGATTGACGGACTTCACGATGTCTTCCATCTTCTCTCTGCCAAAGAAAGTTCTGGCCTGCTCAATGCTTCCATAGAAAGCCAGCCGGCCGGTACGGGAGCTGTCCTTGGCCAGCACGATCACATCGTCGAACAGATCGATGACCCGGTCCGGCGTATGCGTGATCACGATCACGATCTTTCCGCTGTCGGCGATCTCCCGAAGCTGCACGAACAGCTTGCGGGCCATCACGCCGTCCAGACCGGAATCCGGCTCATCCAGAATGAGGAGGGACGGGTTGGAAAGGATCTCCATGGAGATGGACAGACGCTTCTTCTGTCCGCTGGAAAGCTTCTCCACCATGTTGTCGGCGACTGGAGTCAGGCCGAAAATGTCCATCACTTCATGCACGCGCTTTTTGCGCTCCTTCTCCGGGATATCCACGGAAAGCCGGAGCTCTGCCGTATCCATCAAGGTGCTTTCCACCGTATCCTTGACACGGACCATCTCCTGCTGCGGTACAAAACCGACTTCGTACTGCATCTTTTTGTATTCTGTATACATGTTCTTCCCGTTCAGGGTAACTTCGGCGTTTGCTTTCTCGTACCCGTTCACGGCATTCAGGAAAGTGGTTTTGCCTGCGCCGGAACCGCCGAGCAGCAGCACCATATGCCCCTGCGGGATGGCCATGTGGATGTCCTTAAGCAGGTATTTTTTGCGGAAAAATTCCGACACATGGCGGTCCTTCAGGTTGATGGTCAGGCCCTTGTCCATGACCGCGGCACTTCCATGCGTGGCAAGCCGCTCCATCTCGGCGCGGAGATCCTCCACCTTCCACCTGGGCTGGTACTTTTCGGAAAAGCCCCAGATCAGCATCGGAACGAAGCGAAGCTCATCGATGATGCAGAGGATCAGCCATGCCTTGCTGACCTGATATACCTCGATAAAGCCCCGGAAGATCCGGATGTTGTAGATAAAGTGCATGAGCATCACGGAGATCAGGATGCCCAGGATCAACGGCGTAAAGGCGATCAGCGTTTCATTATCCTTGTTCCACCGGAAGCAGAGATCCGCTGCCCGAAGAGCTGTGATCGCCATGCTGATCAGGAAATACACCCGGCCGTCCGGCTCGCGGGACGCACAGCGTGAAAGCTGGTATTCCCGGAACCAGGGAATCAGGGCATGCCACCCCGGAAGGCCGGATTTCACAAGGAGCCTCCAGGCTCCCAGGATATACAGGCCCCGCATGACGATCAAAAAGATCTGATGTTACCATAATAATCCATTCTTCCGGAAGATCCAAGAAAAATCAAGTCCAGAAGAACAACCGCCCTACGGTGAGTTCAGCCCAGCTGTATTGTTTCATGTACTCCCCATGATAGGAATTGACCGCGTCCATATCGCCTTTCAGCATACGGTAATAGTCGCAATCCAGGAGTTCTGTGTTCACCGCCCATTGATCCCGCATCCGAAGCAGGATATTTTCCATGCCGATCTCCTTCAGGATACTGGTCAGGTCCGAGCCAAGTACACGGAGATATTTCTTTTTGTCCGCATTTCCCTCTTCCCACAAATCGCTTATAATCTCTCCACCTGTACACCAGGAGCCTTCACGATCTACCAGATAAGCGAACAGTTCCTTTGTCCTCGACCGCGAAAAGAGCAGCGGTCTTCCCTTCCACAGCACTTCGAAAGTCCCAAAACAGCGTACCTGCAGCTTTTCCGGATTTGACATGGCAGGCTTACAGCATCGCGAGAATACGTGTTCTTCGGCTCTTATTATCTCTGATACCGCAGCGGCAATTCCAGCCGGTTCGATTCGAGAAGCGTCCTGTTCTGCAGAATTTCGGATGCCGGACCATCCGCTGCGATCCGTCCGCCGCCAAGCAGGATCACACGGCTGCAGGTATCCAGGATCATATCCAGGTCATGAGAGGCGATCAGCTTTGTGTTGGAAAGACTTTTGATGGAATTGATCACCACCCGCCGGTTATATGGATCCAGCGCTGACGTCGGTTCATCCATCAGCATCGTGTCCGGATCCATGGCCAATATCGTGGCGATGGCCGCCATTCTCTTTTCCCCGCCGGAGATCCTGTGATTGTGACGACGTTTCAGCTCTGTAAGACCGAGCTTTTTCAGAACCTCGTCGGTCCGCTCTTCTGCCTCCTCCCGGCTCATCCCGTAGTTCAGAAGACCGAACATCATATCTTCCGCCACCGTTGGCATGAACATCTGGCTGTCCGAATTCTGAAGGACCAGTCCGAGCCTTCGGCGGACTTCCCGCAAATTCTCCTTCTCCACCTCCAGCTCATCCACCCGGACCGATCCTCTGTGCGGAAGCAGCCCCAACAGAACCCTCAAAAGAGTCGACTTCCCGGAACCGTTCGCCCCGATCAGACCCACGGACTCACCGTCCCGGATCGCAAAGTTCAGATCTTTCAGGACAGGATGTCCCTCTGTATAGGAGAAAGAAACATGCTCAAAACAAATCATATCGTACCTCCTGCTGATAGAACTCATCAGGTCCCGACCAACATCAAAACGCGGCCGGTCACCTCTGCCGGATCGATTTCTTCAGGAATAAAAACTTCAGAATCCGATCGACATCGGAAGGCAGCCGGTCACCTCTGCAGAATAGAACTCTTCAGGAATAATAAAATCTTCAGGAGCCGGCCGACATCAGAAGGCGGCCGGTCAGCTCTGCCAGATTATACTTTCTCAGAAGAAGAAAGACGATCGGAAGAAGCACCGCCCACAGATAATCTGGGAATCCGGCCTTCTTTCCCTCTGCATACCGGAAGCTTCCGTCAAATCCCCGCAGCTGCATACTTGCATACAATTCTTCAGCCCGATCCATGCTGCGAAGCAGCAGCTGCCCCAGGAACGACCCCCAGGCTGAGATATGTATTCCTCTCTGTCCCGGAGCGCGCAGCTTATATGCCGTTGTCATAATGGATACCTCCTGCACCATCACCGAAACATACCGATAGGTGAGGAGCAGCAGAGTCACCATCAGCATCGGGACATGCAGCCTGCGAAGCGCCGCACAGAGAGAATCCATGGAAGTCGTCGCCGCCAGAAGAAACGAAGCCTGCAGGCACAGAACGCCCTTCAGCATCAGGGTTATCATGGAGACCACCCCGCCGGAAATCACGATCCCTCCGAAGGAAAACAAAGGAGTCCGGTCAAAAAACGGATTGAAAAGACCCACGGCACACACCAGCGGCAGGACCACGCGCATCTTCCGAAAGCAGATCCCCATGGAAATCCCGCTGAGACTGAACAGGAAAAGAGGATACAGCGCCATGATCAGAAGTCCGCTCAGATCGTACTTTCCATAGGAAACGACTGTCAGGATATATGAAATTGTAATGATCAGCTTGGTAATGGGATGCATAAAATGAACCGGCGACTTCATAGCCGCCAGTTCATCCATCTCCCGCAGCTCCAGGGCTGCACGGTCTATCTTATCCATAAAAATCCATCAGGTTTTGTGTTTCCGTAGTCCATTATAGTGACTCCGGATGATTCGTACAGGTTCTATACCGTTCCCGGCCTTTTTTTCTTCCGGAAGAATCCGCCGATGAAGCAGATCAGAGCTGCAGCGCCTGCCACAAGAGCGCCTCCCACGATTCCGGATACGGTCGTCCCCGCCGCACTTTCACTGCCCGGGAAGGCATAATCCGGAAGGAAGGACGTCTTCTCCTGCACCATGGCGGCCGTATCCGCCGCGCTGCTCTTCACGCCGAAATCCTCTTCATCCAGACCCATGTTCTCCGCATAGCCTTCCTCCGCATTGCCGAACAGCGCCCATTCCAGACCGTCCGGGTTGGAACTGGCCAGAAGCGACAGGCCGCCGCCAACCACAACGGCAACTGCGGCAAGAATGATCACGGTCGTCTTCAGCGACTGTCTGTTTGCGATCCCTTTCTCTGTGCTGTTCACCTCCTGCAGGAGCTCCGGTCTCGATTCGAAGACGAATACCAGAACCGCGGATGTGATCAGACCTTCCACCAGACCGATTGCCAGATGGATCGGCTGCATCAGAGCAACGAAAGATCCGAAGGGCAGCTCGGTAATCCCGGAAAGACTCGTCTCCAGCACCACAGAGAAAGCTCCAAGCTGCAGAGTGATGATACAGCCGGCGATGGACGCAATGATGATCTTCAGACGGATCGCTGCTTTTGTCTCCATATTCCTGAACCAGCCGCTCCGTATGATTGTTCTCCAGATCAGGAAATATCCCACGAAGCAGCCATAAAACGCCATGTTCCAGACATTGGCCCCCAGAGCCATCAGCCCGCCGTCCGCGAAAAACAGACACTGAATCGCCAGGATCACGATCATGGACAGGAAGCCTGCATAGGGTCCCAGAAGGGCGGACAGCAGCATGCCGCCGCACATATGCCCGGAGGATCCTGTTCCCGGGATCGTATAGTTGATCATCTGTCCGGCAAAAACCAGAGCTGCTGTCACAGCCATGGTGGGAAGTTTCTGGGTATTCTCGTCTTTTTTCAGTTTTGCGATGGATATTCCGGCTGCCGTTCCGGAAGCCACATACATGGTTGCTGCAACCGCAGGGGCCAGCAAAGCGTCTGCCATATGCATACTCTTTTCCTCCTTTTATGACTTCAGTTTCATGTGGTTGATTCGGCTTGCGAGAAAACCCGCTCCGAATCCGTTGTCTATATTCACGACCGAAACCCCGCTCGCGCAGGAATTCAGCATGGACAGCAGGGCCGACAGACCGTGAAAGGACGCACCGTATCCCACGCTTGTCGGTACAGCGATGACCGGACAATCCGCAAGGCCTCCGATGACGCTCGCCAGTGCCCCTTCCATTCCCGCCACTGCAATGATCACATTCGCGCTCATCACCTCGTCCAGATGGCTCATCAGCCGGTGGAGACCCGCCACGCCCAC
>CAMOUV010000105.1 GCA_946626695.1 uncultured Blautia sp.
TTCGAATTCCGCTCATTTTTCTTCGAAAAATGGCTTCTTCCTCATGTTTTGCGGGGCCCAAAGTCATTAAAATATGTGCAAGCACATATTTATGACTTTTTGACCCTTGTATCATAAAATCACGCCGCCGCCCACAACTTCTTCTCCGTCATACAGAACAACGGACTGCCCCCGGGTGACCGCCCGCTGGGGTTCGTCAAATTCCACATGCAGAAGGCCTTCGGCGTCCTGCCAGGCGGCCGCGGGCTGCTCTTTGTGGCGGTAGCGGATCTTCGCGGTAACGCGGATAGGACTGTCGATGCGGTCGCAGGCGATCAGGTTGACCTGGCCGGCGGTGACGGTCCGGGAAAAGAGTTCTTCGTTGCTGCCGAGCACCACTTCCCGGGTGTCGGGATGGATGGACAGCACATAAAGCCGGCTGGCGGCGGGGATGCCAAGACCCCGGCGCTGACCGATGGTATAATGGGTGATGCCTTTATTGGGTCCGATGTCATTTCCGGCAGTATCCACAAAGCGTCCGGGAATGTCTTTCCGGCCGGTGTGCCTTTCAATAAAGGAGGCATAATCCCCGTCTGGCACAAAGCAGATATCCTGGCTGTCGTGTTTCTTTGCATTGACAAAGCCATTCGCTTCCGCGATGGAACGCACCTCCGTTTTGGTAAGATTTCCCAGCGGAAGGCGGACATGGGCCAGCTGTTCCTGGGTCAGCATGTAAAGCACATAGGACTGGTCTTTGCTTTCGTCCACAGCCTTGTACATCCGGTACCGGCCGGTTTTCTCATCATAACGGATGCGGGCATAGTGCCCGGTCACGATATAGTCCCGCTGCAGCTCGTACATGCGGTGGATCAGACGGTCAAATTTCAGATACCGGTTGCATTCGATGCAGGGATTCGGTGTTTCACCCTGCAGATAGCTCCTGGCAAAGCGGTCCATCACATCCGTTCTGAACTGGTCGGTAAAATTCATCACATAATGGGGGATCCCCATGCGGTAGCACACGGACCGGGCATCTTCCACATCGTTTAAGGAGCAGCAGGTTTTCTCCTTGCTGATCCCGATATCCTCGTTATGGAAGAGCTGCATGGTGGCTCCGATGCAGTCGTCTCCCGTCTGCAGGGTAAGCAGGGCGGCGACCGAGCTGTCCACGCCGCCGCTCATGGCTATGATGGCTTTTTCCATAGAATTATGACTCCTCATTCAGCATTTCGTCCACAATATGGGCAGCGAGATACGCCAGGTCCGGACAAGGGCGCTTTTTGTAGTATTCCGGCGTTCGTTCCTCCGGGTCATTGCCCGGTACGGTCTGTACGCCGGCCAGCAGCTCCCGGCAGATGATGGAGCCCTGGTCAGCCTTAAAGCGCCTGGCAAATTCCTGCACACGGTGGTAATGCTCTTTTTTTGCCTGGGGATCCTTCGGGTCTGCGTAGCCTTCCAGAAGGCCCAGCACCAGCAGGGCTCCGCTCACCGTGCCGCAGACCTCCCGGAGCCGGCCCATGCCTCCGCCGAAGGAGCAGGCCATCCGGGCTGCAAAATCCTGATCCAGACCGGTGCGGTCCGAAAAGGCGCACACCACGGCCTGGGCACAGTTGTATCCGGACAAAAACAGTTCACGGGCCCGGGCTGCATGATCGACCGCCGGATCTGTCTTCTCATTCATCTGCTCTTTCATACGCTTTCCCTTTCTTTCATGTTGTTTTTTTCAGTGAAACGATGGTCTCGATGTCATCGCAGAAGGGGAACATATCCACCGGCCGGATTTCCCGGGCCTTATATTTCCCTTTCGTCAGCAGCTTCAGATCCCGGGCCAGGGTTTCCGGATTGCAGGAGACGTATACCACCCGGTCCGGGGCTGTCCGGATCAGGGAACGGAGAAATTTCTCGTCGCTCCCGGATCTCGGGGGATCCATGAAGACCACGTTTGTCACGATGCCTTCCGCCGCGCGCTGCTCCATATAGTCTCCGGCATCTCCGGCGATAAAGCGGATATTCCGTACGCCATTGGTTTTTGCATTGGTCCGGGCATCCCGGACTGCGGCTGCATTCAATTCCACCCCCGTCACCTCTTTGCAGAAGCCCGAGGCGGTCATCCCGATGGTTCCGATGCCGCAGTAGGCGTCCAGGACGGTATCCTCCGGAGTCAGCTCCGCCATCCGGATCGCTTCGGCATAGAGGCGCTCCGTCTGGACCGGATTGACCTGATAGAAGGAGGAAGGGGAGATCCGGAACCGTTTCCCGCAGAGAAGGTCTGTGATGAATCCCGGACCGTACAGCGGAATGTTCCGTTCTCCCAGCACCATGCTGGTTCGTTTGCTGTTGATGTTCAGCACCACCGTGGTGATTTCCGGATGAATCTTCCGCAAGGCCTTGACAAAGTTGTTTTTGGAGGGAAACAGGGGCGATGCCGCCACCAGCACCACCATGATCTCTCCGGTGGAGAAGCCCCGGCGGATCAGCACATGGCGCAGAAGGCCGAAGCCGGTGTCCTCGTTATAGACGGTGATCCGGAAGGACGGCAGGAGGGATGCAATGGTGTCGATGATCTGCTGGCTTTTTTTATCCTCCAGCAGACAGTCCTTACCCATAACCACCTTATGTGAATCTTCCTGATAGCTTCCGTGGACCGCCCCGGTCCTTTTGGACCAGGCGAAGGCATGATGCACCTTGTTCCTGTAGTACAGGGGATCCTCCATGCCGATGACCGGACTGACCTTGCCGAAGGAATTCAGAAGCTTCTGCACTTTTTTCTGTTTTGCTGCCAGCTGTTCTTCGTATGGAAGATGCAAAAAGGTACAGCTCCCGCATTTCGCGGCAGCTGTACAGGTATATGTATTTTCTTTCATATGCGATTGTCTTTCTATTCACATGATGGCAGGATCAGAAGCATCTTCCCGGATGTGCCCTGCCGGTGCTTCCCCGGATCAGAAGCTTCCGCTCCGTCCCCCGTGGGAGGCTCCCGACGAGCCCATATGGGTGTTGCTGTGTCCGCCGCCTCCCCGGTCCGTATCCTTGGGACGGGGCACCTTGGTGACACGGCTGTACAGATAGGTATCCGCCTGGCGGTTCAGCTGGAAGCTTCCCTGACGGACATAGTCCGTGGCGGTATCCTTTGCCCGGACCGATTTCAGCTGACCTTTCATGATCGCGGTTCCGCCAAAGCCAAGGGCGATGCCGCCGAGGGCCACAGCCCCTGTCACTTCCAGAGGAAGCGCCGTCTTCGGCATATTGTCTCCATAATAGGGTGTTCCGTCCTCCGCTTTTTTGAGGAAGGTTTCGCAGAGAGAGGCAAACTTTTTGAAACCGCCTGCATAATCGTCATCGCTCAGGTAGGGAAGGACCTCTTCTTCCATGTAGGCCAGACCGTCATCGGTGAAGCTGTGAATGGCTTCGCCCCGGGGGGAAAAGGCCCACTTTCTCTCGTTTATGGCTACCAGCAGCATAATTCCGCTGCGGTCGCTGCCATACCCGTACCCGTTATAGTCAAAATAATCATCCGCGTAGGCCTCGGCTGTTTTCCCCTGCAGGGAAGCCGCGGTAACCACGACCACATCACACTGGTATTTCTCGCTGACGTCGTCCAGCTTTTCGCGTACGGACTCCTGTTCGCTTCCGGTCAGAAGCTCTGCATTGTCCGCCAGCCTGTCCGGAGCATCCGAAGCGAGGATCCCGAGGGCCGGAATCAGCACAGCCAGAAGGAGCAGGGGCAGGATGATCCACGTTCGTATTCTTCTCATGTCCCACCTCCTAGAAAAGCATCCATGCGATGATGTACAGGATGATAAAGCAGAGGACCGAAAGAATGCCCCGCCACATCCAGAGCTTTTTGGTGTCGGCGGGAAGATCCCCGACCATTTTGCCCGTCTGGCCGTTCATACAGAATACGTAGGGCTTGTCGTGCCAGGTGGAATTGAGCATCCACACCGGGTACAGGGCATAGCTGGAATGGCCTTCGGAGATCCGGATGCTGCTGTTCACCTTGGTGAGGGTCTGGTAGGGACCGATGGTTCCCCGCAGCAGATTATCGGCACTTTCCCGTATGCGGGCGTTGGCCCGGCCGATGCTCTCCTCCGCCGAGACATCGTACCGGTCTGCCAGATAGCCGGACAGATAGGCCGTATTGAAGTCCACGGCTTCGTCAAAGTTGAAGGGTTCGATGGCTTCCATCATATCGTCAGCCATCCGGGAGGAGCCGTCTGCCGGCACATGCTCGAACTGCATCTGGCCGTTCCGGAAGATCGAATAGTAGCTGGTACGGGTGTACACATAATCCCGGTCCTGCCATACAGCGGTCCGGGTTCCCTGATACCGGGCCATGGCATCGGCTTTGGCATCAAAAAGCCAGAAGGGCACGTACATTCCTTTGATCTCATCGATGTGATTCTCGTCCTTAAACTGCTTCGGCAGGAGGATCTTTCCCTTCAGATGGTTGCGGTAGGCTTCCTTGGCCGCTTCCTTATCCAGCTTGAAGGGAATCACAAAATCCGGGCGGAGCGCACCGGTCACCTGCTCCATCAGGACCACCGGGCTGCCGCAGAAGGGGCAGCTGGTGGCGGCGGTGCTTTCCTCCGCCATGATCTCGCCGCCGCAGGACTGGCACACATAGGTGCGCATGTTGGAGTTTTCATCCGCGGCCCAGTCGTTTCCGGATCCAACATCCCAGCTGAAGCTGTCGGCACCTTCCTCATTCAGTTGTTCGTTGTACTCTTCCAGGGCTTCCACTTCCAGCTCGGTGCCGCAATACTCGCAGCGCATCTTCTGGATCGTGCTGTCAAAATGAAGGACACCGCCGCAGGAAGGGCATTTATACTCCCGGATCTGTGCCATAGTACTGCCTCCGTATTATCGTACAACATCCTCATCGCCGAAGGGATCGCCGCATTCCGGACAGAATTTCGGCGGATGGGTCGGGTCAGCCGGTTCCCAGCCGCATTTGTCGCAACGATACTGAAGGGCTCCGGCGGGTTTCGGTTTGCCGCATTCCATACAGAATTTGCCCTTGTTGACGGTTCCGCAGGAGCAGGTCCATCCGACGGCCGGCTTCATCTGCGGCGCAGCCTGGGGTGCCGGAGCTGCCTGCTGCCCCATCTGATAGAGATTCTGGGTATTGTAGCCGCCTGCGTTCTGCGCCATGTTGAGGCCCATAAATCCGGCCATCGCACCGGCAGAATTCTTTGCTGCCTCGCGCATGGCATCCGCCTGGGCTCCCACAAGGGTAGCTGCCGCCATGGTGGGATCACGCATCACGGCGCTCTTCTGCAGGGTCTTGATCATTTCGGCGTCCGCTTCGGGAAGAGTCACGGAATTGATGGCGATGGAAACCACCTCAAGACCGCGGAGTTCGCTCCATTTGCGGGTCAGCTCCCGGTTCATGGCATCGCAGAGCTCTGTCACATGGCCCGGAATGGCATTCGGACGGATTCCCAGCTCGGAGATCCGCGCAAAGGCCGGCTGGAGCGCGCTGATAAATTCGGTGCGCAGCTGCATGTCGATCTCACTGCGGGTAAAGGCTCTCTGTACGTTTCCGCACACATTGGCATAGAAAAGCAGCGGATCCGCGATCCGGTAGGAATAAACTCCGTTGCAGCGGACGGAAACGTCCACATCCAGACCGATGTTGCGGTCTACCACACGGAAGGGGATCGGATTCATGGTGCCGAACTTGTTGTCGATCAGTTCCTTGGTATTGAAATAGTAAACTCTCTGGTCCATGGCTGCCACGCCGCCGTAGGTGAAGCGCTTGCCCATGATCTCAAAGGTCTTCATGATTCCTTCGGAGAGGCTGCCGCCGAAGATGGAGGGCTCGCTGGAGGAATCGTAGGTGTATTCACCCGGCTCTGCGCAGACTTCCACGATCTTGCCCTGCTCCACGATGATCATGCACTGCCCGTCGGCGACCACGATCCCGGAACCGTTGGTGATGATGTTGTCGGTACCGTTGTTGTTGGAGTGTTTGCCTGTCTTCTTCTGGCCCTTTACGACCAGGACGTCCTTTGCCATTGAATCGCAGTAAAAATATTCTTTCCAGATATCAGAAAGTGTGCTGGTAACGGAAGACAGTCCTGCTGAAATTAATCCCATAATCATTCCCTCCTGTTAAACTTTGTTCTTTGGAACCGTTCATAGTTCTATCATACTATATTTCATGCCTGCAAGAAAGCCCAATTTTGACGTAAATGCAGCCTGTAATCCGCAGCCGCGGCGGAAATACGTCAGGGTTCAAGCAATACCTTCAGAAACTCTGCGGCATTTTCTGTATTGTTGCCGCCGTCCACCACGACCGCCCATACCGGTTCATAGCCAAGGGAAAAAAGCCGGGCGGCTTCATTTCCTTCCGGCAGGCGCAGGAAGCCGTCTACATAGCTGTCCCGGTACTTCTCCGCCTCATCCCCGAAAAGATCCTCCAAAGATACGGGCGCCAGAGCATCTTTCACGGATTCAATCCCGATCTCCGGCAGAAAGATCAGATCCAGATCACGGTTGGCCAGGTTGGCTAGGAATGCCATCTGGCTGTAATAATCCAGGGTCCCCTTCTCCGGATCAAAGGAGATGGTGCCTGTGATATCCACCCGGTCGTGGGCGTCCGTCTCGCCGAGGATCTCCTTGATCTCCTCCTCCGCTGTCTCCAGCGACGTATAGCTGTTGGCTGCCATGATGCCGAGGATCGTACGGTCCTGCGCGTTCCGGATCCAGTCCGCCGTCGCAATTCCGATAAAGACCGCCGCGATCACGCAGACGATGACCCATTTATAATACATCCAGAAATATTCCAGCTTCTGCCCGATGTTCATGTCATGCAGCTGCTGCTTCAGCTCTTCTTTTTCCCTTTTCTCCTTCTCGTCCAAGGGTCGTCCACCTCCCCGTGCCTTGAATCTGGCTGTTGATTTCTATTTTATACTATAATCTTCTTCTTCGCAAGGCATGAGTCGCGGGGACAGGTTCCTTGACTCAGCCTTGCTTCCGGGAGGGATTTTCTTTATAATGATGGCGGGAGGGCTGGTGTATGAAAAAAGACGGCTATTATTCATCCGGACAGTTTGCGGAGATGGCGCAGGTCACGTTACGTACCATCCGGTATTATGACAAGCAGAATATTCTGAAGCCTTCTTATGTCACGGAGGCAGGGGCGCGTTTTTACACCGACCGGGATCTGGCCAAGCTGCAGCAGATCCTGCTGTTAAAGTATCTCGGCTTTTCGCTGGATGACATCCGGGAGCTGACCATCGGCGAGCTGGATCCGCAGCTCATGCTGGATTCGCTGGAGGTGCAGCTGAAACTGGTCCGGGACCGGATCGAGCAGATGCAGCTGGTGGAGAATGCCATCCTGGATACCACGGACGCCATCCGGGACCGTCATGATATCGACTGGAGCCGGATGCTGCAGCTGATCCACCTGACGGGCATGGAAAAAAGCCTGAAAAACCAGTATCAGAATGCTTCCAACATCTCTGCCCGGATCCGGCTGCATCATCTGTATTCCGTCAATCCGCAGGGCTGGTTCCCCTGGCTTTATTCCCTGTGCGGAATCACTCCCGGCATGCGGATCCTGGAGCTGGGCTGCGGCGACGGCACCGTCTGGGTGGAAAATCATGCCCTTCTTCCGGCAGAGCTTTCCGTCACCCTCTCCGACCGATCGGAGGGAATGCTCCGGGACGCGCGGCGAAAGGTGGGGCCGGAGGATCCGCGGTTCGGCTATCGGGTGATCGACGCCGCACAGATTCCTTTTCCGGATCAAAGCTTCGACCTTGTTCTTGCAAACCATGTACTCTTTTATTGCGAGGACATCCCTGCCGTCTGCCGGGAGATCGCCCGGGTTCTGAAGCCGGCCGGGCTCTTCGTCTGCAGCACCTACGGGAAGAAACACATGCAGGAAATCACGCGGT
>CAMOUV010000106.1 GCA_946626695.1 uncultured Blautia sp.
ACCGGTCCTACCAGGCCGCTGCCCGGGGTCAGGTTTCCGTCGCCCATGGCAATGGCAACGGTTTTTCCGTAGTATTCCAGATTTGCATTTCCTTCGGGATCCGCGTCATAGGCTTCTTTCAGGCCTGCGCGGCGCATGGTGCGGAGCGGCTGTACATGAATCTCCAGGGTATTCTCGCCCTCGACCAGTGCGGAGGTAATGTCTCTCTCATAAGGTGCATAGACGAGCTGTCCCAGATTTTCGCCGTTCACGATGATCTCTGCCGCAAACTTTGTCTCGCCGAGGCTCAGCACCAGGCTCTTTCCGCCTTCTGTGTAAGCGCTCAGGTCGTCGATGGTAAAGGTGGTGTTGTAGATGCCTTCGTCGCTGACATACTTCAGCTCGCCGCCCTGGAACGCATCGTCGAACCAGTCGCCCAGAACCTCGCCTTCGTAGGTCTTTGTCTCGGCTTCGCCGGTGGGAAGGTTGGTTCCGATGTTGTCCGCCGTGACGGTAAGAGTAAAGTCTCCAAGCTCTACAGTCTCAGCCGCTTCCGGAAGAACGATGGATTCCGGCCGGCCTTCCTCTGCGGAGGCAAATCCGTTGCCTTCGGTCTCGGCCAGAAGGATGACCATGGCGTCTGCCTTCAGGTTCAAGGTGATCTTTCCGTCGGTGATGTCGGCATTGTAGATCTTGCCGGTGTTCTGATCCAGCAGATAGCCGTTCACAAGGCCTTCCGCCAGTTCAACCTCTACGGTGGTGGCTTCTTCCGCGTTCATGTTGCGGAGGAATGCGACCTCTCCGCCGCTCTCCAGCGTTCTGCGGTTCATTCTTACATAGTTGTTGGCTGCGTAGGTGATCTCCGGCGCAACGGTTTCGGCAAGAGCTGCTGCCAGGTCTTCCGGAGAAGCCGCGTTCTTCGCGCCTGCCTCTACGGCTCCCTGTGCTGCCGCAGCAACCACCTCATCGGCTTCTGCATACGCTCCGTCCAGGTAGCTGGGCTGACGGTTCGGCAGATCACCGCAGAAGATGATGTTTCCACCGGCCTCTGCCAGTTCTTTCAGTTTTTCCGCCGTTGCGACCGGCAGCGTCGTCACATCCACCACCAGGGCATCGTAGGCGATACCGGAGCAGGCCACGACCAGTTTCCCGTCCGCAACAGACAGCTCGTTCTGGATCGCATCGTCGTTGATGGCGTCATACAGATATCCGTTGGTGTTGAAGGTTCCGATGGTCTCGCCTTCGGTCAGGGCGCCGAACAGCGGCATATAGTAGGCCACATCCGCACTCTGGGAACCGGACTGCAGCAGATAATTGTTCCGTGCGTTGTACAGGTTCAGTGTCTTGTAGTATCCGGACAGGGAATCGGTCTCGTTGGTCTCGATACCGATGGTCGGCCATGCTCTCCATCCTTCCTCGCCCCATACACCGGCTTCCTTCTGCTCGTCGGTTCCATAGTAGGGTGCATTCAGGCCATGATAGAAGAAGTTGGAAACGCCGGCTGTCGCCATCAGGTCATAGCCTTCCTTGATGAAGGTCGGTGTCAGGGTGTAGGGGGTGCTTCCCAGTGTATACACCTCGGAAGTGATCAGGTCTTTTCCATACACATGGGCGCCGGAGGTGACACGCTTGAGGCTCAGCTCCTCCAGACCCTCGGTCTCCGGAATATCCACATACTTGGAGGAAGCGAGGGTATCGATGGGCGGATTGTACGCCTGCTGCCGGTAAACCAGGCCGTAGTTGGCCAGCGCATCGCTGAAGGCCTGCATACCGTTCTGGAAGGCCTGATTCACCAGCTGCTGGTAATCGTACTTGATCCGGGCGATCTCATCCTCGGTCAGATCATAGGTCAGCGGATTATTGGAGGTGGTCTGATACTGAATCGCCGGATTCTCCGGATTCATGGTCATGCCCAGGTTGAAGTTGGCAGAACCGATATCGTACATGATCGGCAGATACTTTGTGAAATCATAGCCCAGGATATTGTTCTCCGAACCGGCTTCCGCAAAGATCTTGTCATTGTAATAATTGTCATTGTGGAATTCATAGCTGTCGTTGAAAGCAGCACGTACGGTGGCGTCAAACTCTTCCGTGATGGTATGAAGGTCGGAGGGATATTCCTCGTTTCCTTCAATCCAGTCATGGACATACTTTGCAACCGCTTCCGCATCCAGATGATCCACCACAAAGTCTCTCTTCTCCGGATTGTAATGCAGCTCGGTCAGGCCGATGGAATTGGAATCCTCGTTGTACAGACCGATCACTTCGTAATCGCCTGCCTCGGAGGGTGTAAAGGTCACATTGCCTTCCGCCAGGGCATCTGCCGCGATCACGGTGGTGTTGGCCGGATCCAGCACATACTGATTGGTGTAGGATTTGGTGACCTCCTGAGTCTCGGGATCATAGAAATTGAGCGGTGTGGGCGGTACATCCTCCGCCGGCTCTTCCGCCGGAGCTTCTCCGAACATTCCGCCGCCCTCCACGATGATGGCCGGGCCTTCGGTGCTCACGATCTTCGAGATGATCACGGCCTCCAGCGTGGCGTTGGTGCCGGTCCAGGTGCCTTCCAGTCCGTCCGGTGCCGCATAGGCATAGACGAAGGGCATCAGCTGGGTCAGATACAGGGAGCTTACCTCCACCTCCGGAACGGCCTCGGTGATCTCAGTTCCCACCTGATCCTCCGCCACCGTGATGGTGGTACGGCCAAGACCCATGTTGCCCATGGTGTCTTCCTGCTGTACGGAATCATCGCTTGCACAGTAGCCGGAACCAATGTTCAGGTCTACGGTGATGCCGGCTTCGTCTGCAGCCGCCACAACGGCTTTCAGCTTCTCATAATACGCGGGATTGTCATAATTCAGAATGTTTTCCAGATCCTCCTGGGTCGCAGCTTCCATGACAAAGCCGTTGTTGAAGGGATTGATCTCCACGGCGCCGAAATTGTTCTCTGCCAGATACTGAATCTGCGCGATCAGATCCTCGGTCTTTGCCGCGCCGCCCGGCCACCACCAACGGACACCCGGACGATACTGGATCGAAGGATAGGCAAACTCCTCCGCGCTGATGGAAGATTCGGCAAGCGCTGCCTCTTCCGCGGAAACGACGGCTGCGGACAGAGATCCTGCCGCCATGGCTGCGGTGATCAGGATCGCGGTTCCTTTTTGAAGATTTCTTCTTTTCATCATGTTCCTCCTTTGTGTGGAAAACTGACTCTGTTATCCTTACCCTACCACACGTTGCAGGAACTATTGTTAAAAAAAAGATGTACAAATGTTAGGTGGGGTGACTCATTTCTCCAGCTCTGCCTGCATGGCCCGGGTGATCCCGCTGATCTCTCCCTTCAGTCCTCCGGCCAGATATTCCTGGATCTTTTTTTCCATCACAACCTCCACCTCGTTGGGCCAGCCCTGGTTGCAGAAATAATATGCCGGACAGTCCTTGTACTCCTCTCCTGCCAGACTGCGGCTCCCCAGATCATTGAAGGCGAGTCCGTCGCAGTACTCTTTCATTTTTTCCACAAGAAATTCTTTTTCCGAGGATCCGGAATAAACGCCAAACCCTCCGATCAGAGACTCACTGATGCAGAGGGGCTCCCCTTTCGGGTTGGCCGGCAGGGGAATAAAGCCGAAATCCTCCCGGTGTTCCGGGGTGATCACCGAAGAATAGCTGAGGGTCGTGGTGATGATCATCGCCGCTTCCCCCGAAGCAAAGAGTTCCAGTGCCTCACTGTTTCGAAGCCGCAGATAATCATCTCCCATGTATCCGTCCCTGAACAGCGAAAGATACTGAAGAAGGATCTCGTCCCAGGTTCCTTCGTCCGTAAACCGTGCGGTTCCTTCCCGAAGCGCTTCATCATAGGCCGGATCCTTGGGATACAGTCGGTTTGCCGCAATCTGGTAGACGCCGTACTGGAATACCGTCGCATCCTTCCCTCCGGTCACAAGCGGCCGGATCCCTGCCTTTTCAAGCTGTTCGCAGCAGACGAGAAAATCCTCCCAGCAGCCGGGGATTGCCAGGTTACACTGCCGGAACAGGGCCTTGTTGATACCGACGCCCAGCATCATCCGGATCGGGGATTTCCCATATACCTTGCCATCCGCGATCAGCAGATGCTCCGGGTTATCCTCCGGATAGTCCTCCGGCACATCGTACAGCGGCTCCAGATAACCGGCCGCTCCCAGCTCCTCCACTCCGTTCGGTCCCGCATAGCCCAGCTGGATATCCAGGATATCCGCCGCATTTCCGATGGCAAGCCGGGTCTTCAACACCGTATAATACTGTTCCTCCGGGTAGGTCTTTTCCTCCAGCCGGAAATCCAGCTTCTCCTTTTCCCAGTAATCCATCAAGTCAGCCGCAGAATAGCCCGGACACATGACGGTTATCTTTTTTTCCGATTCCGCCGCTTCCTTTTTTTCGCTTCTGCTCTCCCCGCTGCAGCCCGCCAGCGCCAGAAACAGAATCGCCATTCCCAATATTTTTCTGATTTTCATACGATCCCCTTCTATTCCGGATGTACTTTTATCTGTTTTCATTTTATAATACAGATAACCATAAAGCAAAGAATTCCTGCGGAGATATCCTATGAATCTGCAAAAAAAATTCCTTCTGATCTTCCTTGCGGTATCGGCCCTTCCGATCCTGATCGTCTCGCTGTATACGTACAACCGCTACCGGCGTCTGGCCGAAACCCAGACGCAGCAGGTCTCCGAAAATATTCTTTCGATCTCCTCTGCCCGGGCCGAAAGCTCCCTGGAGACACTGTCCCATATCACAGAAACCATCTATCTGCCGGGACAGGATCATCTCTCGATCCTGGATGATCTGAAATCCTATGGGAACAGTCAGACGATATCCGAAGAGAAAATCTTCCACAGCAACGAAAAGATCAAAAGCGCTCTTCAGACCTATATCTACAGCAACTCTTCCATCAACGGAATCTTCCTGTTCCTGCCGGACGGTACAGTACTCGGCGGTGGCTACGGAAACGATGCGGGCGTCCGTCACGATTACCTTGCCTCCGGACAAGAATGGTACCGCAAAACCACGGAGCAGAACGGCCATACCTGGATCTACGGTCCCTGCGGAAAGGAAATGTTTACCGATCCGGACACAGTTTCTCTCTCTTTCTGCACAGCCCTCTACGACACCTACGATCATGTCCTCGCAGCAGTCCTTGTGGTGGACTGCGACCCGGCCTTTTTTGATCTGTCCGAGGTCAACCCGCTGCCCTCCATCGCAGAGCTGTCCGTTTTGAGCGGAGACACGGTCCTGTATTCCACCGAAAAGGTGATCGGGGACGGATCCACGGTCCTCACCTATGAACAGCCGCTTTCTCTGGAGCCGCTTCGCCTGCAGGCCCGGATCAGTCAGGAAAATCTCTATCGGGAGTTCGGCATCACCCTGATTGCACTGACCGCGGTCATGGCTGCCAGCCTGCTGGTCGTCATCCTGATCTCCTGGATCCTCTCCCGCAATCTGACCCGGCCGATCGTGACCCTCAGCGAAATGATGCAGCAGCCGGAGGAGTTTCCGGACGTTTCCGCGATCCCCTATTTCAACAAAGGGGACGAGATCGGAACTCTTTATACCTCTTACCAGAAAATGCTGGACGACCGGAATCTTTACGTAAAAAACGAATTTGAAAACAAGCTGATCCTGCTGGATTCCCAGATGAAATCCCTGGAGTCCCAGATCAACGCCCATTTTCTCTACAATACGCTGGAATCCATCAATTCCATCGCCACCGTGGAGAAGGTTCCCGCTATTTCCACCATGTCTCTGGCCCTGGGCCGGATGTTCCGTTACAGCATCAAGACGGAAAGCGAGCTGGTCCCTCTTTCCCAGGAGATCACCCATGTGAAGGACTATTCCACCATCCAGGAAATCCGTTTCAATCACCGGTATTCCCTGCAGCTTGCCATCCCGGAGGAGCTGGAGCAGATGGCGGTCCTGAAGCTGATCCTTCAGCCTCTTGTGGAAAATGCGCTGTACCACGGACTGCAGTACTGCCGCTCCGGCGACAGGATCCTTGTAACCGCCCGCCGTCAGGACAACACCTTGCTTCTGTCCGTGGAAGACAACGGGATCGGACTTTCCGAAGAGAAGCTGGCAGAGCTGAAGACACAGCTAAACAAAAGCCCGGAGTTTACCGAGCTTGGCCAGCGCCGGGAGGAAGGCATCGGCGTCGCCAATATTCATGCACGTATCCGGCTCTACTATGGAGAACCCTATGGCCTGGAGCTGGACGATCAGCCCCGGAAGGGCTCGCGGTTTACGATCCGGCTGCCCCTCCTGCCGGGCGGGGAATTGCCGCAGTAATACCCGGATCCGGTCCGCGTTCCTTTTCTGTCCCCTTTCATTCTGACTGAACTGTTATTTCAGGAGGCTCTTATGCTGACCTTTATCATCATAGACGACGAACCGATCACCCGGATGGGAACCTTGCAAAAGCTGTCTCCCCTGATGGATCAGCTCCGCTGCGTCGGCGAAGCAGATGACGGACAGGAAGGTCTTGCGCTGATCGAAAAGCTGCATCCGGACATCGTGATCACCGACATGAAAATGCCGGTTCTGGACGGCCTGTCTCTCCTTCCCGCCGTGGCCCGGGATTACCCGGACATTTCCCTGATCATTATCAGCGGCTATAAGGATTTCGACTATATGAAACAGGCCTTCCATGCCCGGGCGGTAGACTATCTTCTGAAGCCCTTCTCTTCGGAGGAGCTCTGTGCGGTCATGGAAAAAGCCATCGACCAGCAGACCCGCAAAAAGGATCCCGGAAAAGAAGCTCTTCCCGTCCCGGAAAATGTGGAAGCCCTGCAGCAGAATTACGATCTGCAGATGATCCGCAACCGGATCGCCGGCCACGAGCAGGATGAAAAACCCTTCACCAACGCCCACATCCGCCAGTTGTTTCAGAACCGGCAGTTTCTTCTGTCTGTTTTATACTCCCTGGAGCCTCTGGACGCCGGGATGATCGAAGATTTTCTGCGGGAGAACCGATATCGTGAGTCGATCCTGTATGTCTCTCATTTTCACACCGAACGCCTGTGCTATCTGATCCTCACCATCGCTCCCGGGAATACCGTGGATCCGGCAGACTACTGCCCGAAGATCCTGCGGGGGATCCAGGCTCTTTTTCTTCCGAAAAAGCAGCAGGTCCTCTTCGGCTGTTCCCGCCTCCACCAGAAGCTTTCCGATCTGCACGTCGCCAGTCTGGAAGCGATCTCGGCCCTGAACCAGTATTCTCCCTCACAGCCGGATATCTTTTTCTTCAGTGACGCCGAAAAAAAACCTCCCCGCGTCCTCTCCTGGGAGAAAACGGGGGAGCTGATCTTCAGCATTGAAGCCGGCCGGGTTCCGGAAACCCGTTTCCTGACCGAGCAGCTGTTCGATCATTTCCGGAAAACACAGCCTCTGACTCTGCTGGACATCAAGACAAGCTGCTACAACATATCCAGCCAGGTACGGCTGATCGTCGGCAACACCATACCGGAGGTCCAGCAGCTCCGGGCTGACAACAATCTGCAGACCGCCATGAACCAGATCTTCAGCCTCGAAGAGCTTCATGATTATTATCTGAACTTCTGGTCCAACCTGGCTGCCAACCTGACCGAGCGCGATATCTACGGCGACGCCGACCTGGTGCGGAATGTGAAAACCTATATCGAACACTACTACCAGAAGCAGATCAGCGTGGAGCTGGCCGCCGCTCTTTTTCATGTGAACCGGAGCTACCTGAGCCATACCTTTAAGAAGAAAGCCGGGCAGACCTTTATCGATTACCTCAATCAGATACGGGTAAAGCACGCCAAAGAACTTCTCGCAAACTCCGACAAAAAAATGTACCAGATCGCCCTGCTGTCCGGCTACAACAA
>CAMOUV010000107.1 GCA_946626695.1 uncultured Blautia sp.
CGTGATGATCGCCATCACAGCAGCAGCTATGACCATGAGCGCCTGCGCACAGGCTGTTGTCGCCGAGGAGGCAGCAGAGGACGAGTACACCGTCATCACCGATGAGAACGGAGATCCCGTCGACCTGGGCGGAATGGACATCGTGATCCGTAACTGGTGGTCCGGAGATCCTGCAGAACCCACCAATGATTACGAAGAAGCCCGGGATGAATATCGCGAGTGGATTCAGGAAACCTACAACTTTACGATCAAAGAGCAGGCTATTTCTGACTGGGGCTCCACGCCGGCGGATTTTGTTGACTACGCAACGACGGGTGGAGATGAAAACTACGTATGGGTCCTTCGTGACGATCCGGCCATTACTTCCGCTCTTTCCAGCGGACTGATGTATGATCTTTCCACTCTGGACTGCCTTGATTTTTCAGCGCCGAAATTCGCAAGGAACAAACTGCATGAGCAGTATTCCAAAGGCGATTCCATTTATGCAATGTATGCAGGATATTCAGAACCTCGTACAGGCGTGTACTTTAACAAGAGACTGCTGAACGATGCCGGCATCGATCCGGATTCCATCTATGAGATGCAGAGAGACGGATCCTGGACATGGGACGCTTTTGATAATCTGATGGCAACGGTACAGAGAGACGTAGACAATGACGGCGTTGTTGATATCTACGGTCTGACGCTGAACGAAGGCGTCATGACGACGGCAGCTGTATTCTCCAACAATGGTTCCTATGTCGGAAAAGATGAGAATGGATACTTCTATAACCTGGAGAGCCCGGAGACGCTGGAAGCCCTTGAATGGACCGTGGATATGTTCAACAAATATGATCTTCCGGATCCCGAAGGCGCAGAGTGGGATTACTATAAAGAAGCCTTCATCAACGGACAGGCTGCTTTCATGGTAGAAGATGAGTATGCCGGAACACCCGGAAACTTCCTTCAGGATATGCAGGATGAGCTTGGCTTCGTAATGTTCCCCAAGGGACCGCAGGCTGAAACCTATGTCAATGTGTGGTCCAACAACCCGGTAGCCATCCCGGCCTGCTACGATGCTGACAAGGCATGGAAGCTTGCATTCGCATGGAACCTCTTCACTGAACAGCCGGCAGGATATGAGGACTATATGGACCTTTCCAATGCCCGTGCCGGTATCTTTGATTTCGAATCCGTTGACGAAACCATCCCGATGATGATGGAAGAAGAACACGGAACCATCGCATTCCACGGCCTGATCCCGAACATGGATATTGGTCCGGATTTCGTATGGAACATTGCTCCGGGTGCTGTCGTATCTGAACAGGTAGAAGCGATCCGTGACACCTGGAAATCCTATATTGAAGCTGCCAACAAATAAAAAGCACAATTTTCAGTTGCACGGGCTGTCGCTCTATGGTATCCATAGAGTGACAGCCCCTCGACTATACAGGAAATCAAACTTTACGGTACGATGGCTGTGAATCATAACAGGCGGTGAGGAGTTTTTATGCATAAAGTACGGTTTCATCTGCCGGGAATCCGGTATAATTTCCCTTTGAATATGTTCTGGGTCAGTCTTCTGAAAACCCATCCCGAATACTTCCGGGAAGGGGTGGAAATTGCCTCCATGTTCGGTGCGTTCCCCATATCTCTGTGGAATGGCGGAAGACTCTGCGACCATGACCAGTGCGATGCAGCCTATGTAAGAAACGTCATCAAAACGGTCAACGGCCAGAAAATCCCAGTGCGCTTTACCTTTTCCAATCCTCTGCTGAAAGAGGAGGATCTGAAGGATCCGTTCTGCAATTTCTGTATGAAGGAGGCCGACAACGGCCTGAACGAAGTCATTGTTTTTTCTCCTCTGCTGGAGGAGTACATCCGCAGAAACTATCCTTCTTTCCCGATCAACAGCTCCACCTGCAAGGAGATCCGTTCGGTGGATGATCTGAACCGGGAGCTGGAGGAGGACTACAAATATGTGGTCCTTGATTACAATCTGAACAATCAGTGGGACCTGCTGGAGGGAGTAGAGAGGAAGGAGAAGCTGGAGATCCTGGTCAATGCGCTCTGTACTCCGGCCTGCCCCCGCCGCGGCGACCATTATAAGAATATAGCGAAAAACCAGAAAATCATTCTGGAGAACCGGAAACGTCCTGCTGGAAAACAGGTGCCGGTGATCCCCTGGCAATGTGAATACGGAGACAAAAACTGCATTTACACCATCCAGGATTATCCGACCTTTGTGTCTCCGGATCAGATCTGGAATGAGTATGTTCCCCGGGGGATCAGCAATTTCAAGATCGAAGGGCGGACCGCCAACCTGTTCTCTCTGATCGAGACCTACTGCTTCTATATGCTGCGCCCGGAAAAGGCAGGAGAAGCCAGGCTCCTTCTGTACCGCAACCTGGAACAGGCCAAGGTGATAAGCGTCGCAAGACCCAGACCTTCCCGCTGGCCCTGACCGGAACGAAAACGGCAGGACAGACGGAAGAGCAGGATTTGACAGACAAAAGAGACGGAAATCATTTGAACAGGGGGATCAGGATGGATAACGACGGAAAGATCTACTGGCATCTGCCGGGATTCTGTTACTTTTTTTATCTGAACCAGATCATCATCAAGCTGATGAGAGATCATCCGGAACGATTTTATGATAACTATGCGGTGGGAAGCGTCTACGGGACCTTCCCCGGCGCCATCTGGAACGGAGGAAGAGCCGTCTTCGGGGTGACGGCAAAGGGAGATATGGAAAAGATCATCTCCACCTATAACCGGATGGGGGTCCCGGTACGCTTTACCTGGACCAATTCTCTGATAACGGAGGAACATCTGAACGACACCTACTGCAATCTGATCATGCGGACGGCCGATAACGGGAAGAACCAGGTCCTGGTCAACCGTCCTGTGCTGGAAGAGTATCTGCGGGAAAGATATCCGCATTTCCAGTATATCTCCTCTACCACCAAACGGCTGACGGATCTGGCCGATGTGCAGAAGGAGCTGGAAAAGGACTATTATCTGGTGGTTCTGGACTATGACCTGAATCACAATGAAGAGGTCCTGAAGGCTCTGGAACCTCACGCCTCCCGGATCGAGATCCTGGTGGATGAAATCTGTTTTCCGGGCTGTCCAAAACGAAAGGAACATTACGCGGATGAGTCCAGGATGCAGCTGGAATTTGAAAAAGGAACCGTCTTCCCCTGCCCCAACCGGACGACGCGCCCCAGCTTTGCGGAGTGCCGGAAACGGGAGGCCTTCATATCCCGGGAAGAACTGGGAGGATATGTCGAGAGAGGCTACCGGAATTTCAAGCTTGTGGGCCGCGGGCTTCCGATCGAGATGGTAAAGGAATCGTATCTTTATTATCTGGTGAAGGAGAATGAACGGGAGTATATCCGCAGGAAGCTGGACGACACGCTGGCCCGTCTCACCGGGAAAAGATGATCCGGGCATGGCGCGAAAGAGGGCAGATGCCCGGAGTGCAGAAAAGGAATACAAAAAAGGAGTACAGTCATGCAGGAATGGACACAATTATGGCTTTCCTACCGGCCGGTAAAAGCATACGAAAGAGCGGATTTTTTTGCAGAATATACACTGGAGGGCTTTGAAGCGGAGCATCCCGTTATCCGGAATGCCCTCCGGGAGCTTACCCTCGGAATCGGAAGCATGCTGGGAGTAAAGCCGGAGAGCGCGGTAAAAAAGACTCCGGCAGGAGGTCTCCGGATCCGGCGGGACACATCGATCGGATCGGAAGGATACAGCCTGAAAGCAGAAGGAGACGGCATCACGCTGGCGGCTCCGGATGAAAAAGGCGTCTTGTACGGGATCTTTCATCTTTTGCGGCTTGTATCCATGAAAGCGGACATCGCTTCCCTGGATGTGCTCACAGAACCGGAAAATCCTCTGCGGATGCTGAACCACTGGGACAACCTGGACGGAAGCATCGAACGGGGATATTCCGGACGTTCTTTCTTTTTCCGTGAAGGAAAGATCCTGGTCAATGACCGGATCCGGGATTATGCCCGACTGATCGGAAGCATCGGAATCAATGGAGTCGTTATCAACAATGTAAACGTAAAAGGAGATGCGACCGATCTGATCACAGACCGGTATTTTCCGGAGCTGCAGAAAATGGCAGAGATTTTTTCGGGCTACGGCATCCGTCTTTTCCTGAGCCTGAATTTTGCGTCACCGATGGAGCTGGGAGGATGTGGCACCTGTGATCCGCTGGATCCGGAGGTCGTCACATGGTGGGAGCGGAGGATCCGGACCGTATATAAGGCGCTCCCGTCTCTGGGCGGCTTCCTGGTGAAGGCTGATTCGGAGGGACGTCCCGGTCCCTTTACGTATGGCAGAAATCAGGCACAAGGGGCCAATATGCTGGCCGATGTGCTGAAGCCCTATGGAGGGCTGGTGATCTGGAGATGCTTTGTTTACAACTGTACCCAGGACTGGCGGGACCGGATAACAGACCGCGCCAGGGCAGGATATGACAATTTCTGCAGCCTGGACGGAGCGTTCCGGGACAATGTAATCCTGCAGATCAAGAACGGGCCGGTGGATTTCCAGATCCGGGAACCGGTGTCGCCCCTCTTCGGCGGGATGGAGCACACCAACCAGATGCTGGAGGTGCAGATCGCCCAGGAATATACAGGACAGCAGATCGATCTCTGTTATCTGATGCCCATGTTCCGGGAAGTTCTGGATTTCCATACCTGCTGCCGGGATGAAAAGGATACCGTGGCGGATATCATCAGCGGACGGACCTTTGGGAATACAAATATGGGGATCGCTGCGGTCTGCAATACAGGGGATGACAAAAACTGGACCGGAAATGATCTGGCGGCAGCCAATCTGTATGGCTTCGGACGGCTCGCCTGGGATATGTCGCTGTCTTCCGCTGAGATCGCGGAAGAGTGGATCCGGCAGACGTTTGATCTGAGTCCGGAAAGCGAAAGGATGCTTCGGGATATGCTGCTGCGGTCCCGCGAGGTCTATGAAAAATATACCTGTCCTCTGGGGATCGGCTGGATGGTGAATCCACTGGATCATTACGGCCCGTCGGTGGACGGATATGAGTATTCCCGCTGGGGAACGTATCACCGGTCGGATCACCTGGGACTGGGCGTGGACCGGACCGACAAAGGGACGGGCTATGCGCAGCAGTACCGGGAAACGAATGCGGCCATGTACAATGATCCGCATACCTGTCCGGAGGAGCTGCTGCTGTTTTTCCACCGGGTCTTATACGAGACAAGACTGAAAAGCGGAAAGACGCTGATCCAGCATATTTATGACAGTCATTTTGAGGGAGCCTCGGAGGCGAAGGAGATGGCTGAATGCTGGGAGAAACTGCGGTTGGAGCTGGATCCGGAAGTGTACGAAAGGGTGCGGGAACGGTTCCGCCGGCAGATCCGGAATGCGGAGGAATGGCGGGATCAGGTGAACAGCTATTTCTATCGTAAAAGTGGAATCCCGGACGAAAAAGGGAGAAGAATATATTGACGGGGCATTCACGGCTCCCCGACAGCAAATCCGGAAGAGAGGAAAAGAAAAGATGAAATACTTGTTTGATGATTACTGGCGGTTTCTGGAGACTCCCTTCGGGACAGGATATGAGGAGGCGATGAACCGGCTCAGGGAGTTTGAACCGGTGGAGGTCCCGCATGACTGGCTGATCCGTACGGCTGATGACCTGTACAGGGACGGTACGGGATGGTATTGCAAGGAGTTTGCATCTCCGCTTTCCGGAGGAGAAGGGAAGCAGGTTTTCCTGACCTTCGACGGTGTTTATATGGACAGTACAGTCTATATCAACGGACGGGAGGCAGGGCGTTGTCCGTACGGTTATACGACGTTTACGCTGGAGATCACGGATCTGCTTTGTGAGGGTATGAATACGGCTGCCGTGCGGGTGGATTTCCGGTCTCCGAACAGCCGATGGTATTCCGGCGCCGGGATCTACAGGCACGTGTGGCTTTCGGTTCTTCCGGAGGTATGTCTCAAAAACAATGGGATCTACCTGCATTCGGAGCGGACCGGGGATCCGGAAGCGGAAGGACGTCTGTCCTACCGTCTGTCCGTCGAGGCAGGGATCGACCGTAAAGGAGCAGGCGGATCCTGTAATGCGCTTTCCCTGTCGGTGGAAGTGAAGGAGAAGGGAACGAGGAAGGGAGAGTGTACCCTGCCGGTTCCGGAAGCGGACGAGGGCGGAAAGGAACCGGTGGTTCGTGGCTCTCTCGTACTTTCCGACATCCGGGAATGGAGCCCGGAGGATCCGTATCTGTATGAGCTCACGGTCCGGCTTTCGGAAAACGGACAGATTCTGCAGGAGGAAACGCTTCGATACGGCTTCCGCGAACTGCGGTTTGATCCGCAGCAGGGGTTCTTTCTGAACCGGGAACACCGGAAGATGCAGGGAGTCTGCCTTCATTCGGATCTGGGTGCCCTGGGAGCCGCTTTTCGCAAAGCGGCCGCCAGACGGCAGCTGGCGCGGATGAAGCAGATGGGCGTAAATGCCGTTCGTTTTGCCCATAACATGTCAGCCCCGGAGATGCTGGACCTGGCAGATGAGATGGGCTTTCTGGTGATCTCGGAGGGCTTTGACATGTGGGAGAGGCCGAAGACCACCTTTGATTACGCCCGCTATTTTGAAGAGTGGCATCAGCGGGATATCGAAAACTGGATCTGCCGCGACCGGAACCATCCTTCGGTGGTTCTATGGAGCATCGGAAATGAGATTTATGATACCCATGCGGACCCGGAAAGAGGCGCATATCTGACCGGACATCTGCGGGATGAGGTGCGGCGGTGGGATCCGGCGGGAAACGCCGGAGTGACCATCGCGTCCAACTGGATGCCGTGGGAAGGCGGGCAGCGATGTGCCGATGTCCTGAAGATCGCGGGGTATAATTACGGAGAAAACTACTATCAGAAGCATCATGAAGAACATCCCGACTGGGTGATCTTCGGAAGCGAAACGTCCTCCATGGTTCAGAGCCGTGGAATCTATCATTTTCCGCTTTCCGCCGAGATCCTTTCGGATGAGGACGGGCAGTGTTCATCTCTCGGTAATTCCACCACGAGCTGGGGAGCCAGGAGCCTGGAGGACTGCATCACGATCGACAGAGATCTGCCCTGGTCCATGGGGCAGTTCCTGTGGGCGGGCATCGATTATCTGGGAGAACCGACGCCGTATCACTCGAAGAACTCGTTCTTCGGGGAGGCGGATACCGCCTGTTTCCCGAAGGATTCCTGGTATGTGTGGAAATCGGCCTGGACGGAGCCGGATACAGATCCCTGCGTCCATGTTTTTCCATACTGGAGCTGGAACCCCGGTCAGATGATCGATGTGCGGGTCTGCGGAAACGGCAGCAGTGTGGAGATGTTTTTGAATGAACGGTCTTTGGGCAGACAAAGTCTGTCCCATGCGCCGGGAAGCGGACGCCAGGTGCTCGCTGATTACCGGATCCCTTACGAAGAAGGCACGCTGAAAGCCCTTATGTATGACGAGAAGGGCGCCGTTCTGGCAGAGTGCACCAGAAGCTCCTTCAAGGATCCGGCTGCATTTACCATCCGGCCGGAAGTGTACGATGACCTGTTGTTCCTGGAGATCGGAACGGTGGATCAGGACGGAAATCCGGTAGAGAATGCTTCGGACCGGGTGACGGTCCGGGTATCCGGTGGAGGACGCCTGATCGGTCTGGATAACGGGGACAGCACGGACTTTGACAGCAGCAAGGGGATCAGCCGCCGGATGTTTTCCGGAAAACTCCTCGCCATCATTGCACCGTCCGGTGCAGACGGAGACACGGAGGTGCGTCTGTCCTCTCCGAATCTTGCGGAGAAGGTTTTTTCCTT
>CAMOUV010000108.1 GCA_946626695.1 uncultured Blautia sp.
CGCCGCAGTTATGGCAGTTCATGCCGTCCTTGTTCTGGCAGAGGTTTGCCGGATGCTTGCCCGGAAGTCCCATCTGTCTGCGGATCTGATACAGTCTCTGAACGGTCTCTTTGTCGAATTCCTTCGGGCCGCCCAGCATCTTGGACTGATACAGCAGCTGTGCATAGAATTCAACGGATTCCATCTTCAGATAAGCGGCCAGAAGGTCGGTAGACCAGGTCAGCGCACCGTGGCTCTCCAGAAGCACTGCATCGAAATGCTCCAGATAGGGCTCTACCGCATCCGGGATCTCGTTGGTGGAAGGTGTTCCGTAGGGAGCGATCGGTACACATCCGAGAGCGATGACCGCTTCCGGCATGATCGGCTGGGTCAGCGGAATGCCTGCAATGGCAAAGCTGGTCGCATAAACCGGATGAGCATGGACAACGGATCCTACGTCAGGTCTCTTTGCATAGACTCTCATATGCATTTTGATCTCGGATGAGGGACGGAATCCTGCGTTTGCCTGGATCACATTTCCCTGTGCGTCGACCTTGCAGATGTATTCCGGGGTCATGAAGCCCTTGGAAACACCGGTCGGTGTACACAGAAACTCATTGTCGTTGAGCTTTACAGAAATGTTTCCGTCGTTGGCTGCAACCATGTTACGGTTGTAGATTCTCTTGCCGATGTCGCAAATCTGTTTTTTGATTTCAAATTCGTTTACCATGCTTTCTTCCTCCTTAAGCGCATATGGTTTTGGGTACTGTTGTAATGGTACTGCTTCCCACAGAAAAAGTCAATATTATGCCGTGGCTTTTTGTTGTTTTTCTGTGGTTTTTATGTTGTTTTCATTGTGTTTCCTTCTCCCAGGGCATCACATCCCCTTCCTCCCGCAGGTATTCCAGGATTTCGGGCACGCCCTCCTGGGTTTTGGAATCCACAAAAAAAATCTTCTTACAGCCGGCAAGGGCAAGCCAGGAGGCCGCTCTTTCCGGATTTCCGCCGGGGTCATTGATCTTGGTGACAATGCCCACCACCTCCCGGTTGCAGGCACTGGTGCAGCAGGGAGGAAACAGACAATAGGGCTCGGTGGATCCCACCAGGAGTCCCACCAGATCCGCTTCGTAGGTATACAGCGCCAGCGCATGGGCAAGCCATTTTGTCTGGGCGTATTCCCCGGGCGTGTCAATGATCACATCGAAATGATTGATATACTGTGTTTTATGATAATGGATCTTCTCGCCCCGCATGGCCTGCGTAAGCGTTGTCTTGCCGGCCTCGCTGCGGCCCATGAAAACGATTTTCTTCATACTGCTTCACGCCCCGCTCAGGTCCGGGTGATCTTGCAGACCGAAAATCCCAGGGTCTCCTGTACATAGGACAGCACCGCGTTCACGGCCGCCTCCACCTCGGACACCGTGCCGGTGACGATCAGGCTCCCGCTGAAACGGTCCACAAATCCCAGCTCCACGCCCGAAGATTTGATGGCGATATCCCCCATGATGATGGCGGTCTCCGCCGGAGTGATCGTCATGATCCCGATGGCAGAGCGGCTGTACTCGATGGCGGGATCCAGCCCCAGCTTCTTGTAGAGGATCGGATCCGGATTCGCGATGATATGGGCCAGTGAAATCTGCTTGCCGGGTACCAGTTCCTGGATGATACGCTGCTTTACCTCCGGCGAAAGGCTTTCGGTATAACTCATCTTGTGACCTCTCCTTATCGATAGCACAAATTATAGTTTCACACTCCCTACCATTATATAAGATAGTCTACCTGATGTCAACAGAATCCCACGTCCATACCTGTCCTTTTCTGTTGGTTTTCGCCAAAGAAAAATGTGGATTTCCTTGAAAAATGACGGAACCGGCCCATTTCCCGTTGACATCCCGTCTCCGCTCTGTCATACTGAAAATGATACATTCCATAAAAAAGGAAACGAAAAGAGGACATTCGTCATGTATCTTTCCGATATGCATACCCACTCCATCGCCAGCGGGCACGGCACCCACAGCACCATCACGGATATGGCAAAGGAAGCCGCCCGTCGGGGGCTCCGTCTTCTCGGGATCACCGATCATGGCCCTGCCACTCTGGCTGCAGGGACCCCTTCGTATTTCCGGAGCCTGCTCTGCTCTCCCGCGGAACGGCTCGGCATCCGCATGATGTACGGGGTGGAACTGAATATCCTGGACACGGAAGGGACCGTTGATCTGGAGGAGGAGCTCCTGCAGAAGCTGGACTACGCCATCGCCAGCATGCATTCCGCCAACTATAAGCCCCGCTCCCGGGAAGAGAATACCGCTGCCTTTCTGCAGGTCATGGAGCATCCCAGCGTAAAGATCCTGGGACACGCGGACAACCCGGCCTATCCGGTGGATTACGAAGTCCTCGCCCGGAAAGCAAAAAAAAGCTCCGTGATCTTTGAGATCAACGAAGCTTCGCTGGCGCCTTACGGCTATCGGGGCGACACCCGGGAAAACTGCGCAGAGATTCTCCGGGTCAGCCGCAGATATGACCTGCCCGTTCTTCTGTCCAGTGACAGTCACGGACCGGAGCACGTGGGCGACTTCACCTTTGCGGCGCGCTTTGTCCATGAACAGGCCTTCCCCGAAAGCCTGATCCTGAACAATCAGCTTCCCCGGCTTATGGCTTTTCTGATGACCCGTCAAGCTCCGAAAGAAGATCCGCCAGTTCCCGGAACCGTCCGGTGATCTTCCTGTAATTGGCCCTGTCATGGGGGATCAGGCACTGTGTACAGTCCTTGATCCCTTTTTCTGTATACCGGAAATTGCCTCCGCAATGCCTGCCCAGCATATACAGCGGACAATAGCAGAAAAGGCAGTTGAAATTCTCCGGATCCGCCCCGGGATGGCAGGGAAAATACTCACATTCCCTGTGACTGAAATACGCATACCGTCCCTCTGTCTCGGTTTTCCTGTCCATTCTCTCCTCCTCTTCCACAGAGCTGCCGGTCATGGTCATCAGACAGCTGAATATGTTCTTGCAGATGTACGGCTTCTCGACGGACTGGCTGAATCAGAATGTACGTGAATGGGAGACATTTATGTCTCACAGGCACGAACAGTCTGATTCTGAGCAGTCAGGAGAGGGACGAACATGCAAAACATATTCGGCTGTCTGATGACCGTGACCAGTAACTCCGCAGACTGAAAACTGCCGCCCAGGCACGTATCCGGGCGGCAGTTTTGAAATTATTTTACTTCAGAAGTACAATGCGGGCATCTGGTCGCATCGATCGCGATCTCGCTCTTGCAGAACGGGCAGACCTTTGTGGTAGGAGCTGCTTCCGCTTCCGGTTTTTTGACCAGAGCGCTTGCTTTGTTGAAGGATTTGATAATGCTGAAAAGCACCAGGGCAACAATCAGGAAGTTGATGATAGCCTGAATGAAATTGCCGACCATGAGTTCCGCACTGCCGACCGTGATCGCCAGTTTGCTGAAATCGATCCCGCCGCAGATCATGCCGATGATCGGTCCGATCACATCATCGACCAGCGATGTAACGATGGCACTGAAGGCGCCGCCGATGATGACACCGACTGCCAGATCCATCACATTGCCTCTCATGATGAATTCCTTAAATTCTTTTACGAATCCCATAATGAATTCCTCCTTTCCTTAATACTTATTATTGTAAACCATCCGAATCGGAGAATCAATACAAAATAATGCGATTATTCAAAAAAATGAGCAAAAAAAGCAGCACCCCTGAAACGGGTGCTGCAGCTGCTCGAAATCTTATGTCAACGGACATCCCCCAGGAAGAACAAGGCCAGGGTACCCGGCCCCGAATGGGTTCCGATCACAGAGCCGACGTAGTTGATCAGGCAGTTCTTAACGGGAAATTTCTCCATCACCTTGTCCCGTACAAACTCCGCATCCTCCAGGCAGTCTCCGTGGCTGATGAAAATGGTATCGATGCTGTCCCTGTAGCTGCCGATCTGCTCTTCCATCAGACGTACCAGCTCCAGAAGAGACTTCTTGCGGCCTCGGGCCTTGCCGATGTTGATCAGATGGCCCTCGTTGTCCACATGAAGCACCGGCTTGATGTTCAGCATGGAGCCCACCACCGCCGTCGTCTTCGACACTCTTCCGCCGCGATGCAGATGGAAGAGATCATCCACCGTAAACAGATGGACCAGATTCAGCTTGTGGGTCTCTACCCAGTACGCCACCGCGCCGATATCCTCGCCGGCTTCCTTCCGCATGACGGCATAATGGACAAGCAGTCCCTGTCCCAGGGAAGCGCAGAGCGTGTCGATCACGATGATCTTCCGGCCCGGATACTGCTCTTTCAGCTCCTCAGCCGCCGTGACGCAGCTGCTGTAGGTGCCGGAAAGCCCCGAAGAAAAGGCCAGACACAGAATGTCCTTCCCGGCCTTCAGGAGCGGTTCCATATGCGAACGCACCTGCAGGGGCGTGGCCTGGGACGTGGTCGGCAGCGACCCCTCCCGCAGAAGGCGGTAATACTCCTTTTCCGGGAGGAATTCCTCATGCTCATAGGTTTTCCCGTTCAATGTATAATTCAGATAATTGCAGGCGATCCCATGCTCCTTGTAATAACTCTCCGGCAGATCCGCACAGTTGTCTGTCATGATCACATACTCGTTCATTCTTCATCCCTTCCGGCGCCGGCACAGTCTCCGGCTCCTTCCTGTCATCTCGTATTTCAGTCTATATCTTATCATCATTAAAACTGCAAGGCAAGGATTATATTTGCAAAAAGCAAGAAGCCGCCGGGCTTTCTTCCCGCGGCTCCCTGCCGTCCGATCTGTGCTTCTGCCGATCTGCAACGGTTACGCTGCATTGTCGAGGCTTTCCATCGCCTCCAGCGCTTTCCGGATGTAGACATCTTCCTCCTCATCTCCGGCCTCGTCCTGACTCACCGGAACATCCGGCCGAATCCCCACCTCGTGGATATCATGGCCCAGGGGTGTATAATAGTGGCTCACGGTCAGCTTCACCGCGCTTCCGTCCGCAAAAGAACGGATTGACTGCACGATTCCCTTTCCGTAGGTGGTTTCCCCCACAATGACGCCCATCTCGTGATCCTGCACCGCTCCGGCAAAGATCTCCGAGGCACTCGCGCTGTTCCGGTTCACCAGAACCGCCAGGGGGATTTCGATGGGAGAATCTCCGCTGCAGGATTCCTCCTCCCGGTTCCCGTTCTTGTCCTCGGTATAGACGATCAGCCCTTCCGGGAGGATCATCCGCAGGATATCACATACGGTACTGACATACCCTCCCGGATTATCCCGAAGGTCCACGATCAGCCGGCTCATTCCTTCGGCTGTAAGATTTTCATAGGCCTGCCGGAACTGTTCCGTGGTGACTCCCTTGAATTCATCGACATCGATATAACCGGTCTTGTCCGCCAGCATCTCCGAATGGACCGAAGGCATTTCGATGTCGGTTACCGGCACCGTAAGGACGATCTCTCCTGTGCCTTCCCGCTCGAAGGTCATTTCGACCGACTCATGCTCTCCGCTCTTTATGTATGCGACCAGCTCGGTGAGTCCCAGGTCCTTCACATCCTGCCCGTCCACCGACAGAAGAATATCGTCCACCTGTATGCCGGCCGCTTCGCCGGAGCTGCCCTCGTACACCTCAGCGATCCGTACGGTCCCGTCCCGCTGGGATTCCATGACAACGCCGATCCCCACATAGGATCCGTCCGACACCGTCATCTCCTCCGCGTATTCCTCGGGAGAATAATACCGGGAGTAGGGATCCCCCAGACCGTAGATCAGGCCGTGGTACACCCCGTCTGCCAGCTTTTCGTCGTCCGTGTCGTTCAGATAATACTGATCGATCATGTCCTCCAGCACCTCAAGCCGAGCCTGGTGCGCCGGATCCGACATCACATACTTCTCCGTATTGAATTTTCTGTACAGGACAAATCCCAGCAACACGCCGGCCACCGCCAGAAAAACGCCGGTGATGACCCCTTTGATGTACTCTTTTCCTTCCATGGATCATACCCGCAGATGCTTTCTGGTGGTCAGGGCACTGCCGATCCAGCCGATGCCGATTCCGAGCAGCAGCCCGATGGGCAGCAGCGTCCGGTAAATCTGGGCCGCACTGAGGAAACGCATGCTGCCTCCCAGCACGGTGAAATTCTCCACCAGCAGCCGGATCGCCCGGATATAAAGGAAATACAGCAGCGTCAGCGGAATGATGGCACCCACGATGCCCAGGAAAATTCCCTCCAGGACAAAGGGCGCACGCACAAAACGATCGGTAGCGCCGATATACTTCATGATCCCGATCTCTTCCCGCCGGACCGAAATGCCAACGGAGATGGTGTTGCTGATCAGGAAAACCGAGATCAGCAACAGGATGCCGATGATTCCCGAAGAGACATAATACAGGATCTGGTTGAAGGAGGAAAGCGTGTCCGCCGCCTCCGAAGACTGGCGCACCTTCCGCACGCGGGGCAGGGTCTTGATATACTCCACCAGTTCATCCTGCCGCTCGATCTCCTTCACGGTCACCTTGAAATTGAAAGAATCCTCCAGCGGGTTTTCATTGTTGTATTCCAGGAACAGATCCTTGAAGGACTCCCGGACCTCCTCGGTCATCTCGTCCCCGTCCGGATACATATTGTCCAGATAATTCTCCAGACCTTCATCTCCGGAAACAAAGACCACTTCTTCCACCTCCGGTCTCTCCCGGATCCGCTTTTCCACCTCGTCCAGCTCTTCCTGGGTCGTCCCCTCTTCAAAGAACACAGCGATGGGAATCTTCTCCTCCGTCTTCTTCGCCATATAATTGACGTTCACGATCAGAGAATAAAAAATACCAAACAGAAAAATACACGCTGTCATGGTAAGGACGGAAGCCACGGAAAACATCCAGTTCCGGCGAATATTGATGACACCCTGCTTCAGGATGTACCAGATCGTACTAGGCCTCATGGTATTCGCCCTCCTCTTCGTCACTCACGATCACGCCTTCATGCATGGTGACCACGCGCTTTTTCATGGAATTCACGATCTCCTTGTTGTGCGTGACCACCAGCACGGTCGTCCCTCTTCCGTTGATCCGTTCCAGCAGCTCCATGATCTCCATGCTGGTAGCCGGATCCAGGTTTCCGGTCGGTTCATCCGCCAGAAGGATATCAGGACGGTTCACCAGCGCTCTGGCAATGGCTACTCTCTGCTGCTCTCCCCCCGAAAGCTCATCCGGGAAAGATTTATACTTGCCGGCCAGTCCCACTTCCTGCAGCACCTCCGGGACACGCCTGCGGATCACACGGGTCGGTTTTCCGATCACGCGCTGGGCAAAGGCCACATTCTCATAGACATTCCGATCCTTTAAAAGCCGGAAATCCTGAAAAACGACCCCCAGCTTCCGGCGGTACTTCGCCACCTTCTGGTGCTTCATCCCCTTCAGACGCTCCCCGTTCACCACGATATTGCCCGACGTGGCATCCAGCTCCCGCAGAAGAAGCTTGATCAGGGTGGATTTGCCGGAGCCGCTGCTCCCCACCACAAAAACAAACTCGCCCTTATTAATATGCAGATTTGCGTGATTCACCGCCGGCAGACCCTTGCCGTAGGATTTCGTCACATCAACCAGATTAATCACAGATACTCCTCCATCTATTACGCAATTACATATTTTTGCAATAATGTTGTAACATATTTCTTCCTGTTATGCAAGACCTTTCCCGCAGATTTACATAATTTCTTTTTATGGTATCGCAGCCATGTTCAATTCTTATTTAACGCATTAAGCGTCACGCTGTACAGTGCTGCAGTGAAAAGGATTACAGG
>CAMOUV010000109.1 GCA_946626695.1 uncultured Blautia sp.
TGGTCCCAAACCAGGCGCTCTAGCCAAGCTGAGCCACACCCCGCTGAAGTCATTTTAATTCACATTTTATATTTAATTAGCACATCGTCACTCGACGCAAATAGTATTATAGTACAGGGGAAAAGAAAAGTCAACAAATATTTTCTTTTATCGCAGACGAATTAAAAATAATTTTCTGCACGGATCCCACACAGAAAAAAACAGCCGCTTTCGGCAGGCTCAAACCGTAATTGCTTTCTCTGCCTGCTCTGTGATATGATAATTCAAAACCTGTTTTTGAAAGGATGAAGAGATGAATATAAAGGAATTTCAGGATAAACTCGCCGCTCTGGTGGAGCTCTCCGCCAGGCAGGGGCAGACGCTGGCTCCGGAACAGATGAGAGAATTCTTTGAAGGGGATGATCTGGATAAGGATCAGATGCTCCGGATCCTGCAGTATCTTCGCGGAAAAGGGATCCGGATCGAGGGTGTCGGCTGGACGGAAGAAGTGGCGGATGACGGGATCGACCTGGCCGCAGGGACTCCTGCAGAGCTGACGGGGGAGGAGGAAGCCTATCTCCGGGAACTGCTCTCGGAGCTGGAAGGGGAGACAGAAGAGAATTTCCGATACCGTGAAGCCTTTTCAGCTCTTGCAGACCGGGATGAAAAGGCCATGCTTTCTCTGACACGGTACTATATGCCCTGGACAGCCCGGACGGCAGCAGACATGAACTGTACGGAACTGCTCCTGGCAGACCTGATTCAGGAAGGAAACGTGGCCCTGGTATCGGCCCTGTCCCGCCTGCCGGAAGAAAACATCCTTCCGGAAAACGGAGATGCCTGGGTGAAAGCACAGGTCCGTGACGGCCTGCGCAGCGCCATTGAAGAGCAGGTTCTCCAGAAACAGCGGGACGACTCCCTGGTGGCGAAGGTGGAGAAGCTCGACACGGCGGTCCGGGAGCTGTCGGAAGATGAAGAGGACAAAACCCTGCCCTTCACCCTGCAGGAGCTTGCCGTTATTCTGGACATGGAAGAAGAGGAGATCCGGGGGATCCTGCGCCTTACCGGGGACGAAGAATAAGCAGGGAGAGAGGCTCAAGACACTCAAAGACCGGAAGCGGTACTGTGTTTTTCAGGCACAGACCGCTCCCGGTCTTTTTTTCTGCGGGCAACGAGCCATGCGGACAGGCTTGCCTGTCCATTCGGCGGCTGCCGCGAGAGTCAGATACCCTGCAGCTCGGATGCATCACAAGCTTCACCTGTCACGGGTATTTGACCGATGGTTTTATGCGTTCGAGGCCTGCTTCCAGGAAAGCTCTTCATACTGCCGCATGTACAGCTGGTAATAACTGCCCTTTCTGGCCAGCAGCTCCTTGTGGGTTCCCTGTTCGACGATCTTTCCGTCCTGCACCATCAGGATCAGGTCGGCATTCACGATCGTGGACAGCCGGTGGGCGATGACCAGAGAGGTGCGGCCCTTGATCACTACGGAGATGGCATTCTGGATCGCTTTCTCGGTCACGGTGTCGATGGAGGAGGTGGCCTCGTCCAGGATCAGGATCCGGGGATCGGCGAGAATTGCCCGGGCAAAGGAAAGAAGCTGTTTTTCCCCGGTGGACAGCAGCTCTCCGCCTTCTCCTACATCCGTATCCAGCCCTTTTTCCATTTTCTTTACAATATCCGCCGCGGAAACCAGCCGGAGCGCCTCCATGATCTGTTCATCCGTGGCATCGGGACGCCCGTACCGGAGGTTTTCCCGTACCGTGCCGGAAAACAGATGGGGAGTCTGCAGCACATAACCGATATTGCTGTGAAGCCACAGCTGGGACCGTTCCCTGGCATCCCGGCCGTCAATCAGGACCTGCCCCTCGGTGGGCTCGTAGAAACGGCAGACCAGATTCACCAGGGTGGATTTGCCGGCGCCGGTCTCGCCCACGATGGCGATGTTCTTTCCCTGGGGGATCTTCAGGTTGAAATGGTTCAGGATGATTTCATGCCCGTCAGGATAATGGAAGGTCACATCCTTAAACTCCACATCCCCGTGCAGAGGTTCCCAGTTTTCTTTTTTCGGGTGGAAGGTATCGCCGTATTTTTCGATGACCTCCGGCGTATCCGTCACGTCGGATTCTTCGTTCAGAAGCCGCGTCAGCCGTTCGATATTCACCTGAATGGCAATGAAGGCGGACAGGGTTTCGATGATGTTCTGGATGGGATCCAGCATTTCCAGAGCGTAGGACATGAACACGGAAAGCGTCCCGATGCGCATCAGGTTTTCGCGGGAAAGCTGTCCGCCCTTCCACAGCACCAGTGCCAGGACAAACGAGGACATCATGGTGACGGTGGAAATGAACAGGGCGGAAAAATGCGCCTCCCGGATGGAGGTGTGCCGCATGTTCAGCGTATCCTTTTCAAAATCCCGGATCATTTTTTCCTCGGAAGCCAGGATCTTGACCGTTCTTTCTCCGGTGATTCCTTCGTTGTAATTGCCGGTGATCCTGGAGTTGATCTCGCGAATCTGGCGGTTAAAGAACAACAGCTTACGCTGAAAGTACACCATCAGAACGGCAGCAAAGGGGATCAGCAGCAGGATATAGACCGTAAGCCGGATATCGATCAGCAGCATCACGACAAGGATACCGATCAGAAAAGCCCCGTTCCAGATCAGGTTCATCATTCTCCAGGAAACCAGGTCTCCGATCATTCCGGTGTCGCTCATGACGCGGGAATGGATATAGCCGACGGAATTCTGGTTGTAGTAGGAGAAGGACAGAGTCTGGAGGTGATTGAAGGCCGTATTCCGGAGATCGCGGTTCACATACATTTCCACCTTGCCGCAGTCGTAGGTGCTGATATAGTTGATCACGGTCTGGCCCAGCAGCAGAGCCAGGTAGGCAATGATAAAGGGCACGAGTCCCTGCAGGGTGCTGCCCCCGATAAAATGATCCAGGGCATAACGGTTGAAGAGCGGATACAGTGCGTCTATGGCACTGGACAGAGCGCCCATCAGGATCATGGCGATCATCATGCCCCGGTATGGTTTCAGGTAGGGAAGGAGCCGGGGGATGCCGAAAAAACGCAGCCGGACCTGCTCGTCTAATTTTTCATTCATATGACATTACCATAGTAGAGAAGGGGAAACCTGGTTACAGCTCATCTCCGCCGGAGGACTGCAGAAGGTAGATCTGGCGGTACAGCCCCTCCCGGGCCATCAGCTCAGCGTGACTGCCTTCCTCCAGGATCCTCCCGTCTTTGAAAACGAAGATCCGGTCGGCGTGCATCAGGGTGGGGATACGGTGAGAGATCAGGATTACGGTGGAACCGCCTGTGTTTTCGCGGAGAGCCTGCCGGATCTGCTGGTCCGTCTCCGCATCCACGGCGGAAAGCGAATCGTCAAAGATCATGACCGGGCTCTTCCGGATCAGCATCTGCGCGATGGCGGTCCGCTGCTTCTGGCCTCCCGAAAGGGTCATGCCCCGTTCTCCGACAAAGGTCTGATAGCCATCCGTAAAGCCCTGAATGGTGGAATCCACAGCGGCGATCTTTGCGGCGTACCGGATCTCATCCAGGGTTGCGCTTTCCAGGGCAAAGCGGATGTTTTCCTCCAGCGTCCGGGAAAACAGGAAAGGCTCCTGCAGCACGATCCCGATGTTGCTGCGCAGATGCCGGCGCGAGATGCTCCGGATATCCACGCCGCCGATGGTGATCCGCCCGTTTTCCTCCGGAAGCTCGTAGATCCGCTCCAGCAGGTACATGAGCGTGGATTTGCCGGAGCCCGTACCGCCCAGGATCCCGATGGTAGAGCCGGGAGCGATGGAAAGACTGACATCCCGGAGGACCTGTTCGGATCCGTTCTCGTAGGCGAAGCTTACGTGTTCGAAACGAATCTCCTGGTCCAGAGGCGGTGTCTGGGCGTTCGGAATATCCTGCTCCGTATCCGAGTTCATGATATACCGCAGACGGTCGATGGAGATCCCCGCCTTGCTCATCTCGGAGATAACGCGGCCGAGCACACGGACCGGCCAGGTCAGCATTACATTATAGGAAAGAAGAGCGATAAATTCTCCCGCTGTCAGTTCCCCGTTTACGCAGAAGTACGAGCCGGCGATCAGCACCGAAAGCATCTGCGTTCCGGTCAGAACATCGCCCGAAGCCCAGAAGGCCGACAACAGACGGATCAGATGAACCCAGAAATTGGTGTAATAGACATTCTGCTTCTCGAAGCGCTCACGCTCGTACATTTCCCGGCCAAAGGCCCGGACCACCCGGACGCCGGTCAGGTTTTCCTGAGCGATGGTGGAAAGCTTTCCCTCCTCGATGTCCGCCTTCTGGAAGGCGCTCCCGATCCGGGTGTGAAAGAAGAGGGAATAGGCAACGATGATCGGGATAAATGCCGTGGAGACCAGCATGACCTTCCAGTGGATGTTGCCCATAAACACCACGGCCATGATGATCAGAATGATGGTCCGCACCAGGGCGGTCAGCTGTTCGGCGATAAACCGTTTGATGGTCTGCACATCCGATGTACAGCGCTGGATGATATCCCCGGTGCTGTTCTCCGCCATCCAGGAATAGGGCAGATACATGATATGACGAAACAGTTCGTTTCGGGTCCGTTCCACAAAAATCTCCGCCCCTCTTGCATTGGTGGAACGGAAGAGATAGCGGAACACTGCTGCCAGAAGTCCGATCAGAAGAACGGCCGCCGCCAGCAGGATCAGGTGCGCACGCAGACTGTCCATGCCTCCCAGACGGTCGATCAACCGCAGGATCGAGTCCGGAAGATCCGGGACATCTGTCCCGATCACGGAGTCCACCGTGAAAGAGATGACCTTCGGCCGGATCATATCGAGCAGCGATACCAGGGCGGCAAAAACAGCTGCCATCGCGAAATACCGGCAGGATCCTCTCATGAAATACAATATCAGTTTTTGTTTGGTTTCAAATTTCTGCATGACAGGTGTGACTCCTGTTAAAAAGGGGACTCCCGTCATTAAGACGGAGTCCCGAAGATGATGGTATAAAAGCTGTAGGCTTCGGCCGTTTCGTCGATGCCCAGGTATTCCCTGGTCTCCTCATCGATTCCTTTGATCACCCGGAAGCTGTCTCCTTCCATTTCGGACAGCTCTGTAAATGTGTCCAGAAAAGCCTGATACCCGGCCGGCTGAATCACTTTGACGGCATTGATCAGAGACTGCAGGGAAAGATCGGTGTTTTCTCCGTACTCCCCGATCGCCAGAGTCATGGCATCTTCGTTTCCATGACCGGCAAAACGGATCTTGCCTACGGGCAGACTGTAGTAAGAATCATCGCCGGAGGCCTGCATCAGATAGTCGTTGGCCGCTTCCTCCGTCAAATACATCTCGTCGATGCCGTTCATCTCGAAGGCAGCTGCGTCATAAAGCCGGTATACGTTGTTTCCGTCCTCATTTCCGGTGATCAGCCAGTCGCTTTCCATGTTCAGGACCGTCAGTCCGTGAATGTAGGATGGATAGAGTACAGGATCCATTCCCAGGGCTTCGCCGACCGGCTCGATCACAAATTCGAAGAGCATGTTGCCGAGAAAATCCTCTTCACCGGCACGTAAGACCAGATAGTCTCCCTCCTGCACAAATTCCCAGGAACCGGATTCCATATATTCGTTGGAGCTGTCGATCGTGACCACGAAGCGGTCATCCTCCAGGGCGTCCGAGAACGTGACATCCTCGTAATACTCCGCTATCATCTTTTTATAATCGGAATAATCGGATCCCTCTGCCGTAAAGCTGCTGTAAATCTCCTGAAGCGGTGCGGCGGAAGAGCTGTCCCCGGCGGCAAAGCATGCCGTGCAGGGCATTATGGCAAGTACGCCTGCAAATATCGCTGTCATGATGGCTGTTTTCTTGTTCATAACGAATCTCCTCTCTTTTTTGAACGGTGAGACGATTCCAGGATCATAACTGCTTATCCTTGCTTCAGTATACTATAAAGTGAAGGGTGAATCAAGCACGAGAAGTCCCGGAAAATGCAGGAACAGAGACAGCAGAAGGAGCTGACACTTTGATGAATTAACGTATTAAAAGTACAATGTTTTGCACATGTAGGATGGTAGGATAAGATCATCAGAGAAACAGATGAGCGTCAGAAAGGAGGCTGCAGCATGAAGGGATATGATACAGATGCCGGCTATATGGGGTTTATTGAAGGACGATACATGCTGTTTTCATCAGAGACAGAATACTACGAGTATCTGATGAAGGAACGTTGATGAATGTCTGAAGGGGGAGAATAAGGGATGAAGATGCATATTGAATATGATGATTTCGGAGAGTATCTGGAAGCGATGGAAGATCTGATCGAAGAAACCGATCTTTGGAATGAAAAATGAACGCAGATATGGTATAATACTTTACGGACCGGTCATCTCCGGTCTGAAAATCCAATATACCTGTAAATGAGAGGAGCTGCGTCATGTTTTATTATCTGGTGGCACCATTGCTGACCTACAAAATTATTCTGATTTTAGCAGCGATCATACCGGCAGTCGGTTTAATGCTCAGAGTGTATAGGTCAGACCGTCTTGAAAAAGAGAGTTCTTATATACTGGGTTCACTGGTGAAAGCGGGGATCTTTTCAGCGCTGATCGCACTGGTGCTGGAAAGGATCCTCGGGACGCTGCTGGATGCAGCCGTGCATGATAACGGCCTGTACCAGATCCTGTTATACTTTGTTGTGGTCGCGCTTTCGGAAGAAGGAGCAAAATATTTTCTGCTTCAGAAAAACACATGGGAATCCCCGGAATTCAACTGTCAGTATGACGGCGTGGTCTATGCGGTCTTTGTGTCTCTCGGCTTCGCATTATGGGAGAATATCAGCTATGTCTTACATTACGGGCTCTCCACGGCATTGATCCGCGCTGTGACAGCGATTCCGGGGCATACCTGTTTCGGCGTGTTTATGGGTGTGTTTTACGGCGTTGCGAGAAAACTGGAGAACCGGGGTTTACACGATAAATCGCAGCTCTTCCGCTGTCTGGCGGTAGTGGTTCCTGTTTTTCTTCATGGTACCTATGATTTCATTGCGAGCGCAGAGATCAGCGCCTGGTATTTTGTAGTCTTTATTGCCGCGCTGTTCGCTGTGTCTTACTGGATGGTCCTGAAGATGAGTCGGATCGACCGGTATATTTGAACCTGATTTAAGGAGAGTATTATGTGGTTCTGGTTTGCGTTAGGGTCGGCAGTTTTTGCTGCATTGACGTCAATTCTGGCAAAGATAGGAATTGAAGGAGTGAATTCGAACCTTGCCACAGCGATCCGCACGGTGGTCGTTGTTGTCATGGCGTGGGGGATGGTGTTCCTGACAAATACACAAAGCGGGATCAGATCCATCAGTCAGAAGAGCTGGATTTTTCTGATCCTTTCCGGTCTGGCGACGGGGGCTTCCTGGCTTTCTTACTACAAGGCGCTTCAGATGGGAAACGCATCAAAGGTGGTGCCGATCGATAAACTGAGCGTGGTGATTACACTCGTGCTGGCGTTTGTTTTCCTGCATGAGGAATTCACCGTGAAAAGTCTGATCGGCTGTGTCCTTATCGGAGCCGGAACACTGGTAATGGTATTATGATGCCCGGTGAGAGGGAAGGGATAAACAGTTCAAGGCTCTGCCGGCCCGGAGCAGCAGCGAATCAGCAGAAGTTCATGTTCCGAATGAAGAATGGCGCCTCCCTGTGAAAAATTTCACAGGGAGGCTTTCG
>CAMOUV010000110.1 GCA_946626695.1 uncultured Blautia sp.
GAGAAGAAGATATGCTCTGCCTCATGGTGCATGGATTCATAATTGCCCTGTCCTTTTGCGAGGATCAGATCGGCTTTGTCCAGTTCAGCCCGTGCTTCTTCAGACAACAGGTCATACACCGTCCCGGCAACGCTGTTTCCGTTCGGGACGATCTTCGCCATTTTATGAATGCCGGTATAAACCGCATCCTCATACGTGGCGTCATTGAGCACTTCTCCGCCCCGGACCATGACTGAAAACTCCAGCTGCGGATACTCCTTTTTCAACTGCTCCAGGAAGAGCCGGTCCAGGACGATCTCTCCGCAGTTATCTGCGATCAGCAGGAAGTTTTTTGCTTCGGAAGCCTGGCTCCGGAAGGATGCAAACACTTCCCTGTCCTTCGAGGACATTTCTGTATCTTTGAACAGGGAAAGGAATGTCGCCTCATCAACCTGGTTCATGGCCCCAAAGTCGATATAATTTCCAATCCGGGCATAGACGAGAGCGGTTGCAAGAGGGTCCGCACTTTTTCCGATTTCTCTCCGAAGGCTGTCTTCCATGGAAAGGACCAGATCATTATACTGCTTTTTTACGTCCCGGTAGGAGGGCCTTTTTCCAAAATAGCGCTCATAGATTTTGTTAAACTGATACACAAGATAAGGCGCAGAGTCATCCTCGCTCCTGTTATCGAGGATCTCCCGGATCTCTGCCAGATATTCTTCGTTGTCTGTCATGTGCAGCTGCCGGTCATACAGACATTTCGCACAGCTTTCAATGATTCTCATTTTTTGTTCCTTTCTGCAGCCTTTCCTTTGACAGGTATCGGATATCAAAGATGAATCCCTTTCAGATTGCGGGGCAGCCGGACTGTCAGATAAAGAATATCTCCGGTATGCCCTGTATTGATATCGATGACTCCGTTTTCAAGGAGACTTACAATAACCCCGGCAGGGAAGGGAAAAGCATCCGAAAAAACACAGTCTTCTTTATTGGCCATTGCCCGGAGCAGTTTTAAGGCTGCCCTCTCGGTATCCGTCAGAAAGTCTTTAAGCCTTCCCGGTTTTGCAGCCAGTGTTTTATGGATTTCCGCCGCAAAAGCAGCCTTTTTTTGAGTATCGCTTTTCACACCGAGCTTCTCTGCGATCGCGAGGAGCTTTTCCCGCTTGCACAGGCTGATCATGGCCGCCCAGTCTTCACACCACGAGGCATCGATCATCCCGGAGCACTTTTCTTCATCCCAGTCATCCCAATCATCGTCAACGGCCTCCTCTTCAACAAATGGGAGAGAATGTTCAAAAAACTGTCGGGTACATTCTGTTTTCTTCCGCAGAGTAGATGGATTGTCCCAGATAATCCGGCTGTCATCCCAGCCATCATAATCAAGCGGACTGCCGAAAAACATCCCTCCGTCAGGACTGGATAAGCTCTGAAACCGTTCGGATAATTGTGTTAGGAGATCCTGCTCCGAATCAACTCCTGCAATGTCCAGAAGAGATTGAATCTCTTCCTCTTTAAGACCCATATGCTCCAGAAAACTTCCGGCTCCCGCATCATTGAAACAGGAGGCAGACATATGCTGCAGAAGTCCTTTTTTGAACTCTTCCAGATTTGTCAGAGAGGCTTCTGTCACAGGTACATCTGTATCACGCTCCAGAACAGAGAAAATTTCCTTCATGATAGGACCGGACACCAGAATTTCTTTTGGCTTTCCGTTCTGATGCATCAATTCGATCATTTTTTTGCACAATTCAGGAGGATCACAAAGGGGATCGAGAATTTCCTGAAAGATAACAGATCCGATCTTATGATCAACGATAAGAAGCATGTATGGATACAGCGGCCTGTCATAGTTCTCGTCGTCGATCCTTGCATGGATCAAAGCCAGATCCACTTCCCACGTCGCATTCAGCTGTTTCCAGGATGAACTCAGCTGCCTGACATTCCCTGTCTTCTCTGTCAGTGGGAGTTTGCCCATTTCCTGCGTATTCCATATGACAGATTCCAGCTTCCAGCTGCCATTCCGAAGCGTATAGTCAAAGCCGTGATGGATGAGATGGAATCCCCGGGGCTTTTTCTTTTCGATCTGATCCAGACAGGGCAGGAGCTGCTCCATATACCGGATCAGGACACGAACCTCTTCCTGATCGGGAATATACGGCAAAAATCCTCTGGCGTGCTTTTCAAAATAAAGCCAGTCGCGGCCTTTCCCGAAATTCAGCTTTAATTCTTTGATTACCGCCATCTGTTCGTCGGGGACATCCTGTTTCCTATCTGTGAACATGACCAGGCAATTCTGAAGATACAAACTGTATTCCTCTGCTTCAGGGCCGCTTTGCGAATTGATGAGGAGGTTCAGTTCCCGGAAGGCGATTTCTCCGATATACATGCCGAAGCCATACTCCATCCCGCCATTTCCCATGATGGTAAAAAAGGCTTCATCATCCTCCGAAAAACAGATTCGGATATACTCCTCGTTATTCAGAATTTCCCATGGCTTTTTCTTCATAAAAAGCATGCCAAGGTCATAGAGGCGTTTCCATTCCTGCGCGGTCGCTTCTTTTCTCATAATAGGATGTTTTCCTTTCCTGTCTGCAGATGGTCATGCATGTGATTGTTACCAGAATAGTATCACATTTGCAGATGATTGTCATCTATAAGAGAAGCCTTCAGCTGCAAGAACTTCTGAAAAGAAGGAAAGTCATTTGTAATCCGAAGACACGGCCTGCTTATTTGACAGGGTATGGATTTGTGGACTATACTGTCTGAAGAAGGTCAAAAAGGTGACGGCTTCACAGCCTGTTGACGGACGCGCAGAAACCGGAAAAGACGGAGGATATCGTCTGCGTGCCTGGGCAATCCGCAGGACGCAGCGAGGGGGGATGAGGATGTCCGGAAATGAAAAACAGACAGAAAACGCCCTGTATAAAGGAACAGCTTCCAGAACCTACATCGCCATCGATCTGAAGTCTTTCTATGCCAGTGCCGAGGCGGCGGACCGGGGATTTGATCCGCTGACGACCAATCTGGTGGTGGCCGATGCCAGCCGTACGGAAAAAACCATCTGTCTGGCGGTCTCTCCTTCCCTGAAAGCCCATGGCATCTCCGGAAGGGCCCGTCTTTTCGAGGTGGTGCAGAGGGTGAAAGAGGTGAACGCGGACCGGCTGCGAAAAGCCATCCGGCTCGGGGTGGTGAAAAAGTCGGAAGAGGATCATCAATATCACTTCTCCGGATCTTCCTTTTCGGCCCCGGCGCTGGAAGCGGATCCGTCTCTGGAGCTGACCTATTATGTCGCGCCGCCGCGGATGAAGCTGTATGAAGAGATCAGCACCCGGATCGTCTCCATCTACTCGAGATACATCAGTCCGGAGGACATTATCGTCTACAGCATCGACGAGTGTTTCCTGGATGTGACCGAATATCTTGCTGTTTATCATATGAATGCCCATGATCTGGCCATCACCATGATCCGTGAGGTCCTTTCCTCCACCAGAATCACGGCGACGGCGGGGATCGGGACCAATCTGTATCTGGCCAAAGCGGCCATGGACATCGTGGCCAAGCATGTTCCCGCGGATGAGGACGGCGTCAGGATCGCCGAGCTGGACGAGAATTCCTACCGAGAGCTGCTCTGGTGCCATAAACCCCTCACGGATTTCTGGCGGATCGGACCCGGCATCGCAAGGCGGCTGGAGGAATTGAAATGCTTTACCATGGGAGATGTGGCCAGACTCAGCGAAAAGAATGAAGATGCCCTTTACGATGCCCTTGGCATCAATGCCGAGCTGGTTATCGACCATGCGTGGGGCTGGGAACCCGCCGACGTGGCATCGATCAAAGCCTACAAGCCCCAGAGCAACAGTATCGGGGCCGGTCAGGTCCTGATGGAACCGTATTCCTTCGAAAAGGCAAAGCTGATCACCCGGGAGATGACGGAGCTGCTGGTGCTGGATCTGGTCCGGAAGGGCCTGGTCACAAAGAAAATCGAACTGACTGTCAATTATGATCGTTCTTCCGTGACTCTTGCCCGCCGGGGGCGGACGCAGAAGGAAAACGAATATACCTACGCTTCGACCGGAAAGAGATACAAAGGCACGGTCGGGCTGGATTACTACGGGCGTCCGGCCCCGAAGCATGCCCATGGAACGGGCAATCTGGACCGATGGACCAGCTCGACCCAGCGTATCATGGCCTGTATGATGGAATTGTATGACCGGATTGTGGATCCGGACCTGACGGTCCGTCGCATCAATATCACAGCTGTAAACCTGATCGAAGAAAAGGAGATCCCGGAGGAAGAACCGGAACAGCTGAGCCTTTTCGTCGATTATGATGCGCTGGAGAAGAAGAAGGCCGCCGAGGACGCTGCCGATGCGAAGGAAAAGAAAATGCAGAAGGCGACCCTTCTGCTGCAGGAAAAATTCGGCAAAAATGCGGTCCTGAAGGGAATGAATCTGCTGGAAGGCGCCACCACGATCATGCGGAACGGACAGATCGGAGGCCATCGTGCCGGAACGGATACGGTGGAGTCTTTTTTATCCTCCGACAAGACAAAGAAGCAAAGAGAAGGGGAAGATCTATGACCAGAGGACTGAAAGAAGGAGAGCCGAACGGACGCGATGTGTATCCGGATATCATTGATCATCCCCACTGGCAGTCGCCTGCGCGGCCTCATATGAGCCTGTATGACCGGGCAGCGCAGTTTTCCTCCTTCGATGCCCTGGCCGGCTACAGCGACATGGTACGGGAGGAACAGCGCCGCACGGATCAGAAGATCGAACCGGGCGAAACCGAGCTGGAGATCCTGAACCGGAAAATGGCGTGGATCGGCCGCCTCATCGCGGAGGGGCAGCATCCTGCCGTTTCCATTACCTATTTTGAGCCGGATCCGTTGAAGGAAGGCGGAAGCTACAAGACGATTACAGAGCCTGTCAAGAAGATCGATACAGCCGGAAGAAGGATCGTTCTGATGAGAAAGGAAGGATACAGCGGCCGGAATGCAGCGATCGACATGGCAGATATTCTGGAGATCCGGGGGAAGATGTTTGACGAATCGGATGACCGGATGGAGGAATGAGATGGATCATGACGAAAAGATAACCGGGAGATCCCGGTTCGGGCGTTTTTATCTGGATAAAGAAAAGGATATTCATGTCGAACTGTACAGACAGGGCGATGAAATGACCTATATCCTGCGGACTCCGAATCACAAAACAGGAAATCTGATCACAAACCTCGCCCGTCTCTGCGGCCTGCCGGTCACCCTGGATCAAAACGGCCTGAAGATCATAGAGGGAAAGGTTCCCTGTTACATTGACGGGTATAACCGGAGCATCTATATTTTCCGGCTTGGAAATACCAAGGTGGCCAATATTTTTCCGGACGGTACCATTGAGATGAAGGCCGGGATCCCGGCCATTTCGAAAACCCTGATGAGCCAGACCAAGGATTATCATCTGGATATCAAAAGGACCATCACGAAGACCTTTATACGGAGTGAGTGTAAATTCCGGACCGATCTGCATACGCATATGAATGCGAATCTGAAGCCGGATATCCTGATCGCGCTGGGGATCGTCCACCAGATCCGCTATCCTCTGTATTACATCAAAAAGCTGCACCTTCTGTGCACGCCGGAGCAGACAGAAGAGCTGGAAAGACAGAGGCGGAGCGTGGCGGAACGGTTTGCAGACTCCGCGTTTACGGGAAAGTACCTGACCCGGAAGATCGATGACAATACCTTCATAAACTTTGCGGATCTGATCCTTCGGAATCCGGCGGATGCGGAACACAACATTATGAAGATCCGCGCTTCCCTGTCAATCATGAAGGATGGTCAGGCTGTATTTACAAATCTGGAAAAGGTATATCTGTACCGATATGTTTTTACAAAGGGGATTTCCTGTGACCGGAAGATCGTCCTGTCCGGGATCGACTCCCTGCCGGACCGGGATATCCTGGAGTACGCAAAACAGATGCTGAAGGATCGGGAAAATCCCGATTATAAGGAGAATACGCTGTTTCAGGACAAGCTTCTCTGGATCGCCAGAAGCAATGCGGCCCAGGGGATCCGTTACCTGGAAATCTCAGACACTACTCTGGTGAAGAATCCCCAGGCGGCGGAAATGCTCGCCCAGGCGCACCAGGTACTGCCGGCGGCCTGCCGGGAGACCGGCGTTGTGATCCGTTTTCTGGCCGCAATCCGCCGGATCGCGCTGACCATCGTGAAGGATAATGTGGTATCCGGCGATTATTTCAGAGAAAACCTGCAGGTTCTTTCCGCCGTGGCAGAGGATCCATATGTGGCCGGGGCGGACATCGTAGGAGAAGAGATCAACGACATCCGTGAACTGCAGGAGGTGATCCGGGAGATCGTGCGGATCGCGTCGGAACATCCTTCCTTTGTGATCCGGATCCACGCCGGCGAAAATGACAGCCTTCGCGACAATGTGGCGAACAGCATTGCCTGCGTGAAGAGATCTCTCGCGGAGGGGCAGCCCATGCCGGTCATGCGGATCGGGCACGGACTCTATACGGCCAATCTGAAATCACAGAAGGGGAAAGCCCTTCTGGAGGAATTAAAGGAGCAGGGAGTGGTGCTGGAATTCCAGATCACCTCCAATGTGCGTCTGAACAATCTGACCTCCCTCCGGAATCATCCGCTGCGGGCCTACCTGAAGGCCGGGGTTCAGTGCGTGCAGGGAACGGACGGGGGCGCGCTGTACGGCACGGACTCCATCGATGAACAGCTTTCTCTGGAGAAGCTTCTGCATCTCAGCCCGGAGGAAATGCTGCAGCTGCGCAGGTGTGAACAGCAGGTGTGCGAAAAAAGCATGGACTGGTTCCGCAGAAAACAGGAGAAGTGGGAGCAGGATTTCGGAGAATTCTGCAGGGAAACCCGGGATACGGCGGAGCCAGGCTCAGAGGAAAGAAAGCCGGGTGCGCCGGGCAGGGACAGAGACAGTTTCGGTCCGGTGGAGGCGTATTATCTGCACAGGATTGCCGCCCGGCGGGAGACGGAGACCCGTTCGTTCATCAGCAGAAAGAAGCTGGCAGCCGCGGATATCCTGCAGGACCGGATCTGCGAGCTCCCGCCCGAAGGGATGCCGGTGGTGGTGGTTGGCGGAAGCTTTAACAATGACCGTCATGTGACATCCGTCCGGGACTATGGAAAACGGCTGCTGGACCGGATCCTGGAGAAAGCAGACCCGGAGAAGGTGTTCTTTGTCATCGGTTACCGCCTGAAGGGATACGAGCGGTATCTTGTGCAGCAGAACCGGGACAGATGGCGGGGAAGGTTCCGGATCTTCGCGTTTATCCCGACGCTGATCACCCGGAACGAGGAGACAGAGCTGCGGAACAGCGGAGTGCATATCCGCGTTTCCATCGAATCGTCTCCCATGGGATTATACAAAAGCCTTGCCTTTGAGATCTTTAAGCGCAGGACGTCCGTCCTTCTGGCGCTGGATGGGAACAGCGCCGGCGCCAATATGATCCAGGAAGCCCGGAACGCAAAATACGAATGCAGAACCTATGTGAGTATGCACTCCCGCAGCCTGAAGACCAAAGCGGAATCCCTGGAAGGGTATGTGACGCTGTTTGCGGATGAAAAGGAAGTGCTCCCGCGGATTCTGCGGGATATCGGGCATTTGGGCTTGTGATTCTAGTGTGATTATTGTAATGTTAGAGTATTAACAGAATAAATCAAAAAGCA
>CAMOUV010000111.1 GCA_946626695.1 uncultured Blautia sp.
CCGGATTTGACGGCTTCGTCCGCTTCGGTAAAATCGGCGACAGCCTGCTTCAGCTGGTCTTTGGAGAAGGCTCTGGCGCAGGCGGATAGAGGACGGACGGCAAAAGGCCGGACGCCCAGGCGCTCGGCGATCTCGGTCTGGGATGCGCCTTCCTGCTCCATTTCTTTGGTCAGATACAGCTGGCGGAACTGCCGGCCCAGGAGAAAGAGGATTCGCATGGAGGGTTCCTTCAGGGTCTGCAGGTCCTGATACAGGGAGAGGGCTTTCCGCTCATTCCGGTCTGTCACGGCCCGGATCATATCAAAAATACGGTTTTCGATCTGGGTGATGCATACGGTGTCAATATCCCCGGCGGTGACGGCGGAGCGTCCGTAACAGTAGCTGATGAGCTTTTCCATCTCTGTGTGAAGATTGGTCATGTCGGTGCCGGTCTTCTGCATCAGATAAGAGGCATCCCGGTCGGAGATGGCAAGGCCGTTGTCCCGCAGGGTCTTCCGGATCCAGGTGTGAAGCTGGCGCTCATCCGGCGTGACGAATTCCACGGCGCGTCCGGCGGAGCTGACTGCCTTGAACAGCCGGTTCCGCTTGTCGACCTGTTCCTCGGTAAACAGCAGGATCAGATAATCCGGCAGCTCTTTCATGTAATCCGCCAGCTCATCGCATTTATTCTTGAAAAATCCCGTATCCTCCAGCAGGATCACCCGGTGCTCCGAAAAGAAGGGCAGGGTCTCACACAGGTCGATCACTTCCCGGACAGGGATATCCTTGCCGGCATACCGGGCAAAGTTCATGGTTTCTCCCTCCGGGACCAGAGCCCGTACAAGAAGGTCCCGGTATTGTCTGATCAGATATTTTTCTTCCCCGTAGAGAAGATAGGCAGGTTTAAAACTGCCCGCATCCAGGTCGGCTCTGATACTTTTCATCTCTGTTCATCCAGCTCCTTATGCCGCATAAAATACCGCACCATGTCATTATGGTCCTCTTCGATCAGCGTGCCCTTTCCGAAAAGCCCGGCATTGGTCTCCAGATGATGACGGAATTCATGCCGGAGCGTATCCCGGATCTGACGCCGCACGGCCTCGTCGCCGGCCCACTGCATGGTGGCTGCGAAGGAACCGTAGTACAGGACGATCTGTTTGCCGAGGACAGGATCCGAGGAATAAGTGCCCAGGATATAGAGATCCTCCGCGAGCCGGGAGGGATGGGGATAGGCTGCCTGGTCGACCAGGACTCCCCCGTTAAGCTCTTTATATACATAGTCGGGAAGAAGCTTCATTTCTTCCTCCACCACCGCGTCAAACTGTTCCAGATCCATCATGGGAATCGACTCCTTTTGGGCTCAGTGCTTTTTCAGGTCTTCGGAATCCAGCAGGATCGTGAAGGGTCCGTTGTTGATGAGAGACACCTTCATATCCGCTCCGAAGATGCCCCGCTCCACCACGGGAACCGTTTTTCTGCACTGTGCAATGATATATTCATACAGCTGCTCTGCCTTGTCCGGCGCTCCCGCCAGGGAGAAACCGGGACGGTTTCCGTGTCTGCAGTCCGCATAGAGGGTGAACTGGGAGACCAGGAGCAGTTCTCCGCCCACATCAGCCAGAGAAAGATTGGTCTTTCCGTTCTCATCTTCAAAGATCCGGAGGCCCAGAAGCTTTCGGATCATCATGTCCGCAGCCGCCTCGTCATCCTCCCGGCCCACGCCGATCAGGACCAGGAGCCCTTTCCCGATGGAACCCACCGTTTCCTCTCCGACCCTTACACTTGCTTCCGAAACCACTTGTATCACAAAACGCATATGCTCTTTCCTTTCCGGGAATTTGTCCTTATTGTATCCCATCGCCGCCGTTTCCGTCAAGGCTGCGGATAAAGCCGCCCGTTCCGGCCGGCCGTGCATAAGGGATGGCCGTGTACAGGAACAAACGCTTTACAAGGGGCTTTTGTCCGGTATACAATGACAGAAAAGAATCATCTGAACGGAGGTAGTATGATGAAGTACCGTACAGACAAGTATTCACAGCCGATATCGATCCTGGGGTACGGCTGCATGCGTTTTTCGCGAAAGGGAAGCTCGATCGATATTGACAAAGCGGAGAAGGAAATTCTGCTGGCGGTCGAATCCGGCGTGAATTATCTGGACACGGCCTATATTTATCCTGGAAGCGAGGCTTGTCTGGGAGAGATCCTTTCCCGCAATCATCTGCGGGAGAAGGTCAATGTGGCCACCAAGCTGCCCCAGTATCTGATCCGGAACCGGGCAGCTATCGACAAGTATTTTGCCGAGCAGAAGAGCCGGCTCCGGACGGAGTATATCGATTATTATCTGATGCATATGCTGACGGATATCGAAGCCTGGGAAAAACTGAAAAAGCTGGGAATCGAAGAATGGATCCGTGAGAAGAAGGAATCGGGCGAGATCCGGAACATCGGTTTTTCCTTCCATGGGAATACCGACATGTTCCTGAAGATCCTGGATGCCTATGACTGGGATTTTTGCCAGATCCAGTACAACTATATGGATGAAAACAGTCAGGCCGGAAGAAAAGGGCTACAGGCGGCGGCCGCGAAGGGGATCCCCGTGATCATCATGGAGCCCCTCCGGGGAGGAAAGCTGGTGGATCTGCTGCCGGAACGGGCCAAGCGCCTGATCGCAAAGGACCCGAAAAAGCGATCCGCTGCGGAGCTGGCTTTCCGCTGGCTGTGGGATCAGCCGGAGGTGACCTGCGTGCTCTCGGGGATGAATTCCCTGGAAATGGTGGAGGAAAACTGCCGGATCGCCTCGGAAGCCGAAGCCGGCGAGTTTACGCGGGGAGATCATGCGGCGATCGAAAAGATCCGCAATATCATCAATGAGAAGATCCGGGTGGGCTGTACTGGCTGCGGGTATTGTATGCCCTGTCCCCACGGGGTGGATATCCCGCTGACCTTCCGCTGCTACAACGAGATGTATACGGAGAAAAAGGGCGTGGGACGAAGAGAGTATGCCCAGGTGGTGGCTCTCCGGAAGGATCCCGCGTTTGCGACCCAGTGCGTGGCCTGCGGCCGTTGCGAGAAGCACTGTCCCCAGCATCTTTCGATCATCGAGGAGCTGAAGCAGGCGGACAAAGAGCTCCGGCCCTTCTATTACAGGGTATACAGCACGGCAGCCAGATGGTTTCTGTATAACCGGCCTGGAGTGAAAAAACTGAAATAGTACGATCTGTACGAAAATAATTACGAAAATCTGCCTCGTTTTTTGGACCCGTTCGACAAAACTTCCTATGGATTATGGAACGGACCGCTCCTATAATAGACAGCACCGGAGAACATCCGGGGCTGTCTTTTTAGTTTGTCCGGAAGGAGGGAAGGGGATGGAGAGAGCGCGGTTTGCGGAGCTTAGGGCGCTTCTGCTGGAAAAGCTGGACGTCTCCAGGGATCTTTCCGATCAGGAGATCCTGCAGGAGATCGACCGGCTGCTGGAAAACAGGGACTGCAGACAGACGCTGCGGGAGCGGATCGATCTGCGGAACGAATTATTCTGTTCCGTCCGGAAGCTGGATGTCCTGCAGGAGCTGATCGATGATGAGACCGTGACCGAGATCATGGTCAACGGGCCGGATTCGGTGTTTATCGAAAGAAACGGATGCCTGACCCGATGGGACAAATCCTTTACCTCCAGGGAAAAGCTGGAGGATGTGATCCAGCAGATCGCCGGAAGATGCAACCGTGTGATCAACGAATCCCGTCCCATCGTGGACGCCCGGCTGGAGAACGGAGCCCGGGTCAACGCGGTCATAGCGCCGGTGGCCCTGAACGGACCGATCCTCACGATCCGGCGTTTTCCGGACAGGCCGATGACGCTGGAGGATCTGATCGCCCGGAAAAGCCTCACGGAGGAATGCGCTTCGTTTCTGCGAAGCCTTGTGAAGGCCCGGTATTCCATTGTGATCGGAGGCGGCACGGGAAGCGGAAAGACCACCTTTCTGGGCGCTTTGTCCGAATCCATTCCTGCAGACGAAAGGATCATCACCATCGAGGACAACGCGGAGCTCCGGCTCCTCGGAATCCCGAATCTGGTCCGGATGGAGGCGAAGGAGGCCAACACGGAGGACGGAAAGGGCGTGTCGATCCGGGATCTGATCCGGACCGCTCTCCGGATGAGGCCGGACCGGGTGATCCTCGGAGAGGTCCGCGGAGGAGAGGCGGTGGATCTGCTGCAGGCGTTCAATACAGGGCATGAAGGCTCCCTGTGCACGGCGCATGCAAACAGCTGCCGGGACATGCTTTCCAGACTGGAAACCATGGTGCTGATGGGGATCGATCTTCCTCTGGAAGCGATCCGGCATCAGATCGCCTCCGGCGTGGATATCCTGATCCACCTGGGCAGGATGAAGGACAGATCCCGAAGAGTGATGGAGGTGACGGAGGTATGCGGCATACGGGAAAACGAAATACGGCTGAACCCCTTGTTCCGGCTGCAGGAAGGAAGTCTGGTCCGGACAGGAGAGCTGGAAAACGCAGAAAAGCTGATGCACGCGGGTCTGACCGGGTGAATGAAGCGGCGGGAGAAGGTCCGGTGGATTACAGGGATGCCGCGCTTACGCGGCTCCGGAAACTCCGCATCTTTGCGGAGGGAATCCTGCTGTGCATGGGGCTTAATTATCTGTTCTACGAAAGTTGGGCCGCTTTCATCCCCATGCTTCCGATCCCGTATCTGTATTACCGCTGGAAAGAAAGCCAGGCAGCTGCGCAGCGAAGACAGAGGCTGTCCCGGCAGTTCAAGGACGCGCTGACGTCTCTTTCCGTCTCGGTGCAGGCCGGATATTCACTGGAGAATGCCATCCTCGGCGCCCGGAAGGATCTGGAAAGGATCTATTCCCCGGAGGAAGAAATCTGCCGGGAATTCCGCTATTTTGCAAGCCAGCTTCGCATCAGCGTGCCGGCGGAGGAACTGTTCGGGGACCTGGGGCGCAGGAGCGGCGCGGAGGATATCCGGAATTTCGCTTCGGTGCTGTGGGCGGCCAAAAGGACCGGCGGGGATACCGGAAAGATCCTGCAGCGGTGCGCGCAGATGGTCGGGGACAAGATCGATGTGCAGCAGGAGATCGAAGCGTCTGTGGCGGCAAAGCAGATGGAGCAGATGGTCATGAGCTTTATGCCCGCGGCGATCATCGTCTACCTGAAGGTCACTTCGCCGGGCTTTCTCGGGGTCCTGTACGGCAATACCGCCGGAGTCTGCATCATGACGGGATGTCTGGCTGTCTATTTCGGAGCCTGGGTGCTGGGAAAAAAGATAACGGAGGCAGGTTATGGTTTTACACGTGCTGATTTTTCTGCTGGTTGGAAGCGCGGCTCTTCTGGTACGGACCAGACATCTCCCGGGAAAGGGAAAAAGGGGCTTCCGGCTCTTTCTGATCGTTGCGGCAGCCGGAAATCTGCTGGGTCTGTTTCTGACCCTGCAGGAGAAAACCGGACAGGAAACACCTGAGCTCCGGCTTCTCCGGACGGAAACATACGGGACCGAATCCTGGATGGTTTCCGTGGACGAGGAAGATCCCTGGGAGATGGCGGTCCGGATTCCCGGCAGGGAGACGGAAGCGGACGAGGAGGAGCTGCTTCCGGAGTACGGGCTCACCCGGAGGCAGGAGCTGCAGGAACGGATCGAAGCCTACAACCGGGACAAGGGGGATCCGGACTACTATTATCTGCCGGAGGAATGGGACGGCAGGAAGCTGTCATGGCAGAAAAAGACGGAGCATACGGGAAATCTGCTGGCAGCGTTTCTGCTGGCCGTCGCGGCGGTGCTGCCGGTCCTGGACAGCCGGGAGCAGGAAAGAGTAAGGAACAGACGGCTGGAACAGCTGGCGGCGGAATATCCGGCATTGATCATGAAATTTACGCTGCTGCTGCAGGCGGGGCTTTCCTCCCAGAGCGCTTTTGCCCGGATCGGACGGGACTATGCTGCGCGGGAAGGCGGAGAAACCAACGCAGCCTGCGAAGAGATCCTGGTGATGCTGCGGGAGATGGAGAGCGGCGTGTCCGAGACTGAGGCATACCGGCGTCTGGGGGAGCGGTGCGGCCAGGTCCGCTACAGGACCCTGGCGGCGCTTCTGACACAGAATCTCCGGAAGGGTTCCCGGTATCTTACGGATGCTCTGGAGCGGGAGGCGGTGGATGCCTGGGAGGAACGGAAAAGAAACGCCCGCGTGCAGGGAGAGCTGACCTCGACCCGCCTTCTCTTCCCGATGCTCCTTCTGCTTCTGGTAGTGATCGCGGTGATCCTGATTCCGGCGTTTCTGTCCTTTTATACCGAGGGAAGGGGGTGAATCTGTGAAAAATGGAACTATAACTGCCGAACGCTTCCTGCAGGAGGAAGATGCGATCGGTGTGATCGAGATCATTCTGATCCTTGTGGTGCTGATCGGTCTGGTGGTGATTTTCAAGAGCCAGCTGACCAGTCTGGTCGAAAGCCTGTTGTCCAAGGTCACGAGCCAGAGCAACTCGATCTGATGCGGAATCAGGGGGTATGGAAAGTGAAGAGGAAAAAAGGAAGCATCACGGTATTTATGGCGCTGCTCCTCGGAGTTCTGCTGCTTCTGCTTTTCGCCTGTATGGAATCCGCAAGGATGGCTTCCGCTCGAAGCCAGATCCTTTGCGGTGCGGAGATCGGACTGTACTCCCTTTTCGGTCAGTTTGACCGGGAGCTGCTGGAAAAATTCGATCTGTTTGCGCTGGATGCGGGAAGGGGATCCGGAGAACCGGATATGGCCTGCGTGTATAACGTTTTCCGGAAATACATGGATCCCGTGCTGGCCCAGAACAGTCCTTCTCTGGAATGTCTTTCCGGCGGCTTTACGGGTTATCGTTTCCTGACCGATGAAAACGGAGAAGGCTTTTTCCGTCAGGCGGTCGAGAGCGTGCGGAAAGGAGAGGAGAAGGGAGCGGTTCAAAGAACCGTACTGCCCTTCACGGCTTCGGAGATCCGCGCGCTGGAGGCGTCGGGAAGGAAGGAGCGGCCGGCAGGAGGAAGCCGTCTTCGCCCGCTGGCGGATTCTCTTCCTCCGACGGCCGGCAGGATCTGCAGTCTCCTGCGTCTCGCCGGGCAGGTGGAAGAGGAGGGGATTCTTTCTTTTCTGCCCGAGAGGGTGCTGTCAGCGGCTTCGGGAAGCGTGGCGGAAAGCTCTCTGCTTTCCCGGAGAAGCCGGCACCAGGGACTTCCGATCCTGGATTCCCTGACGGCGGATCCTTCCGGAGAATCGTCGGGCTGTCTGGTGCGGTACGAAATGGATAAACTGGGAAATGCTCTTTTTCCCTCCGATGCGGTTCTCCGGCTGCAGGCGGAATATGTTCTGAAGGGGAACGCCTCAGACCGGGAAAACCTGCGGGAAACGGCAGAGGATCTGTTTGCCTTCCGTCTCGGCGCCGGCCTGGAGGCTCTCCGGTCCTCCGGAAGCGCCAGGGCAAAGGCGGCGGAGATGGCGGAGGAAGCGCTTGCGTCCGACGAGCTTACCGCTGAAGAGCCTCCCGCCGCAGATCCGGCCGATCTGGAGGAGACGATTCTGTACAGCTGGGCTCTTCTGGAAGCGGTATCCGATGTCCGGATCCTTTATGAGGGAGGAAAGATTCCGGTCCGAAAAACA
>CAMOUV010000112.1 GCA_946626695.1 uncultured Blautia sp.
CCCCGGTACAGGCCCGTACCATGGAGCAGGGAAAGCTGCCGATCCGTATGATCGCACCGGGCAGAGTGTTCCGTTCCGACGAAGTGGATGCGACCCATTCTCCTTCCTTCCATCAGATCGAGGGTCTGGTCATTGACCGGAACATCACCTTTGCCGATCTGAAGGGAACCCTGGAGGAATTTGCCAAGGAGCTGTTCGGACCGGAGACCAGGACCAAATTCCGTCCCCATCATTTCCCCTTCACCGAGCCCAGCGCAGAGGTGGACGTATCCTGCTTCAAGTGCGGCGGATCGGGCTGCCGTTTCTGCAAGGGATCCGGATGGATCGAGATTCTGGGCTGCGGCATGGTTCATCCCAACGTGCTGCGCATGTGCGGCATCGATCCGGAGGAATATACCGGATTTGCTTTCGGCGTAGGCCTGGAGCGTATCGCCCTTCTCAAGTACGAGATCGACGACATGCGGCTGCTCTATGAGAATGACACCCGGTTCCTGAAACAGTTCTGACGGAGGATTAGTACAATGAATACATCTTTATCATGGATCAAACAATATGTGCCGGATCTGGACTGCACGGCACAGGAATACACGGACGCGATGACCTTGTCCGGCACCAAGGTGGAAGGCTATACCCGGCTGGATGCGGATCTGGACAAGATCGTCATCGGTCAGATCAAAAAGATCGAGCCCCATCCGGACGCAGACAAGCTGATCATCTGCCAGGTCGACGTAGGAACGGAAACCACGCAGATCGTCACGGGCGCTCCGAACGTGCATGAAGGCGACAAGGTCCCGGTGGTGCTGGACGGCGGAAAAGTGGCCGGAGGCCACGACGGAAAGATGACGCCCGGCGGTATCGTGATCAAAAAAGGAAAGCTCCGCGGGGTGGAATCCAACGGTATGCTTTGCTCCATCGAGGAGTTGGGCAGCACCCGCGAAATGTATCCGGAAGCGCCGGAATACGGAATTTACATCTTCCCGGAGGATGCCGTGGTGGGCGAAAGCGCCATCCATGCCCTGGGACTGGATGATGCCGTGATCGAATACGAGATCACATCCAACCGTGTGGACTGCTACGGCGTTCTCGGAATCGCCAGAGAAGCAGCCGCCACCTTCAACAAGGAATTTCATCCGCCGGTGGTGGAAGCCAAAGGAAACGATGAGGATGTGAATGATTACATCAAGGTCACCGTGGAAGACAAGGATCTTTGCCCGCGCTACTGCGCCCGCGTCGTGAAAAACGTAAAGATCGGCCCCTCCCCGAAATGGATGCAGAGATGCCTCGCGGCCAGCGGCATCCGTCCCATCAACAATCTGGTGGATATCACCAATTATGTGATGGAAGAGTACGGTCAGCCCATGCATGCCTTTGATCTGGACACCATCGAAGGACGGGAGATCATTGTGCGCCGGGCGGCGGATGGAGAGAAGTTCGTCACTCTGGACGGGCAGGAGCGGACCATGGACCACGATGTCCTGATGATCTGCGACGGAAAGAAAGCCGTAGGCATCGGCGGTATCATGGGCGGCGAAAACTCCATGATCACGGACCAGGTGAAGACGGTTCTCTTTGAGGCGGCCAACTTCAACGGCCCCAACATCCGGCTCTCCGCGAAGCGCATCGGCCTTCGTACCGACGCTTCCGGCAAATTTGAGAAGGGCCTGGATCCCAACAATGCTTCCGCAGCCATCGACCGCGCCTGCCAGCTGATGGAAGAGCTGGGTGCCGGCGAAGTGGTGGGCGGCATGGTGGATGTATGCTCCGAGACCAGAGAGCCCTCCCGGGTTCCCTTTGAGCCGGAAAAAATCAACGCCCTGCTGGGCACAACGCTTACCAAAGAAGAGATGCTGGGTTATCTGGCCCGCGTCGAGCTGACCTACGATGAAGCAGCCAACGAGATCGTTGCCCCCACCTTCCGCCAGGATATCCACTGCATGGCAGACGTGGCAGAAGAAGTCGCCCGTTTCTACGGTTATGACAAGATCCCGACCACACTGCCCACCGGCGAAGCCACCACAGGAAAGCTGCCCTTCAAGCTCCGGATCGAATCCATCGCAAGGGATATCGCGGAATACTGCGGCTTCTCCGAGGGCATGACCTATTCCTTCGAAAGCCCGAAGGTGTTTGACAAGCTTCGGATCCCCGAAGATAGCCCGCTGCGGAACGTCATCACCATCAGCAACCCGCTGGGAGAGGATTATTCCATCATGCGGACCACCACGGTCAACGGCATGCTGACCTCCCTGGCCACCAATTACAACCGCCGCAACAAGGATGTGCGCTTGTATGAGATGGGCAACGTCTATCTGCCCCATGCGCTGCCGCTGACCGAGCTCCCGGATGAGAGGATGCAGTTCACCCTCGGCATGTACGGAAAAGGCGACTTCTTCGAGATGAAAGGAGTCTGCGAGGAATTCTTCGAGAAGGCCGGCATGAAGGAACGTCACGAATACCGCCCGGACAGCAACAAACCCTACCTGCATCCCGGACGCCAGGCTGCCATTTATTACGGCGGAAAGAACATCGGTTATCTGGGCGAAGTGCATCCGCTGGTCTGCGAGACCTACGGCATCGGCGAGAAAGCCTATCTGGCTGTGATCGATATCCTGGAAGTCCTTCCCTTTGCAGGCTTCAATCACAAATATACCGGAATCGCCAAATATCCGGCCGTTACCCGGGACCTGAGCATGGTGGTGCCGAAAAACGTCCTTGCGGGACAGATCGAAAATGTACTCCGTCAGAGAGGCGGAAAGATCCTGGAAAGCTGCGAGCTCTTTGATATTTATGAAGGCAGCCAGATTATGGAAGGTTTCAAATCCATGGCCTACGCCCTGGTGTTCCGTCACCACGACAAGACCCTGGAGGAGGCCGAGATCAACGCAGCCATGAAGAAGATCCTGAACGGACTTGAATCCCTGGGTATCGTTTTGAGAAGCTAAGGAACTGTTACAAAATAACTTAATCATTCGACTCGATCATACATTCATCTGCTTCTTCAGAAAGCCTCGGCGTAGTAAGTCAGAAACAGAAACAGGACTGTCAGGCCACAAATATGTTCCAGCTGATGTCCGGCTTTTCGACGGACTTACTGATTTATATGTACGCGAATGGCAGACACTTGTGTCTGACAGGCGCGAACATATAAATCGGTAAGTCAGGAGAAGGACGGACATGCATAACATATCTGTGGACGGACTGTTCTGTTTCGTCCGGATGGATAAGTCCTGTTTCGTCCGGATTGACAAACCCGGATTGATAAGTTTACAAAAATAAGTTGTGTAAACCTGCCCACATGGTGTATACTATAGTGTGGCGGGTTTTTCTGGTTTACAGAATATCTGCCGGACTACAGTAAGGGGAGGTAAATATGGGAAAAAAGCTACTTCATCTGCTGCTGTTCCTGCTGATAACGGCAGCATGCGTCGGAATAACGCTTTTTATCGGCGGAAACCAGTTTGACGTCATGATCTACAACTTCGTGTTCATGGGCATCATGGTCGTGCTGTATATGGCCGGCATGTTCGGCGGCATGTTCAGGATGGACGATGTGGGGAGCGCCCTGGGGAGAGGGACGGAGGAGATCACCGACATCTTCAAGCTTCCGGGAAAAGCAAAGGCCAGTGACCTGGCAGCCATCGACGGCTGCTTCGACAACCGGTTCCTGGACAAGAAGCTCCGTGAGTTCACGGACGATATCAGCAAGACCCAGGAAGGGATCGGCGATATCGAGGATTATATCAACGATGACGAGCTGAACATTCATGTTCACAAGCGTCTGCTGGAGATGATCCCGGATATCTTTACCAGTCTGGGTATTCTGGGTACCTTTGTAGGTCTGGTATGGGGCCTGAAGGACTTCAATACCACAGACCTGAACAATATCTCCGGTTCCGTATCCGCATTGCTGGACGGCATCAAGGTGGCGTTCCTCACATCCATCTACGGTATCGCGTTTTCCATCGTATATTCCTACGGACTGCGGAGCGAAAATTCCACCATGTCGGAGCGCCTTCAGGTCTTCCTGAACCGTTTCCACAGCTATGTCATGCCCAACGCGGAGAACGAATCCCGGAACCTTCTGGTGGCCAGCACCAAGGTTCAGACCGACGCCATGCAGCAGATGGCCGAACAGTTCTCGGTGCAGCTGGCAGACAGCTTTGAGCAGGTCATCACACCGACCTTCCGCAAGATGAACACATCCATGGACCGGATGATCGATTCGGTCACCCAGGTTCAGACCGAGGCGGTGCACGAGATCCTGGATGTATTTATGAAAGAGATGCGGAGCTCCTTCCGCCTGCAGTTTGATGATTTCAACAAAGCGTTGAATCAGCTGACCCAGACCATGAAGGAAACGACGGATTATACGTCGACCCTGTATCAGAATATGAGCCGTCAGATGTCGGACAGCTATGCACAGCAGGAGCAGGCGCTGAAGGAGTCCGTCACCCAGATGGGCAATCTCCAGACCCGCTTCATGTCCACGGCGTCCAGGATCACCCAGGACAACCAGAACATCCAGAAGCAGCAACAGGAGGACTATCAGCATGTCCTGGATTATATGAAGGATGCCGAGCAGTCTGCGGCGAAATTCTGGGTGGCCTGCAACCAGACCATGAAACGGTACGTGGAAGCGGCGACTGCCGGCATGGAAAATGTCAATGCGGCCAGCGAGGCAGGCATCCGGGTGCAGGAGGAGAACAAGCGCATCATCGAGCAGTACACCAGCAGCATGAAGGAGTTTACGGATTATCAGAAACGTACCTATCAGCTGATGCAGCAGGTGCAGCGTCTGCTTACGGATATCACCGCAGCCGGAAATACACGGAACGTGCAGCTTACCAGCGGCAGAAGCGAAACTCTTGCACAGCAGGAATCCCTCCGCAGGATTCAGCGGCTGCTTGAGGAACAGAGCAATGAGCAGGTACAGCTGCTGCAGGAAATCGCACAGAGCACGAATGATCTCTCCAAGGCCGCCCAGAAGGGCAGATTCGGCCTGTTTAAATAATTAAGGAGGGATCAGATTGAGCGGCAGAAGAAGAAAGTCACAGGACAACGGATATAATGTCTGGCGGTCTTACTCCGATATGATGGCCGGTATTCTGCTTCTGTTTGTCCTGATCATGTGCGTGGCACTCGCACAGTCACAGCATAACTACGAAGAACGGATACGCGAGCAGGATGAGTTCGCGGCGGAGCTTCTGGCCAAGCAGAATCAGCTGGACGCCCAGGAGGATGAGCTGGAGGCCAAATCCCAGGAAATTCTTACCAAGGATGAGCTGGTGGCTTCCCAGAAGCAGACCCTGGCGGAACAGGCTAAGGAGCTGGAAAGACAGAGGAAGGAGCTGGAGGAGACCCAGAAAAAGCTGGGACTTCAACAGGAAACCCTGGATGCCCAGCAGCAGGAGATTGACGACAAGCAGCGGGTGATCGACGACCAGCAGACCCAGATCGAGAAGATCATCGGTGTGAAGGCCGACGTGGTGGAGGCTCTCCAGAAGGAGTTTGAAGCCAACAATATCAACGTGAAGATCGATCCCCAGACCGGCGCCCTGACGCTGGATTCCAACGTCATGTTCAGCCTGAACGAGGCGGAGCTGACCGAGCAGGGACGCTATACCCTGGAGCAGGTCCTTCCGATCTACTGCAAGGTGCTGCTTTCCGATAAGTATGCAGACAGCCTGGCCGAGATCATGGTGGACGGCTACACGGATTCCCTGGGTGATTACGGCACCAACCTGCTTCTTTCCCAGAACCGCGCGGCCGCGGTCGGCCTCTTCATGGTGGGAGATATCCGCTATCAGTATCTGACTGAAGAAGAGGGAGAGAAGCTGGAAGAGTATCTTTCTGTAAACGGTCATTCCTACTCCAACCTGATCTACCGGGACGGAGAAGAAGACGCAGACGCATCCAGACGTGTGGAGGTCAAATTCCGTCTGAAGGACGAAGAGATGATCGCCGAGCTGGATCAGATTATGAAAGCTGGAAACTGACATGTCACTGAAAATAGGCAGAAACGACCCCTGCTGGTGCGGGAGCGGAAAAAAATACAAATATTGTCATCAGGCCTTTGACAACCACTATGAACTGCTTCGGCAGCAGGGCGCTGCGCTTCCGCAGCCGATGCTTCTGAAAAAGCCGGAGGATGTGGAGAAGATCAAAGAAGCCTGTGCCATCAACATGGCGGTGCTGGACTATGTGGCGGAGCATATCGCCGCGGGCATCAGCACCCAGCAGATCGATGACTGGGTCCACGAGGAAACCGTCCGTCGGGGCGGCATCCCCGCACCCCTCGGCTATGAGGGCTTCCCCAAAAGTGTGTGCACCTCCATCAATGAGGTGGTGTGCCACGGTATTCCTTCCGAGACAGAGATCCTGAAAGAGGGAGATATCGTCAATGTGGATGTCTCCACCATCTACAACGGATACTTTGCGGATTCCTCACGGATGTTCTGCATCGGCCAGGTAAGCCCGGAGAAGGAAGAACTGGTCCGTGTGGTGAAGGAATGCGTGGAGATCGGCATTCAGCATGTAAAGCCCTGGGAACCCATCGGCAACATGGGACACGCCGTTCATCAGCATGCCAAAGAGCATGGCTACTCCGTGGTCCGCGAGATCGGCGGTCATGGTGTGGGCTTTGAGTTCCACGAGGATCCCTGGGTCAGCTACACCTCCGAGGAGGGAAGCGGCATGATCATGGTTCCCGGCATGATGTTCACTATCGAGCCCATGGTCAATATGGGCGGCGCCGCGATCTGGACCGACGAGGAAGACGGCTGGACAGTCCGTACGGAGGACGGCCTCCCCTCCGCCCAGTGGGAAGTCACGGTGCTCGTGACCGACGACGGGTGTGAGGTTGTGTGCTGGTAATTTCCGGAAGAAAGTGCTTGCTATTTTCAAACGGATAGTGTATAATTACATCCGTTGTAAAAAAGATGGTCCGCTGTACCGATATTATGGTAGTAAGAACATCCAAATCAGATAAGGAGAAAAACAATGAACGAGATCATCAAAAACATTGAATCCGCTCAGCTGAAGGCAGAAGTGCCGCAGTTCAGAGTGGGCGACACCGTACGTGTCCATGCAAAGATCAAAGAAGGAAACCGTGAAAGAGTTCAGATCTTCGAAGGCACCGTTCTGAAGAGACAGGGCGGCAGCACCAGAGAGACCTTTACCGTCAGAAAGAGCTCCAACGGCGTAGGCGTTGAGAAGACCTGGCCGCTTCACTCCCCGAGTGTAGTTAAAGTGGAAGTGATCCGTCATGGTAAAGTTCGCCGCGCTAAGCTGAACTATCTGAGAGACCGTGTCGGCAAATCCGCCAAGGTTAAAGAGCGCATGAGATAATAACGGTGTTCCTGTCGAACACAGATTTACAACAAAACGGGGGGCTGCTGCAGCGAAAGAAACTGCGGCAGCCCTTTGTGCGATAAGCCCGGAAAGCGGCCGCCGTGCTTGCACG
>CAMOUV010000113.1 GCA_946626695.1 uncultured Blautia sp.
GGGCCCGGGGCGCCGGACGGAAACAGCCGTGTCCCCTGGTCCCGTATCCTTTCGGAGGAAGAGGCGGAGCGTTATTTTTCCGGGCTGGCCAGGGAGATGCCGTATTTGCCTGCGGAAAAATCCTGTGATATCATGATCGTACAAAAACTGTAGAGGAGACAAAGGTATGGATATTCGATATTCTGTAAATCAGAGAGATTTTAAACGTTACACGACCGAGGAGATCCGGAATGAGTTTCTGATCACAGGGCTCTATCAGGCCGATCAGGTTAAGGCAGTCTATTCCCATGTGGACCGGATGGTGACGCTGGGCTGCATGCCGGTGAAGGAGGAGGTATCCATCGAGAAGGGGATCGATGTATGGCATTGCTTCGGTACATCCTACCTGTTGGAGCGCCGCGAGCTGGGCATGTTCAATATCGGCGGCCCCGGGATCGTGACGGCTGATGGGGAGACCTTCCGGATGGATTACAAGGACTGCCTTTACATCACCCAGGGAACCCGTCAGGTTACCTTCCGGAGCTGTGATCCGGAAAATCCTGCGAAGTTTTACATGGTCTGCGCTCCAGCCCACTGTGCATACAAGACGACCTTTATCCCCATCTCGAAGGCGAACAAGAGACCGGTCGGCGCAATGGAAACCTCCAACCGCCGCACGATCAATCAGTTCATCCATCCGGATGTGCTTAAAACCTGCCAGCTTTCCATGGGCATGACGGTCCTGGAGCCCGGCAGCGTGTGGAATACCATGCCTGCGCATACCCATGAGAGAAGGATGGAGATCTATACCTATTTCGAGATCCCGGAGGGTAACGTGGTCTTCCACATGATGGGAGAGGGAGACGAGACCCGGCATATCGTGATGCACAACGAGGAGGCGGTGATCAGTCCCTCCTGGAGCATTCACAGCGGTGCCGGGACCAGCAATTACACCTTCATCTGGGCCATGGGAGGAGAAAACCAGGCCTTTGATGATATGGACGATATCCCGACGGAAGAACTGCGGTGAGAGAGACCACCCTGCGGACGCCTCTTTTGTGATTGACAGGGAACCGGAGATGCAGTACACTGGTAATGGACAGCTAGGTATATTTACTTCTTACGACTCTTAATCGGGAGATGCGGGTTCGAATCCTGCCGGTTCTGCAGAACCGTAGCTCAACCGGGAGAGCGCCGTTTTAATATACCGATATCGTCCTGAAATATTCTGAAGCCTGAAAGTCATGCCATACTTGATTCATAAGTGTAGCATGACTTTTGTTATATTTTCCGGAGACGGCGGTTTTCTGAACAGAGGAGGGAAAGAAAATGAAGAACATCTATAAGAGCTTTCTTTTCGAAAAGCATCTCTTTGTCAGTGAAGGAGATCCGGAGCAGGAGGATTCCCGGTTTGAGACATTGTTTTCCCTTGCAAATCTGTTCGGGATCCGGATCGTTGCCGGGGCGGAGCTGGTGCGTTCCTATATGATCCGTTTTGCCGCACAGGAGCTGGGGGAAAATGTCCCGCGGCCTTTTTACAAAGGCTTCCCGGAGAGCGTGCGGAGCCTGTCCGCGGATCAGCTGCTCTTTGATCAGCTGGTTCATTATACGGTAACCTATGGATTCGGAGATTTTTCCCACAGAGGGCACTCTCTTTTTGAGGAGGATTTTGAAAGAGCTGCCTTTAAGGAGAATACGGAGAAAAAGGAGTTTTCCGTGATTCCGGCCGAGGAAGCGTATCCGGTTCTTGCTGAAATGGTCTGTAATCTGCTTTCCGGAACCAGGCCTCTCAGTGACCGGCAGTATGAACTGGTAAAAACCTTTATTCAGGATTTTGATCCCGACATTCCGGAGATCGCTTCCAGAAATACCGCCGTAAAGCTTCTCATGGATACCCGCGATCTGCGCCTTACGGATCACATCCTTCTCTCTGACGTGATCCGGCTGGTGGATGAATTGAATTATGCACTGTATGCAAACCGGAACGTCCGCAAGCTGAATCTGAAGAATCAGGACCGGAAATTCATCCGTGCTGTGATCGATACGCTTTTTGAAGCCGGAAAATGTGATATCAGGACCTGTTTCGAGAAGAAAAAGGAATGGTGCGGGCTGCTTCATCATATCCATTATTCCCCGCAGACCCGGGAGCAGCAGTCCTTTGTCTCCGCCATGCGGGGACGTGAAAATCAGTCTGTGTTTTCCGATTTTGAAAAAGCCATGGCAGAGAAAAAGATCCGGGAGGCCATGGAGGTTCTGAAGAACGGAAAGGGTTCGGCTGCGGTGCTCCGGAATCTGAATTATATCATCAGCAGGTGCGGGACGGAGAGTGACCTGAATTATGTGATGGAGCACATGGAGACGACGAATGTGATCGTCCTTCTCCAGCTGCTTCTGGAATATGCGGACTACACGCCGGACGGCGGCCCCCGGACATTCCGGTTTACCAAGTATAATATGCTGAAGGTCCATACCGAAACAGAAGCGGAGAAAAAGAAACGGCGTTCAAGGATAACCGCTGAGCAGGCGCGGCAGCTGTCCGCTTCCATCCGGAGAAATCTGCAGGCGGTCTTGAAGGACAGGCTTGGAAAGGTTTATATTGATCCCGCGATGAGCGACTACGCGCTTCCGATTCAGGAAAATACCTCGCAGGGGGGATTTGGCGTCCTTTCCAGAGGATCCCGTATTGCGGTCGGGGCGGGAAAGAAGCTTCGGGCTTTTACCTACTGGGAGAAGGTCAATGATATCGACCTTTCCGTATTCGGGATAGACCATCAGGGGAACCAGACGGAATTTTCCTGGAGAACCATGGCCGGAAAGCAGTCGGACGCGATAACCTATTCCGGCGATCAGACCGCCGGATACAACGGCGGATCTGAATATTTTGATATCGACATCGAAGCGTTCCGGGAGCGATATCCTGCAATACGATATCTGATCTTCTGCAACAATGTTTTTTCGAGGATTCCCTTCAGGCACTGCTTCTGTAAGGCCGGCTGCATGATGCGGGACCGGGAGGATTCCGGTTCTGTTTTCGAGCCGAAAACCGTGGAGACTTCTTTCCTGATCGACTGTGACAGTACCTTTGCGTACCTCTTTGGCTTCGATCTGATATCCCGGGAGCTTCTTTGGCTCAACATGGCAAGAGACAGCAATGCCGCGGTTGCAGGGACCACCGGCATGCGTTTTCTCACGCAGTATTTTGACGTGACAAAGGTGATCAATGTATCTTCGCTTTTTGCGATGATGGCAGCGGAAGTGGTGGATGAAATATCCGAGGCGGATATCGTTGTGACCAACAAAAATGTGGATCCGGAAAGGCTGGCGGAAGGCGCTGAGATTATCCGGGAGTATGATTTTGAAAAGATGATCGCTCTTATGAATCTGTGACCGGGGTCAGGACAGGTTTTCTCTGCGATACAAACAACCGGCGGCAGCCGGTTGTTTGATTTCCGGGCTCTGTCCCGTATTCGAGGTTGTATTTCACGCATCAATGTGATAAAGTGAAGATAAATCCTAAACAGAAAATGAGGTGTAGAGAGTATGCATGATGAGTTTCTGATGGGAAACGAAGCGATCGCCCTGGGGGCTCTGGCAGCCGGCGTCAATCTGGTTTCCGGTTATCCGGGGACGCCGTCCACGGAGGTTCTGGAAACGATCGCCAAAAGAAACCCGGGCAATGTGTACGTGGAATGGTCGATCAATGAAAAAGCCGGCATGGAAGTGGCGGCCGGAGCGGCTTATACGGGCGCCCGCACGCTGGTGACCATGAAGCAGGTCGGGTTGAATGTGGCTTCCGACCCGCTGATGAGTCTGGAATATATCGGAGTGAAGGGCGGAATGGTCGTTCTGGTGGCAGATGATCCGGGGCCCATCTCATCCCAGACGGAGCAGGATACCCGTACCTTCGGCATGTTTTCGAAGGTCCCTGTGTTTGATCCCTGTTCCGTGGCGGAAGCCTATGAGATGATCCAGGAGGCCTTTGATTTTTCCGAGAAATACGGGACCCCCGTGTTTTTCCGGGCAACGACCCGGGTTGATCACGGGTACGAAGCCATCATGGTCAAGGATCCGGAGGAATATATCGTCCATAAACCGGAAGGGTTCGTGAAGGATTCTTCCCGGTGGGTGATCTTCCCGAGACTCTCGGTACAGAACCATGCCCGGATCGAAAAGAGAAATGAAGAACTGAAAGACATCCTGTCCGGTTACCATCGGAACCGGATTGTTCCGGAGCCGGGAGAATCCTGCCGGAAGGGCATCGCAACCCAGGGTGTTAACTTTATGTATACGTTGGATTCCCTGCAGGGAAGGAATACCCGGGTGCTGAAAGTGGCTACGCCCTTCCCGTTCCCGGAGAAGCTGGCGCTGGAATTTCTGGAGGGTCTGGACGAGGTGCTCTGCATCGAGGAGCTGGATCCGGTCATCGAAAGAACGTTGACCTTTATCTGCGGGAAATACGGCTTGAAGGTGAAGATCCTGGGAAAGAAGAGCGGTCATATTCCTCCTTCCGGAGAGAATACCCTGGAGATCGTACAGAAAGCGATCACCGCCTTTGCCGGAGCTCCGGAATGTACTGGCGGGGAGGAGCCGCAGCCGCTTCCGGAACCGCCGGCCCTGCCGGTGAGACCACCGGTACTGTGTGCCGGATGTCCGCACAGAGCGTCCTTCTATGCGGTAAAAATGGCCATGCGGGGAAAGAAGACCATTTACTGCGGTGATATCGGCTGCTATACGCTGGGCAACGCCGCACCCCTGGACATGTGTGACACCTGTCTGTGCATGGGCGCCGGCATCGGGATCGCCCAGGGCGTACAGCATATGGAGCCCGACACGAAATGCTTCGCTTTTGTGGGGGATTCCACCTTCTTTGCCTCTGGGATCACCGGAACCATCAACGCCTTCTACAACCAGTCGGATATGACGCTGGTCGTGCTGGATAATTCCACCACCGCCATGACCGGGCATCAGCCCCATCCGGGCACAGGCCGTACGGTCATGGGACAGATCGTGGAAAAGGTGAGCATCGAAAAGGTGCTGCGGGCCATCGGACTGCAGACTGTGGAGACCGTGGATCCGCTGGAGTTTGACCTGGCGGTGGAAACCGTTAAACGGGTGGCTTCGGAGCCCGGAGTGAAAGCGATCATTTTCCGGTCGCCCTGCATCGCCATCACAAAGCCGAAGGAGCATTCCCGGGTGGACCAGGAAAAATGCATCGCCTGCGGCAAATGCATCCGGGAGCTGGGATGCCCCGCGCTGATGCGTGATACCCGTTTCGGGGAGTCAGAAAATGCCGGAAAAGCGATGATCGACGAATCGCTCTGCACAGGCTGTACACTCTGTGAACAGATCTGTCCGGTGAAAGCGATTTCGGGTGGAAGGAGGCCGTCATGAGCAAAAATATCATTTTATGCGGAGTCGGCGGACAGGGAACGATCCTTGCCTCACGCCTGATCGCGGCGGCGGCCATGCACAGGAATATTCCGGTCAAGACCGCGGAGACCATCGGGATGGCGCAGCGCGGCGGAAGCGTGTTCAGTCACCTGCGTCTGGGAGACGGAGCCCATTCACCCCTGATCGCCAAAGGATTTGCGGACCTGATCATCGGATTTGAGCCTGGCGAAACCGTACGCCAGCTTCCCTTCCTTAAGAAGGATGGCGTTGTCGTGGTCAGCAGCAGGCCGGTCATGCCGGTGAATGCGATGATCGGGAAAACCGCCTATGATCCGGAGCAGATGATCACCTATCTGCAGGAAAATACGAAGCATCTGCATGTTGTGGATGCAGACAAAGCGGCACAGGAACTGGGTTCCTACAAAATATTGAATGTGGTTCTCCTGGGCGCGGCTCTTCAGAGCGGGGAGCTGGGACTTATCGAGGAGGATCTGGAAGCGGCGGTACAGGAAAAAGTGCCGGAAAAATTCCTGGAGCTGAACCGGAAGGCACTGGTATGGAGCCGGGACTGTAAAGCATGACAATATGGGATTGGAAGGAGAAAAGCTATGCAAATCAACGATAAACAGCTTGCACAGGTGAATCACCAGATCGGACGCCTGCTTGCCGCTGACAATTTTTACGGGAAACGTCTGAAAGAAGCGGGAATCGATTCGGTTCAAACCGTGGAGGATTTTCTGAATCTGCCCTTCTCCGGGAAGGAGGATCTCCGGGAAGCGTATCCCCTTGGACTGATGACCTGCAAAGAGGATGAGGTGGTCCGCATTCATTCCTCTTCCGGAACCACCGGCATGCCGGTCATCATCCCCTACACCGCCAAGGACGTGGATGACTGGGGCGAAATGTTCAAACGCTGCTATGAATTTGCCGGGATCACGAAGGAAGACCGTATCCAGATCACGCCGGGCTACGGCCTGTGGACGGCCGGGATCGGTTTTCAGAACGGATGCGAAAAGCTGGGAGCCATGGCGATCCCCATGGGACCTGGAAATACGGACAAGCAGCTGCAGATGATGATGGATCTGAAATCGACGGTGATCTGTGCGACCTCTTCGTACGCGCTGCTTCTGGCGGAGGAGATCGAAAAACGGGGAATCCGGGACAGGATTCATCTGAAAAAGGGTGTCATCGGTTCCGAACGCTGGGGTGAGAAGATGCGTCATCGGATCTCCACGGAGCTGGGGATCGAGCTGTACGATATCTACGGCCTTACAGAGATCTACGGCCCGGGGATCGGTATCAACTGCAAATACGATACCGGCATGCATTACTGGGATGATTATCTCTATCTTGAGATCATTGATCCGGCGACGGGCAAAAATGTGCCGGACGGGGAATGGGGCGAGATCGTGATCACGACGCTGGTCAAGGAAGGCGCACCGCTGATCCGCTTCCGGACCCATGACCTTTCCCGCATCATCCCGGGCGAATGCCCCTGCGGCAGCAGCTATCCCCGGATCGATGTCATTTCCGGACGAAGCGATGACATGATGAAGATCAAAGGCGTCAACGTATTCCCGAAGCAGATCGAGGAAATTCTGGGAACCTTCCCCGAGCTTTCCAGCGAATACCAGATCCGTATCTCTCATCTGGACGGCAAGGACAGCATGCGTATTTACGTGGAAGCCGGCGGAGACAACGACTTCAAGAGCCTGCAGCAGAAGGTGGCCGCTTCCGTCAAGAGCCGGATCGGATTTACCCCCATCGTCTATGTGGTGGAGCTTGGCTTCCTGCCGCGCAGCGAAAAGAAATCCAAACGTGTCATCGACGAGAGATTCCAGTAAACAATGAGGAGAGGAGGGAGTTATGGAAAAGAAGAAAAAACTGATCATAGCTGCCGTATTGCTCTTTGTCATTGTGCTGGCCCTTGCTTTCTACGGGCGCGCTGACCGGTCCCTGCGTTTCGGCACGGCCGGGATCGGCGGCGTCTATTATACCTTCGGACAGGAGTT
>CAMOUV010000114.1 GCA_946626695.1 uncultured Blautia sp.
AGTAAGAGAGAAACGGACACCGCGGTTCAAGGCGCAAACAGACGCCGCGGTTCAAGGGCCTGTGCCTTTGGAATATGTTTTGCATGTTCGTCTCTCTCCTCCACAAGGGACGCCTTCGGTGTGACTTTCTGATTTCTGCAGTTCGTATCTGTACGACATAAATGTCGTCCATCTACGTACAGCAGAAATCAAAAGTCCGTCGAGAAGCCGGACATCAGCAAGAACATATTCCGAAGGCGCAGGCCCTTGGACCGTGGCTGTTTATTCCCGTTGGCAACGGACCATGTGGATAAGCTTGTTTGTCTGTATGGCGACTGACGGAACTGGAATTGATGAGAAATTTTCTGGAAGGAGAGTGTGAATGCGGATTGGATTGAATCCGGAGAGACGGACAAGGCTGGTGGTGTTGGGGGCTTTGTTTGTGACCTGCCTTGTGGTTTTCCGGTCGTATCTGTTCGGGCAGGATGTGATGGTGTTCAATGATATCGGAAGCGATACCTGGCAGCTGTATACCATGCAGTATGCCAGCATCATCAATCACCTGCGGGAGGGAACCTTCACCATCTGGGATTTTACCAACGGTTTCGGCATCAATCAGTTTAACCTGAATCTGTTTGATCCTTCCCTGATGCTGGTGTACGGGCTGGGTGTTGTTCTGGGGCCGGACCGGGTGATGAATTATCTGGCGGTGGTGCAGGTCCTGCGGATCCTTGCCGCAGGCCTGGTGATGGAGCGGTATCTCAGCTGTTTTTCCCTGAGCAGGACGGCGAGGGCCTTTGCGGCTTATGCCTACGGTCTTTCCGGCTATCTGCTGGTCTGGGGACAGCATTATCAGTTCGGGATGGCGGTGATTTATTTCCCGCTGATCCTTCTGTGTACCGAAAAGGCGCTGGCCCGGAAAAAATCCGGGCTTTTTCTTCCCGCGGCGGTTTTTCTGTCGGGGATCTACAGTGTGTATTTCACCTATATGAGTCTGGCGGGTGCCGGGGTGTATCTGATCTTCCGGGTGCTGATCCGGGAGGGACAGCGCCCGGGGGAGAGGCTCCGGGATTTTCTGCGGATCTGCGGCTGGTATCTGCTGGGGCTGGGCATGAGCATGGTGATCTTTCTGCCGATGGCGGAATGCATCCTGCTGGTCTCGGGTCGGGTGACGGGGCAGTCCGGGGACCAGGCCGGGGCTTTGCTCCAGTCCTTCCGGGATTTCCCCTTCGGGGTTTATCTGCAGTCGCTGCTGATGCGGAGTGTCTCTTCCGCCTTGCAGACCACGGATGTGCTGCGGGACGGCTGGTTTGAAACTATGTACAACTATTATGAGGATCCGGTGCTGTTCTGTTCCACCCTGGCATTTTTCCTGGATGTGCAGTTCGTGATCCTTCACCGCAGGCGGAACGGTTCCCGCCGGCAGAAAAATGTCCTTACGGCGGCGGTGCTGTTTCTGGCGGCCGTCCTGCTGTTTCCGGCCGCCGGGGTCGTGATGAACGGCTTTGCGTATTATACGGCCCGGTTTACCTTTGTGCTGACCCCCTTCTTTCTGCTGGCCATGGCCTGGATGCTGGATGAGCTGCAGCGCGGGGCAAAGCTTTCGACGGCAGCCCTGGCGGTGTCGGCGGCGGTGCTGTTTTTCGTCTGCCGGACCGGGTATAAACAGAGCATCTTTACGGCGGACCGGGTCAACGCGGTGGTGCTGCTGGGAAGCGGGCTGTTGCTGGCAGCGGTGCTGTTTCTGTTTCCGCGGATGGCCGGGGGCAGGCGCCAGGCCTGGCTTCTGGCGGCAGCGGGTGTCCTCCTGGCCGTCAACGCCGGGTCCGAGGCGGCGGCCAACTATTCCGACCGGGTCACGCTGAAGAGGCTGGACACCCCGGCGGAGGTTTTCGATGCGGAATACGCCGAGTATAAAGAAATGGCGGATTCGACGGATGTGTACGAGGTGGCGGAGGCGACGCTTGCCATGCCGCAGCGGTATTATCAGGATCTGTATCACAGCGGCGTGAGGGAGGCGGTTTCGGCTCTGGAGGAGCAGGATGACACCTTCTTCCGGGTGGAAAAGGATTATACCACCGGCTCCACGACGCTCTGCATGGATGCCCTGGCCCAGGGCTATCGGGGGCTTTCTAGTTACAACTCGGTGCAGAACGCGGGGATCCAGGATTTTATCGACACCTGTTATCCGGAGCTGCATGATCCGGACCGGAATCACCTGCTCTTTGCCAAGGCAATGGGGAACAACCGGATGGCCGCGTTTCTGGGCGTCCGGTATCTGCTGTCCATGGATCCGGATCTGGATCCGGAAAAGTACGAGAGGATGGGAGAATACGGTGCCCAGATCCTTTACCGGAACCGGCAGCCCTCGGGAATGGTGCATTTTTATGACCAGGCTTATTCGGAGGAGAGTCTCCGGAGACTGGCATCGGAAGCGACCCGGGAGGATCTGCTGGAAGGCGCGGCCTATGTGGCAGACGGGAAAGCGCTGGAGAATGTATCGCAGCTGGAAGAGAGCGAAGCGATGAAGCATTCCGAAGCGGTCCTGGATGCGCCGGAGAAGGATTCGCGCCTCACCGGGAAGGCCCATGCGGAGACCGACGGCTGGCTTCTGTTCATGATTCCCTTCGAAAAGGGCTGGGAGCTTACCATGGACGGGGCACCGGCAGAACTGATCCGGGGCGATCTGGGGTTCCTTTGCTGCCGGGTTTCCGGGGGCGATCATGTGTTCACGCTGACCTTCACGGCGCCGGGCGTGAAAACAGGGCTGATCCTGAGTCTTGTCTTCTGGGCGGTATGGATTTTTCTGGTTTTTCGGGAAAAACGTTCACACTCTGTTTATAGACATACGCAGGCAAAGCCTGTATAATAGTCGAATCGAAACACGTACCTGGATCCCGGATATCTTCCGGCTGAATGGCCTTATGGAGGAATTGAATGGTTTTATATGAGAAAAGAAAAAAAATAGCGGCATGGCTTCTGAGCGCGGCACTGTTTTCTGCCGGCGCCGCACCTGCAGCAGCCGAGGAACTCTCCGACGGTGGGTTTTCTGCCAACGCTCCGGAGACGGTGGTATCCGCGGAGGTGCTGTCCGGGACGGACGGTTTGGAAATGACAGAGGAAGAGTCTGTCTCCTACGGAATTCCTGCCGCGGAGGCGGAGATTCCGGAAAATTATGCCGGTGGAACCGGGGCGCAGGAGGCCGTTTCCGAAGAGGAGCTGCTGGATGCGGAGAAGGAAGAGGAGGCCCTGGCGGACGGAGAGGATCCTTCGGACGATGAAGAGATCCGGTACATCAAGGGGCGTCCCCTGACCGATGAGGAGAGGGCGGAGCAGTTTGCCAGGATGGAGAATCTGGAACCGATTGCCCCCTTTGAGGTGGACAACAGCTATCACGCCTCCCTTCCCATTGTAGGTCTTGCACAGGTCGCAGCCGCTTCCCGGTATGATGCCCGGGATTACGGGCTTGTGACGGATGTAAAAGATCAGGGGATCTACAGCGACTGCTGGTCTTTCACCATCGCATCGCTGATGGAGACCTCCCTTCTGGCCCAAGGCGCGGGAGCCTATGATCTGTCCGAGGAGCATCTGGATTATTATCTGAGTAACCGGGAGAATGATCCGCTGAACAATACGGCGAAGGACAGAAATGAGATGGGCTCCAATTATCACGGAGGCGGCAACACCCAGCTGGCGTCCCTGTTTCTGAGCACCTGGTCCGGCATGGCGGAGGACAGCAAATATCCCCATCCCTGTGCGATGACAGGGGGGAACGCATACGATACCGTGGCTTTTCTGCAGGATGCGGTCTTTCTGGGAGACTATTCCACGGATACCCGGTCTCTGCTGACGGCCAGCGTGAACCAGGTGAAGGAGCTGGTCACGGCCTACAAGTCCGTGGGCTTCCTTCTGTATCTGGGAGCGACCCAGTCCAGCTTCAACAATTCGTTTTACAATGCGGATACGGCGGCCCTGTGCAATGCGTACAGCAACGGCGTCAACCATGCGGCCACCATTGTGGGCTGGGATGACAATTATTCCTATAAAAACTTTAATGACATCTCCGGGGTGACCACGAACGGGGCCTGGATCGTAAAGAACAGCTGGGGAACCCGCTGGGGAGATAACGGATATTTCTATGTCTCCTACCAGGATGCTAGCATTTCCAGTATTCTGGCCATGTCGGCAACCAACGCGCCGGCTTATCCCAACAACTATTTTTACGACGGATCCTCTTCGGTGGAGACCATTCTTCTGAAAAAAGGCTATTCCATCGCCAATGTTTTCGAGGCGAAGGCCGGAAACGGCAAGGGAGAGATCCTGGGAGCCATTTCCACGGCTGCGGCTGAGGACGGGGTAACCTATCGGCTCCAGGTTTATCTGGGCATCGACGATGTGTCCCAGCCTTCCTCGGGGACACCGGCCTATTCTTCGCCAGTGACCATCACCCAGCCCTATGCGGGGATCCATTATGTGACGATCCCCGAGGTGGAGATCGCTCCGGGTACCAGCTATGCGGTGGTCCTGACCAATACCACAGGCCGGAATGTCCTGTACTACCGGGAGACCACCAAGCAGTATACCAACAGCAGCGGACGGGTCTGGTGCGCCATGCAGGCCGGTACGGATTACAACCAGAGCTTTGTCTATTCCACCACGCTGAAAAGCTGGCTGGATCTTCATTATGACAATACCTATGTGGAATGGCTCCGGAGCGGCGCAGTGAAAAATCCCTCCAGCGTACGTCTGAAGGCGTTCACCCGCACCGCTTCCTACACACCGTCCATCACCGCGGCCCAGACCAGTGTGACCCTGACCCAGGGGCAGACCTACACGCCCGCCCTGACCGCTTCGCCCTCCACCTATGCCTCTCTGGGCTTTTTCGGCGTCAGCAGTGACGAGAATGTACTGCAGGTGGATGAAAACGGGAAGGTTTCCGCCGTAAGGCCGGGCACCGCGTCGGTGATCTTCTGGCCGAAGAAGGCGGCCTACAGCGACAGTGTACAGGTGACCGTCCGCTTTACGGTCAGTCCGGCCGCACCCGCCGGCATCACGGTGACCCAGACCGCATACAACAAGGTGCGGATCAGCTGGAACAGAGTGGATGGCGTGGACGGCTACCAGGTCCTGCGGAAAGAACAGGGCGGCACCGGAAAGGGCAGAGCCAGCACCAACAATGCAGCTGCCGCCTCTTTTACCGACAGCCAGAACGAGAGCAGCGGCTGGTACCTGAAACCGGGCGTAAAGTATACCTATTACGTAAAATCCTTTAAACTCATCAACGGTGTGAAGATGTACAGTGCCCCCTCGGAATCCAGAGCAGTCACCATCGCCCTGGAGAAATGCCGCGTGACGGCCCGGACCTTCAATACGCTGTATTCGACGGTGGTCTGGAATGCGGTCACCGGAGCCGACGGGTATATGCTGTACAGACGTGTGAACGGAGGAAGCTGGTCCGTGATCGGAGACCGGAAGGATACTTCGTATAAAGATATGGATGTAGAGTCCTTTGTTACCTACGATTACAAGGTGAGACCCTACCGGCTGATCCAGGGAGCAAGATATTACAGCGCCAATGCCTTCAGCGGCAAGGTCATCGGATCAGCTGCCAGGCAGACGATCCGGCAGCTGAATGTGAAATCCAACGGGATCCAGATCGTATGGAACAAGCAGAAGGGTTGTTCAGGCTATAAGATCTTCCGCAGAGAAGCAGGCGGGAGCTGCCGGTGCATCGCCACCGTGGCGGACGGAAACCGGAATTCCTTCACCGATGCCAAGACCGTCCGTGGAAAAACATATCAGTATTACGTGATGGCGTATGTCACGGAGGTGTATGGAAATGTGTACAGCCTGTACACGGAAAGCCCGACGGTCAGGAGAAAGTAAGAAATGAAGATATCGAAACTGTTTGAACCGGTCGATATGACCACAGGAAATCCCGTACGGCAGATCCTGGTGTTTACGATCCCCATGCTTCTGGGAAACATCGCTCAGCAGCTCTACAATACGGTGGACAGCATTATCGTCGGCCGGTTTGTGGGGGACAATGCCCTGGCTGCAGTGGGGAGCGCGGGGCCTATTTTCAATCTGATGCTGGTTCTTTTCATCGGCATCAGTGTCGGCGCCACCATCATGGTCTCCCAGTATCTGGGCGCCCGCAACCGGGAAGCCCTGTCGCGCAGCATCGGCTGCTGCATCACCCTGACGGTGATCGCATCCGCGGTCATCATGGTGGTGGGATCCTTGTTGTCTTATCCGCTTTTAAAGCTGCTGAATACACCCGATACCATTATATACTGGTGCCGTGATTATCTGATCATCCTCTGTCTGGGATGCGTGGGCAGCGGACTGTACAACATCTTAAGCGGTGTGCTCCGGGGGCTCGGAGACTCTGTCTCGGCCCTCATCTACCTGCTGATCGCCACGGTGATCAACATCGTGCTGGATTACTGCTTCGTCGCGTATCTCGGACTGGGCGTGGCCGGCGTCGCCCTGGCGACCATCATCGCCCAGATGGTTTCGTCCGTCCTCTGTATCCGCAAGCTGATGCATATGGAGCAGCTTTTCGATTTCGGCAAGGAATACCTGAAACCGGAAAAAACCTTTTCGGCTTCACTGATCCGGCTGGGACTGCCCTCCGGCATCACCCAGGCGATCCTGTCCATGTCCATGATCGTGGTGCAGTCCCTCACCAACAGCTTCGGAGAGCAGTTCATCGCCGCCAATGTTATTGTCATGCGTATTGACGGCTTTGTCATGCTTCCGGCGTTTTCCTTCGGTACCGCGATGACCACCTATGCCGGCCAGAACATCGGCGCCGGGCAGATGGACCGGGTGACCAAAGGGGCCCGGGAGGGAACGCTGGTGGCCATGGGCATCTCTGCAGTGCTTACTGGCGTGATCCTTCTTTTCGGACGCTCCATCATGGGGATTTTTACGGAGACCCAGGAGCTGATCTCGCTGAGCTATAAGATGATGCAGATCCTGGGCGTGGGCTATATCATGATGGAAGTGACCCAGTGCCTCTCCGGCATCATGCGGGGAGCCGGCGACACCATCACCCCCATGTGGATCTCCATCGCCAACTCCATCATCATCCGCGTTCCCCTGGCGTACCTTCTGGTAAACCTGACCAAGACACCGGAGCTTCCCCAGGGAGACTGTGCCATGATGTATGTGTCCCTGGTCCTGACCTGGACCATCGGCGCACTTCTCACCCTTTTCTTTTACCGCATCGGACGGTGGAAGGGAAAGAGTATTGTCTGAGAGTCGTGGTGGATGCCCGGAAGAAGGTTCCGGATTGTCAGATCTGCCAGAAAAGGATCGTTTCAGAGGCTGGTCCCTGTATGGA
>CAMOUV010000115.1 GCA_946626695.1 uncultured Blautia sp.
TCAAAAGAATTTTTTGCCATGGACACCTATATGTCGGTGGTGGTGAACGGGGAGAATGCGGAAGCGGCAGCAGAAGCGGCGGAGGCGGAGGTACTGCGTCTGGATGAAGAGTTCTCCACCGGGAAAGAGAACAGCGATGTTGCCCGGATCAACCGGGACGGAAACGGGAACGATCCAGGTGACAGAAGGGCTGAAGGACCGTTTTTCCTCGGAGTACGACTGGTCGGTCCTGTCCTGAACCCGGAACCGGAAGGCCAAAGGAGATGCATATGAAAAAAAAGGACTGGATCCTGCTTGCCTGTCTTCTGACGGCTGCGGGGATCCTCTATGTGCTGACAGGCGTGAACAAGGGACAGAGTCTGGCTTACGTGGCAGCCGAGGTGGATGGAGAAGAGGTGGCCAGATGGCCGGTCGACCAGGATACCGAAGCGGATGTGGATACGGAATATGGTCATAACCGGATCCGGATCCGGAACCGCTCGGTCGTCATGGTGGAGGCAGACTGCCCGGATGGCTATTGCAAGGAACAGCACGCCATCGGTGCAGACGGCGGATCCATCATCTGTCTTCCCCATCATCTGGTCATTGCGATGGTAAAAGAGAACGGAGAGAAAAAAACGGTTGAGGGAGTGGATGCCGTGGCACAATAGTGCCGGTGCGTCCGCCCCGCGGGAAGGAAATATGGTGGCAAAAAAAGTGGCATACTGCGGGATGCTGGTGGCGCTGGCCATGATCTTCAGTTATGTGGAGGCGCTGATCCCGTTCAATTTCGGTGTTCCCGGAATCAAGCTGGGTCTGGCCAATCTTGTGGTACTGGCGGGATTATACAGGATGAAGGCAGGCGAGGTGCTTCTGGTATCTGTGGCCCGGATCCTGCTGATTGGGTTTTTGTTCGGCAACGGAATGTCGATCCTTTATTCCCTGGCCGGAGGCCTGCTCAGTTTTTGTGTGATGCTTCTGCTGAAGAAGGCGGGCGGCTTTTCCATAATCGGAGTCAGTATGGCCGGAGGAGTCTGTCATAATATCGGGCAGATCCTGGTGGCAGCGCTGGTGCTTCGTTCCGTCGGCATTTTCTATTATCTCCCTGTGTTGATCATCGCGGGGATCGTCACGGGCGCCCTCATGGGCATGATCACCGGCAGAGTGCAGAAGGCACTGCCGTAGTCAAATGGACAGGCAGGCTTGTCCGCATGGCTCGTCGCCCGCGAAAATAAAGAGTTGACTTTACGTCTTCCATAGAGTAAAATATGTCTAACTTAGTTAGTTTTATAAAACTAACTAACGGCACTAACTACTTTTCCGGTGAAAAAGCCTGTCTCATCGGAAAAAGGGAATCGAAGGAGGACAAATCTTTATGAGAAACAAAAAATCTTTTTCCTTGTTTCTTACGACAGCAATGATTCTGAGCTTATTTCAGGCTCCGGTCCTTTCCGGAGCGGAGGAACTGACCGGGGGCGCTGAAAATGCGGAGATCGGGATGATACAGGAGAGTTCCGGAGACATGCTCGGCGGAGCCGCAGCCATTTCCGAAAGCCTTTGGGAGGGACTGGATGAGACGGAAGAAGAAGCGACGGATGCGGAGCTGAAAGCAGATGCCGCTGTTCCAGAGGATGAGCTGCTTTCGGCCGGAGAGGCTCCGGAAGAAGCGGTGCTCACGGCTCCCGGAGAAGAAGCGGAGTTTTCAGGCTATGTTCTGATGAATATCCCCTATGACAAATTGCAACCGGGCGGCGATCATCACATTCATCTGGAGATATGCCGGCAGACCCGACGCCGCATCCGCAGCTGCCTTTACAGATATGACAAAGAACGAAGAGTTCAACGCGGCAATATCCTGGGCAGCAGAAAAAGGCGTCGCGGCCGGAACCGCCGATACGACCTTTACGCCCTGGGGAGACTGCCATAGAGCGGATGTGGTTTCCTTCCTGTATAACTATGCGAATTTGAGATAACAGACAGACGCTGTTGTATCGGAGTTCCCCGGTCCTTTTCCTGAATGGGAGAAGGACCGGGTTTTTTTGCTCCCCGGTAAATCCGTTGTATCTCTGCAAAGAAGGTGGTATAATAAGCCACAACCTTTTGAGGCCCTTGATGAATCCGGAAGAAACCGGATCGCTGTACAGCATAGAGGGAGCAGATAAAAAAGAGAACAGGAAACAGAAAGAAATGAGAGAGATCAGAATCAGGAATACCCGGGTCTACGGGGAGAACGGAGCGTTTGCGGAACAGGAGATTGGAATCCGGGAGGGTTTGTTTGCGGACAGAGAAGGTGTTTCCGGAGAGGCAGAGATCCTGGATGCGGATGGACTGATGGCCATCCCGGGGCTGGTGGACATTCATTTTCACGGCTGCATGGGATATGATTTCTGTGACGGAACGGAGGAGGCCATCCGTCATATCGCAGAATATGAAGGCAGTCAGGGGATCACGACTATCGTTCCGGCAACCATGACCTTTCCCGAGGACAGGCTGGCCCGTATCATGGAAGCAGCAGCGAAGTACAGACGAACGGCAGAGGAGGACGCCCGGGAGTCAGCGAATCATCCGGAGGGTATACAGGGACAAAGAGGCGCATCTCTTCGAGGCATCAATATGGAAGGCCCGTTTATCTCCATCGAGAAAAAAGGAGCCCAGAATCCGACTTATATCGTTCCGCCGGACAGCGCGATGTTCCGCAGGCTGCAGGAAGAAGCGGACGGGCTGATCCGGTTCTGCGATATTGCCCCGGAGACCGAAGGCGCTCTGGCTTTTATCCGGGAGCTGAAGGATGAAGTGACGATCTCTCTTGCCCATACAACAGCCGATTACGATACGACCAGGAACGCTTTTGAAAACGGAGCCCGTCACGTGACGCATCTTTTCAATGCCATGCCTCCCTTTTCCCATCGTTCTCCCGGAGTGATCGGCGCTGCGTCGGAACGGGCGGAGGTGATGGCAGAATTGATCTGTGACGGAGTGCATGTGCATCCCTCGGCGGTGCGGGCGGCCTTCCGTCTGTTCGGACCGGAGAGGATCTGCCTGATCAGCGACAGCATGATGGCGACAGGACTGACCGACGGCGCGTACTCCCTTGGAGGACAGGCAGTTACAGTCTGTGGAAATCGTGCAACCCTTTCCGACGGGACCATTGCCGGAAGTGTCACCAATCTGATGGACTGTCTGCGGACCGCGGTCCTGCAGATGGGAATTCCGCTGGAAGAGGCAGTGCGGTGCGCCACCATCAACCCGGCCAGGGCGGCCGGGATCGATGATGTCTGCGGCAGCATCACGCCGGGAAAAAGCGCGGATCTTCTGCTGGTGGACAAAAATCTGGAAATCCGGATGATCTTCCGGGGCGGAAGGATCCTGTACAACATGGAAATGGCTTTATGAAGAGATATATCTTTAAGATCCTGGTTCTGGTATCGGTCTGTTATGCGATGGTGATGATGCTTCACTGGCCGATCGGTTTTACGTTTTTTACACAGCTTTCCAATCTTTTTGCGGCGGCAGCAGCCGGGGTTCAGCTTGTTTATGAATTCCGGAGCCGGAATGAAAGAAAAGATACACCCTGTCCCCGCCGGGTGTATCTTTTGAAATATATGTCCGTGGTGTCTGTTGTCGTGACCTTTCTTGTCTTTCTGTGCGTTCTGGCACCGGTCACTCCGGGCGGATTCCTGCGGGCGTATACCCAGGATCATTGTGCAAGCCTGTGCATGCACTTGATCACCCCGGTTCTGATGACGGCCGATCTGCTGATCAACGACACGCGGTTCGACTGGAATACGGTTTCGGCCGGCAGGGGGCTGATTCCGCCTTTTGTGTATCTGCTCTTCATCCTGCTGCTGGGAGCCTGCGGCTTCCGCTGGAGATTTGCCGGAGCCAGGGTGGAAATGATGGCGCCTTATGCCTTTCTGAATTATGCTGCACCCGCCGGCTGGTTCGGTTTCCGGCCGGAGACTGCAGGCTATACGACGCTGGGGGTGGGGGTGTTTTACACGATCCTTCTTCTGATCCTGGTGGTATATGCGGTCAGCCGGCTGGTCCTGTTCGTCCTGCGGAAAAGGCAGGTCCGGTCAGACCCGTGAGAAGATCCTGCACCTTCACCGGCTGTCCGTATCGTCCCTTCATCGCTTCCAGTACATTTCCTTCTTCATCATTCGAACAGACAGCAGGCTTTCCGGTCGATCGCAAGAAGCAGCGGATACTGCGCTTCGGCGGACTCGTTCGGAAGCTCTTTCCCGACGACCGGAACCCAGGAGGACTGGCGGACGGCTTCGAGAAGATCTGTCTTCTGCGGATTTCCGGCCAGAAGATGGCAGTAGGGGGTATACAGATGCAGACCGTTGATCTGCATGTTGCTGTGGGTAATCTGCAGAAGGATCCGGAGAAGGAAGAGGCGGGCCGCTTCTTCACTGGGGGAGTGGGGGACAAGGATGTCCACGACTGTCTGCAGAGATACGGCGTGGCGGATTTCTGCATCGTGGGACTGAAGAGCCCGGATCATTTCTTCAGTGCATCCGGCGATATCCGCAAGGGAAGCTCCCGCCTGTTCCGTGAGGAAATGCTTCAGGGTACGGGCCGCATTCGCTTCGAAAATCCTGCGCATTTCCGGCCAGTCACCGGAAGAACCGCTTTCGGATTCGGCGCAGGCGGCTCCGGTATCCCGGATATCGAAGAATTCGATCGCGGGCATGTAATACAGCTGCAGCATGGCATCCAGAAGGCGGATGGTCTGCCGGTTTTCCCGGAAACGAAGGAGCGTCTCTCCCTCCGGGACACAGGCGGCTGCGGCCTGCAGCTGGGCCAGGTGGAAGGGAAGGCTTTGCTTCAGATTGTTGCGGAAGGCGCTGCGGTATACCGGGATTTCCCGGAAGATAACCATGGCGCAGGAACGCAGTATTTCCACACATTGTTCAAGACTCTGCCCGTCGGAAGGCCTGCAGGGCAGCGCGATGGTCTGCGCGGCATGAAGCCGCTGGGCAAGAGCAACGGTGGCGAAATCCTTTTTCCCGAAGCCGCCCAGCATACTGGCGGCCGGAAGCGAGAGAACCAGATCAGCCCCTCCCTGACAAAGAGAATCAGCCCGGGAGACGGCAGACTCCGCATAAGGCAGACCGTTTGCCCGGAAATCACCGGCGGAGATGCCGAGAAGAGCCTCCGGCTGGTATTTCTTCCGGAGCCAGGCCGCCTCCCGGTTCAGAGAGACGGCACTGCGGTGACCGTCTTCAAAAAAAATCAACGCTTTCATCGTATTGTTCCTCGCTTTCCACAATGATAAGGGAATCGGTTTCTTCTGCCTGACAGGGCAGGAAGCGTACTTTTATCATATCTCATACAGAACGCTTTTTCAATCCGAATCAAGAGTCACGGGGACAGATTCCGTGACTCACACTTACTTTCAGAGTATTCTGACGAAAGGAGCTGGGGGAGAAAGCTTTGTGATACATAAAAAGCTGCCCCTGTGTGAAGGGACAGCTTTTCTTTTGATGGCAAGAACGGAAAGCACCGCATCCGGACAGGCCGGCTGGTTCAGATCTGCTGGTTTCAGCCGTGATCAGGCTGCTTCGTCCTGGGCATCCTCGTTGATGACATAGACAGTCGGCTGATCGAAGGGAGCGCCAAAGGCTTCGGCCGCTTCGGCGGAATAGAAACCGGCACCGACAAGATCGCCGGTTCCTTCTGTACCCTCCGGAACATCCATCGTGACGTTTTCTGTGGAGCAGCCGGTGAACACGGTAACAGGCATTCCGGCACTTTCATCCTCGAAGCCTCCCGCATAGCCTGTAATACCGCCGATCCAACGGCAGCCCTCGCCGGTTGTGATCGTCACATCGTGTGCAAAGCAGTTGGTAAACTCTTCTGCTGCAAATCCGCAGCCGGAGATTCCACCGAGACCATAGCAGTTATTTCCCGCAGTGATCGTTCCGGAAGCAGAGCAGTTTGTCACGGAGGTCATCTCAAGACCGCCGCCCACAAGCCCTGCATTGGCTACATTATCCGGAAGTGTGATGACAGCTTCCGCTTCACAATCCGTAATCAGGCTGGCCATGCCTGCCCCGACGATTCCGCCGTACATGCCTTCTGTACTCAGTTCGGTAAAGTTGACATCAACGACAACATTTGAAGCTTTTACATTGGAAACCGTCGAGCAGTAAGAGTAGCCGACAGCGCCGGCGGCCATGATGGATCCGGTGACGGAGGCGTTATCGAGGACAAAGTTGCCGATTTCGGTATTGGCGATGCACCCGAACAAAGCTACTGTCATTCCTTCGGGCTGATTGATGTTGAGATTGGAAATCGTGTGTCCGTTTCCGTCAAAGGTTCCCGTAAAAGCAAAATCCGGATCCGGAGTTTCCTGTTCTTCGCCGGATTCTCCCGCAGGAACAAAGGAACCGATCGGTGTCCATTCAACACCGGCAAGATCGATATCCGCTGTCAGAACATAGCTGCCCGAGAGGTTGTCGTTTATGGCAGCAAGATCTTCCGCTGTGGCAATCTCGATCGGTTCCTCAGCTGTATTTACATCTTCTTCGGCTGCATCTGCTGCATTTTCGGCGGCAACTGTTGTATCTTCGGTTGCAGCCGCTGCATCTTCAGCAGCATCCGTTGAGACTTCGGCTTCATCTGCTGCCTCTTCGGCGGTGTCTGATTCTTCCGCCATCTCTGCAAGGTTTTCACTGCAGAACAGGTTGATGACATCGGTAACTATCTGTTCGTCCCGGTCAGCCGGAATGCCGGCTGCCAGCCAGTAGGCGTAGGCCCCTTCATTGTAAAGGGTCAATGCTTCTTCATCACTTCCGTAGCGGAATTCGATATGGTATGTGGTGGAGGGAGTATCCGGAAGAAGGAAGAAGTACTTAAACTCCCCGGCATCCTCGTCAGCAGTCTCATACATATATCCATCCATAAACCCTTCCATCAGGGAAGCTTCGTGGGTGAATGTGTATTCGTGACTGAAGATTTCATTTCCTTCGGCATCCAGTCCGCTGATTCTGTTTCCGTCAAATACAAACTGGGAAACCCCGTTGATAAAGAAACAGTCGAACGCAGCGCCGTCGGATCCGTCCCCGTATGCATCGATCGCTTCCTGCCCGTAAAGCTCACCGGCGCAGACCGTTTTCAGCAGTTCGGCTGCAGCCGGAGCGGCTTCTTCGCCCAGAACCGAGGTGCAGTTGTCAAGCCACAGCTGATCGTATTCCGGAGCGGTGATCACCCGGAAAAGTTCATCATACGTTCCACGTACATCCTCCAGCAGTGCATCTGCAGCAGCCGCGGGATCCTCCGCATGCACGGGCACCACCGGAAGAAGAGACAGAGAAAGAAT
>CAMOUV010000116.1 GCA_946626695.1 uncultured Blautia sp.
GTGTTGAAATCCTGAGTCATTTTCCGTGCACCTCCATCCCATCCGGGTCACACTTTCATTTTAATAACTGCGGGTCCCAAAGTCATTAAAATATGTGCAAGCACATATTTTATGACTTTTTGACCCTGGTATCATTATATCTGTTTTCAGCGGCGAAAAAAGAAATAAAAACAACTTGTTCTTTCAAAATCTGAACTTTCAAAACAAAACCGGCTCTCTGGCCGCCGACCGTTCATTCCGGCCGGGCTCCCGGCAAAGCACAGGCAGATCCGGCTGCATCATGGTCTTTTCATTTCCTCGGGAAAGGAGTATACTGGAAAAGGAACCGATTACGGAAGCAGAAAGGAGGTTTTCCTTTGGGCATTGTCGTTTTTGGAGCAGTTTTTGTAGATATCAAAGGCTATCCCCTGACACAGTATATTCCCGGCGGGCGCAATGTGGGCAGAGTCTATCAGGTGCACGGCGGCGTCAGCCGGAATGTGGCGGAGGATATCGCAAATGTAGAGCTTACCCCCACCTTTGTCAGTGTGGTGGATGAAAGCGGCATCAGTACCGACGTGATCGACAAGCTGAAACGCCACAAAGTCAATACGGACTATATCCGGCGTACCCCGGACGGTCTTGGCACCTGGCTCGCAGTCTTTGACAGCCATGGCGATGTGGTGGCCGCCATTTCCAAACGGCCGGATCTTTCGGAGATCGGAACCATCCTGGAGGAACACGGAGACGAAATCATCCGCGATGCCGATAATATCGTTGTGGAGATCGATATGGAGCCGCCTCTTCTTAACAGGATCTTTACCCTGGCGGAAAAGTATGGAAAAGAAGTGTTCGCGGTCGTCTCCAACATGTCCATCGCGCTGGAACGGAGGGATCTGCTGCAGAAAACCGGCTGTGTGGTGTGCAATGTCCAGGAAGCCGGGCTCCTCTTTTCGGAGGACTACGATACCTTGTCCCCGGAGGAGCTGGCAGAAGTCATCAAGGCCAAAGCCGCCCAGGCAAAAATCCCCCGGATGGTCGTCACCATGGGACCGGAGGGCTCCGTCTATACAGAGCTGGGCGGCGAATCCGGCTGCTGCCCGCCCATCAACGTCGATGTGATCGACACCACCGGAGCCGGAGACGCGTTTTTTGCGGGAACAGCCATCGGGCTGACCTACGGAAAGACACTGAAAGAAGCCTGCGCCATCGGTACCCGGCTTGCTTCCTCCACCATCGCAACCAAAGAGAATGTCTGTCCCCGTTTCCTCCCGGAGGAATTCGGACTTACAGTATAACAGCAAAGGAAAAGGAGAATCATGGCTCAAGATTTGATCAACCGCGAACTGTACGACGCGATCATTCATTTTGATGAGAGCGAAGACGCACAGGATTACTACTATAAAATCATGGATACCGAAACCGGAAAAATCGGAAAGGACGGCCGTAAGGAAACCATACGCCACCAGATCCTCCGCGTGTATGCCATGCTGTTCTGCGAGGATATGGGCGCAGAAGCAGGCACCATCGCCGGCCCCGATGAGGTAGAGGCAACCGCCGACCGTCTGTATCTTGGAGAACTGGGCTTTGACCCGGATCACTGGTACCGGATGCAGCATCACTTTCCCATCATTGATGATGACAATTACGACCGCTTCGCTGCTCTTGTGATCGCAGACCTGAAGGCAGGCCCTCTTCATGAAGCGGTGCTGACGGGCGAAAAAATGCTGCTGGTCGGCGAAGCCGATCCCCTTCACATGACCCGGGAGCAGCGCATGAACCAGCATGTCCGCGTAGTTTCTCCCGCGGAAGAAGGGAGCGGCGTATGACCATCCTGGCGGTGGAAAACAACAAGCAGTCCCTGAAACGCCTGACAAAGCTCATCCAGGCCCTGAAGCCGGATGCCGAGCTTCTGGTCTACGACAGCAGTCCGGAGGCCCTGATGGCTGCCAGAAAACAGGCTGTCGATGTGGCGTTTCTGGATATGGATCTGGCCGAAATGAACGGACAGGTTCTGGGGCGCTATCTTCGGGACCTCTACCCGTACATCAATCTGATCTATCTGACCGGCGAAGAGAAGGATGCCTTTGTCGCGATGGCCCTGAGATCCAGCGGCTGCCTGCTCCTTCCTCCCCAGAAAAAGGATATCGAGACCGAGCTGCAGGAGCTTCGCAATCCTACCGGTGCCCGTACAAAAAGCCGGGTCTTTGTCCAGACCTTCGGCAATTTTGAATTCTTTGTGGACGGAACGCCGGTGACCTTCAAGTACAACCGCACCAAGGAAATGATCGCGGTTCTGATCAACAACCGGGGCTCCCAGACTACGAACGGCGAGATCATCGCCTGCCTCTGGGAGGATGACGGTGATCCGGAGAAAAAAGGATCCTACCTGGGCAATCTCCGGCAGGATCTGCAGAACACGCTGACCAGACTGAAGCTGACCGAGATCATCAACAAACAGCGCGGCAGCATGGCCATCGTGGTCGACAAGATCGAATGCGATCTGTATGACTGGCTGGAAAAGAAAAAAGAATCCCGCTACAACTATCTGGGGGATTATATGAACCAGTACAGCTGGGCGGAATTCATGCACGCCGAGATCGATGAGATCAGCTATGCGATGGAAGATGAATAAAAATTGAGACACGGGGGCTGATTCACCAAGGAACCAGCCCCCGTGTCTCAACTTCATTCAAAATCTCCCGGCGCGCTGAAGAATTCTCCGTCATCCACATCCGCCCCTGCAGGGGTTGAGACATGTCCGGTGACGAGAGAGCCTTTCAATGCGGCCGGTTCGGCGCTGATCCTCGGATCCGTCACCGGCCTGCGTTCCGGAGCAAAATCTCCGGCGGCAGGGATCCTCTCTGCCCCTCTGTCGTATCCAGCAGGACGTCTGTCCATGTAGGGATCCGTTTCTTTTTCCCGTCTGTAAACAGGCCGGTCACCGTATCCCCCGGGAACCCTCTCACAGGGGCGGTCTGTCACTTCGGCCGGTTCATCCTCCGGCGGCAGTTCTTCCATGCCGGGGTATTCTTCTCTGTGTTCGATCACCGAGGTCGGTTCGTCATCCTCCGCGGGTCTCCAGCGTTCCGGCGCCGCACTGGCCGGATTGACATCGGTCCCTTTCTCCGCGCTGTCCCAGTGTACCGGCGTGCCGCACACGCAGCAGAAGGCATCGCCATACTCCAATGGACTTCCGCAGTTTCCACATACATGGATTCCGCCCGGGTCCGTTCCCTCTCCGTACCCGTCTTCATAGTCTGCGCCGTAACCGCCTTCATACTCCGGATATCCGGCATCATAATCTCTGTCATAAGAAGCCGGGGCATCCGCGGGCGTTCCGCAGATTGGGCAGAAACGCATCTTCCCCGGTATTTCATTGCCGCAGTTCGCACATCTCATAAGGCTCTTCCTCCGTATCTGTCAACCGGAAAGCGGCCCGCCGCAGCAGGCGCAGGTACTGCTTCCCGAAGGATTTTCGCTGTCACAGAAGGGGCAGATCCTGATATCTGCCCTGTGGCGAAAGGTATACAGCTCCACGATCTCTTCCTTGGCGGGATCTTTTTTCGGCGTTTCCATTTTAGGCGTCTCGCCGCTGAAGCGGCTCTTTTTCAGGCTTCCGCCGGCCGGCCCGGCCTCTTCCCTGCTTCCGGAGGAGCCGGAAGAAGCGGAGGATCCCACGGAGCTCACAGACCGGAACCGCCGGTCCACGGGAAGACTGCCGCCGATGGTCAGCCCGTCTTCTTCGTCATAGGCCCCTTTTCCTCCCGTTGTATACGGATCCGGATCCCGTTCCCCGCCGGGATAGGGTGGTCCCGGTGTTCCTTTTACGGTCTCATCCGGATCGTCATACCTGGGGGGCTCGTAGGTCGTGCCGGAACGCTTGTTCTTCCTTCTGGAGACCGCCACGATCAGGATCACGATAAAGAGCACCACCCCGGCTGCGATCGCCGACATGATCACCGGATCCGTCACGATGCTTCCGACAGAAGAGCCGTTTTTCCGTATGCCTATTTTTTCCAGAATGCCTGACGCCAGGCGCATCCCGTCAGATACTGTTGTAGATCGCATCAATGATCTCCCTGTATGTCATCTCCTGCAGTCCGGCGCCGGCCACAGAAGGATAATGGATCACGTTGTTCCATGAATTTACAATGTCTGTCCAGTAGGGCTGGTCCGGTGCAAACAGGATCAGCCGCTTGGCTGCGTTTTTGATAAAGGGAGACTCCATCTGCTCGTCGCCCCACCACTCGGTGAGCTCCGAGAAGTTCGCCGGCATTCCCTTGGGATAGTTCGGTTCCCGGGAACCATACCCGATCTCGTGGGTCGGAGCATCCGTCCACAGCACGATGATGTTTCTTCGCTTCAGTCCCTCCGGATTCCAGTCCGAACGGATCGCATAGGCCAGGGCCTCCAGACCGTCCTCGGGCGCATCGCCGCCGCCATGGGCCACCACGCTGCTCACTGCCGCCTCGAATTCTCTTTCTTCATCCGGAAGGGTAAAGAAACGGGTCGTCAGCATGGCCTTCTCTTTGTCAGCCACATAGTCACGGAAAATCACGACCCGGACACGCATGGTATTGATGCTTTTCTGCTTCATCTCCATGGAATCCACCACGTCACGGTAGAAATTCAGGGCATTGTTCTTCACCGTGTCGATCACGTGATTCATGCTCCCCGTAGCATCGATGCAGAAAACCATATCCACATTGTACTTCATCATCATGTCGGCATCCATCTTGTCTCCTCCTTTTTCCTGGATCGTATTTGTTTTTATATCGTAAACGAAATAAATCATTTCGTTTACGATACTCTCGCTCGGAAAATAATTGCTGCTTTGAGCAAGCTCAAACCGCAATTGCTTTCCTCGCTTACTATAAATCTCCGGCGGAATCAAAATAACCGCCCTCGCTGCCGCTGCGGGAGGGTCTTTCGCCCGAAGAAGCTGTACCGGCCTTCCTGCCGGTTGGGGCTCTTCCCGGGGCCTTCTCCTTCTCCGCAGATGCAGTACCGCGGGATCCGGACCCGGAAACCCGTACTCCGGAACCCATATTGATCTTCAGCCCCACATCCGGCTTCTTTCCGTCGTCCGGTTCAAAGGTCATGTGAAGCCGTCCCATGGATGCAGGCCTTCCTGCCGAAGCGGCGGCTCTCCCTGCCGTCTTCCCGGCTGCGGAAGGCGCTCCCGGGTTCGGTCTTCCGGCCGCCCCGATCTCCGCTCTTCTGGACGGTCCTTTGTCCGCTGCCAGTTTCTCGTAAACCACGGGATGTCCGGCCAGCACTTCCTCCGCCTGCTTCAGGGTAATCCGTTTCTCCGGCGCGATCAGGAGCATCTGTTTGATCAGCTGCTTATAGGGATCCGGGAGCTTCGACTCCCAGAAAAGCAGCGGCTCCCCTTTGATGAGTGATTCGAAGGGATAAGAAAACCGATCCTTGTCAAACCTTGGGAACTCTCCCGTCAGGATGGCATGCATCAGAAGTCCCAGGGCGAACACATCCACGGCCTGGGTAAGCTGCAGGCTTTCTCCCATCATCAACCGGAAGGTCTCGGGCGCCGCATAGGACATGTCGCATTTGATGTCCGTTCCGGGCTCCGGAGATTCCTTCTGCCAGTAGCAGTCTTCAAAATCGATCACCTTCGCCGTGTGGTACCCGGCGGGTGTCTTCGTAACCAGTACATTGTCCAGCTTCAGATCCCCGTGGATCAGGCCCGCATCGTGCATCCTGGCCAGGCTGTGGATGAGAGAGCGGCACATGCGGATCCGGTCTTCCCGGCTGATGGAGGGATCCTTGGTCACATCCCCCTTCACGGCCGTGATCGCGGGCATGGTGACGTAATACTTGCTCCCGCAGCGGAAAAACTCCTCCACGTGGACCAGGATGCCCTCCGAACAGTTGTTCAGGGTGCTGTACAGAAGCATCTGCCGCTCTTCGAAGCTGCGGCAGGCAGCGCGTTTTCTTTTTTTCAGTTCGTCGGAGATGGCCACGTCATCGGAGGGATATACGGGATTCAGCAGTTCTTTGATAAAAAAGCGCCTGCCGTTCCTTTTCGCAAATCCCCATTTGCAGTTTCCTCCGTTGGTCGTCTGAAGGTCGCCCTCCAGAACATATCCGTTGATTTCCATGATCGGCTGTCTTTCTTATCTATCTGTTCTCTGATACTGTTCATAGTCGGTACGGTACTCCTCCCACTGCTCCAGAAGCACACTGTGAGGCGTCTCGGCTTTGTGGGGGTACAGCTTTTCCAGCTTGCTCTGCCGCAGCCGGAAGCTTCCCTGCACCGTTTCAAAATCTTCGAAACCGATTCCGGCCATGCAGATGGTAAAATCATCTCCGGCCACGTTTTTCCAGATCTGCAGGAGCAGATTTTTCCAGTCGGCGATGCTCCTGGCGTTGATCAGCGTTCCGAGGATGATCTTTTCAAACTCCATCGGAGACTTGAAATATCCAAAGCATCCGTCCGTCGCGGTGATACAGATGCAGGGTCTCCGGATCGTCAGGATCTGTTCGTGGATCTCATAGCGGTGCGACGCGGAGATCACGTTCAGCATGGCCGCATCCTCCCGGAGGTTCTGCATCGCGTCGGTCACCGGAAGGTCATCCACCGAGACCTGCCGCAGGCCCCCGGTCTCCAGTATATAGCATCGGGAATCCCCGCTCCAGAGGCAGGTCACCTGCAGGGAATCCGGCTTTCCGGCATCCGGCGTCAGGATTTCCGCCGCAAGAGTCGTGGGAAAAGCCCTCGTCATGCTGCTCCTAAGCAGCGTCACCGTCTGGGAGGAAGCCTGATATCCGGCCAGCTTGCCGTCGATGGCATGCTTCAGGCTTTCCGCAGGGGAAGAAGCCATCTCCCGGCTCCAGTCCGCAAACCATAAAAGCGAAGCCTCTGCCGCCGCCCGGGATGCGATGTAGGCCCCGGTCCGGTTTCCGAATTCCGGATAGAGCCTCGCCCCGCTTCCGCCACAGCCGTCAAAAACGCTGATCAGGGCGGCTTTATCGTTGGTATCGATCAGAAAGCTGTCCTCCCCGAGGTCTTCCTTTTTCTCTCCCCGGACAGTAAAACAAAAGTCCAGCTCTTTACGCATTCCGTTGTTCTCCATTTTCTTACTGATTCTGTAAATCCGCCGTCTTCCTTCCGAGCTGCCTGTCAGTCTCCGTTCTCTTCC
>CAMOUV010000117.1 GCA_946626695.1 uncultured Blautia sp.
CTCTGATCTGCGGCACGCCTTTTTCCAGAATCAAGTCCAAAGCGGCCGAAAGAGCGGCAATTCCGGGGAGATTCTGGGTCCCGGTCTCATATTCGTAGGTCTCCTCCGAATAACGGATCCGGGAGGAGTCCTTTCCCGTTCCCCCATACCGGAAGGGCACAAGGGGAAGGCCGCCGCGGACATAATATCCGCCGGTCCCCTGGATGCCCAGCAGGGCCTTATGCCCCGTAAAAGCCAGCGCATCCACATTCCATTCATCCACCCGCACCGGGAGGCAGCCTGCACTCTGGGAAACGTCCAGGATAAACAGCAGTCCGTATTCTTTCGCGATTTTTCCTGCAGATGCTGCATCCTGCAGGGCTCCGGTTACATTGGAGCAGTGATTCAGCACAATGGCCTTGTACCGGCCGATCGCGGCGGCTTCCACCAGCTTTTCCGTATCGATAAAGCCCTCCCGGTCGCAGGGAACCAGAAAGGGTTCTCCGGCGATATCCCGCAAATTATACAAAGGACGGAGCACACTGTTGTGCTCCGTCACCGTTGTAATGATCTGATCTGCAGGAATGCCGAGTCCGCTGAAAACAGCGTTCAGCCCTTCCGTGGAACCGGATGTGAAAAAGATCCGGTCGGTCTGCCGGATACCCAGCAGTTTCCCGAGCTTTTCTCTGCATTCCGGAAGAGAATCTTCTGTGTTGCCGGAAAAGGAGCTTCTGAACTGACCCTGCGGCGGATTTTCCGCTGCCCCGCAAAGTGCCTCCAGGACACCCTCAGGCTTCGGCCAGGATGTGGCCGCATGATTCAGATAGATCATTATTCTTCTCCATGGTTACGATTCGAGACCATTCTTCTGTCAGAATGACCGTGAATGGTAACTCTCCATGGCCGTTTTTCAGGCCATATACATTCTTATCCTTCCACGATATTGAAATTCATGTATCTGGACAGTTCCTTGATCTGCTTTGCATAATCCCCGAAGATCAGCACCTGATGATGACCGAAGCCTGCCAGATTATGCATATAGGTACGGGCGTCGTCCATCTGGATGAAGTAATAGGGACTGCAGTATACGTCGTCGTATTCGGTCCGGAGAACTTCGCCGGTCTTCACGATCATGGTATCTCCCGCGGGGTTGAAACGTCCCAGGGTGACCTTGTCCTGTTCGTTCTCGGTGAAATCGATCTGCAGCTTTCCGCCGAAGCCCTGGCCGGTAAACGCCCACAGCTTGTAATTCAGCGGTTTTCTGCAATATCCGTTCATATGAAGAGCCGGAACCGCATGGTGGATCCGGAGCAGCTCGTCGGTCTCGTGGTTCGGATTGCCCATGAAGGCAGGACGTTCTGCCAGATACATCATGACGCACATGGCCATCATGGCGTTCAGATCCTCCTCGCAGCCGCTGGGAATCCCTTCGTCCTTCATCAGGGAATGACACATACAGGGGGTGAATTTCCTGTTCTGCGGGATCTCGGAGGTGCAGAGCTCATGACAGGCGGTGGTGAAGGCGTTGCACTGGTATACCTCCATCATCTTTTTGGCCGCCAGATAATACTTGATGTCATTGATGAACCAGTCTGTGTTCACCTTTGTGTCCGTGGAGCCGTTGATGATCTCATCCGCGATGGGTCTGGCTTCTTCATCGGTGATCTGATCCATGTATTTGAAGATATCGTAGAACGGAAGCTTGATCACCTCCAGGCCGTATCTCTGGCGAAGGATCTCCGGATCCCGGATCAGGCTCTGGATGCCGAAGGTGGGCTGGGAAGCGGCCGACAGACACAGGACTCTCGTGCAGGCTACGGCCTTCCGTACCCACAGATAATGAAGGATCTCGTTCAGATCCCGCATGTCCATGGCCACATAGGCTTCCACGCCGATGTTCCGGCAGTATGCGGCAAAATCGATGCCTTCATTTCCGTTCTGCATGATGACGATGGGCTTCTTATAGCGCTCCAGCTTGGGGATCCGCCAGCCCATGCAGAGGAAGATATCCGCCTTGTCCATATCCTTCTCGATCTGGGCATAGACCTCTTCCGTCACAACGAACTTTTCATCGTATCGTGCATCTACCATAGGCAGAAGCTCCGCCTCCGGAATGACATTCTTCAGTTCCTCCTGCATCTGCGCGAAATAACGGTCCGCCGCTGCGCTCTCCGCTTCCTTGGTCATATCCTCGGCATGACCGGCTCTGCAGGGGCCCTCCCAGAAATGAGAATGGGTCAGACATCCCACGATGGGACGCACCACCAGTTTCTCATCCTTTGCCAGTTTTTTCATCATATCGTAATCCTCCTGTAGTCCATAGAATATACCTGAATTGTAGCATGTAAGCCCTTCTCCTGCAAGAACATATTCCACTGTCTGATGACCGTGAACAGTAGACAGAAAAAGCCACTGCAGCATCTCTGCCGCAATGGCTTTCTTCCCTTACGTATTACAGGCCGATCAGTTGGAGGTCAGCTCGTCTCCTGCTGTCTCCTCCGCGCCTCCGCTGTTTCTGGACAGATAGTCACCGGTTGCATAGACGGTCTGTCCTTCATATTCAAGACGGATCCATCCGTTCTCGCAGACACCGGTTCCATGAAGGACGGTCCCGGACTCAACGCCCGTGATCAGTTCGCCGTCCGGAGATGCATCACCACGCAGGTTCAGATCCGCAGTCGCTGTGTAATCACCCTCTTCTACCGTTACCTTGATTCCACTGGGTGTCTCTTCAACCACAGGTGCCGGTGTCGGCGTTGCTGCCGGTGTCGGCGTCGGTTCCGGGGTCGGTGTGGGGATCGGGGTCGGTGTGGCTTTTACCACGGTAACCACCGCGTCCGTGCCTTCCGTAAATCCGCAGCCCGGCAAGCAAAGGGCAAAGCCCAGAAGCATTACAAGCAGTCCTGCCTTTTTCATAATAACGATTCCTCCTTATATCCGTTAACAGTATCTATCATAACCTCCCGCAGCCGGATTTGTCCCTTTTCGGTACGCGTCCGAATGCTCTGCAGGGAGAAGATGTTGTTGATTTCAACTCATCAACCTATAATATACCGTATTTTCGAACAATATGCAAGAAAAATCAACAGGACCCTTCTAAAATCGTTCCTATTCCCATCACGACGGAAAAAGCCTCCTGGGTATCGAAGCAGCAGTCCATGCCGCCGTTTTCTTTCCAGCACTGGGTGACCGGAATGCCGGCCTCGGTGAGGCGTTTTATTTCCTTCTCAGCCTCTTCCTTGCCGCAGAGATCCACGATCCTGAAAAGCCCGGGGCCGTGGCTTTCAAGGAAATCCGCATACACGGAAGGACCCTCTTCGGGCTGGATCAGCTCCAGCTGAATCCCGCCGGTTTCGGCGCGGGCCGTCAGGAAGGATACCTTCTCCGCATCCGAGCCCTTGTATTCAAAGGCTTCCATCTGGTCCCGGGTATGCCGTTCCACCGTCCATCCGGTGACTTCCATCAGGTTTTCCCAGCTGGCTTTGTATTTCTCCAGCTTATCCACGACCAGGGAGATCCGGCGGATGTTCTGCACATGCTCTACAGAGCTTTTCAGGCTTCTGTCTGCCGGATAGAAATCCGTGCATTCGCGGATCGCCCCGCCGTTTCCGAATTCCACAATCATACCGAGCTTTTCCAGGGAATCGATATAGTAATGCACATCCTGATCGATCCATCCGGTCTGGATCACCTTCATCCCTTTTTCTTCCATGGTATCCATATAGGCTTTCAGCTCGTCGTCATCCGGGATCACCACCTTGAAATGATGCATGCCGGGACCGTAGGCTTCCAGATGATCCCAGTAGATATTCGGTCCTGTGTAGGGGCGGATCAGCTCATATTCCATCTTCCCTCTCCACGCACAGGCGCAGCAGAAGTGATAGTCCTCCTCCACCTTTTTTCCCCGCACATAGATATCATGACTGGTTTCCGGCGTAAAATGATTTTTCTGGAAGGGACCCACCCCGAAAATCTCCCAGTAGTTTTTCATGGATGTCTCGAGTTCGCCCACAATAACGCAAAACTGTTTGATCTGTCCTTTCATCTCTTCCTCCTGTTTCCGGTCATGCTTTGTCTGCTTCGTAGAGGATCCCCCATTTTTTGCGGGTTTCTTCTATGATCGCTGCGATATCCTTCATCTCCTGCCAGGTATAGTGCCGGCATTCCTTTTCGCCGTTTTCAAGGGCTGCAATGACCGAACGGATCTCATACTGAAAACCGGTCTCCGAATACTCGTCCACGAATTCCTCCGTTGTAAAGTCGTTTCCGGTCAGCGTCGCCTTCCGGGGATGCCACATCTCCGGTCCCAGGGTGATTTTTCCGGCTTCCCCGATGATCTCTGTCTCGGTGCTGCTGATCTGGTCGAAGGCACCTCCCACAAGGGCGGATCTTCCCTCCCCGTAATCCAGCAGCATGCGAAAGCTGGAGTCCACTTCCCCGTTGAAACGCATGGTACTGCAGACTGCCTCCGGTCTGCCGGGAAACGCCAGGTTTGCCATGGCCAGGGAATAAATGCCTACATCGCGCATCGCACCGCCCGCGTGGGCGATCCCGCCCTTCCAGGGCTGCCAGTCTTCCATCCTCGGCGCGATATCAAAGAAAGCCTTGACGGTGAGAGGCCGGCCGATCCTTCCCTCTTCGATCCATTTCCGTGCCTGGATCACAGCCGGGAAGCACCGGGTCCACATTCCTTCCATGAAGAACAGATCCTTATCTCTAGCGAGCGTCAGCACCTGCTCCAGCTGGGCCTGGTTGTCCACCGTCGGTTTTTCGCTGAGAACCGGGATCCCCTTCCCGAGGATTTCCATGATGGCGTCAAAATGACAGTCATTCGGCGTGGCGATGTACACCACATCGGGCTTTACCTCTTCCAGCATGACAGAAAGGTTCGTATAAACCGCACCCACCGCATACTCTGCAGCATACCGGTCACCGCTCTCCTTCCTGCGGGAGACCACCGCCGCGATCTCCGCATTCTCCACGGCACGCATGCCTTTTGCAAACTGTCCTGCAATATAGCCGGTGCCTACAACCACGAATCTCCATGTTTTCATTCGTCTTCCTCCCGTCTGTCCTTCCGGTCACAGCTTGTGAATAAACAGTCCGCTCCGCAGCTTCGGCTCAAACCAGGTGGATTTCGGAGGCATCAGCTTGCCTTCATCCGCGATTTTCATCAGGTCCTCCATCGAGGTGGGGAACATGGTAAAGGAAATGCCCCCGGTCTGATCCGCCAGAGAAGCCAGCTCCTCCGGCCCGTGGCTTCCGCCTACAAAAAAGATCCGCTGATCCGTTCTGGGATCTCCGATCCCGAGAACAGGGGAAAGAACTTTTTCCTGCAGGATCGATACGTCCAGCTGTCCGACCACATCCAGATCTGCATAGACCTCCGGCCGTACCTTCAGCTCATACCAGGAGCCGTTCATATACATGCCGATCATGTGTTTCTCCGTCGGTTCAAAGGCTTCCTCCGCCTCACACACCGCGAAATTCTCCTGCAGCTTCGCCAGAAGCGCCTCCGGGCTCTGCCCGTTCAGATCCTTTACGACCCGGTTGTAGGCCAGGATGGTAAGCTCATCATAGGGGAATACCACCGTGAGGAAATAGTTAAACTCTTCCTGTCCCGAATAATCCGGGAACTGTTCCCTTCTTTTCAGGCCCACCTTGACCGCCGAAGCCGCCCTGTGATGTCCGTCCGCAATATAGAGTGAGGGCATGTTCGAAAACCGTTCCGCCACAAATTTCACGGCTTCCGGCTCATCGATGACCCAGACCCGCTGGCGGACCGAGTCCTCCGTGAGGAAATCACAGTAAGCTTCATGGCTTTCTTTCCAGCTCTGCGTCCATTCTTTAAGCTCGGTCGGGAACGCCGCCGCCAGGTAGATGGGCCCGGTGTTGGCATTGCAGACATCCACATGCCGGATGCGGTCCTGCTCCTTGTCTTCCCGGGTCAGCTCGTGTCTTTTGATCACACCGTGAAGGTAATCGTCAATAGCGCTGCAGCCCACGATCCCGGTCTGAACCTTGCCGAGACGGGTCAGCTCATACAGGTAATATCCCGGAACGCTGTCCTGCTGAAGGATTCCCTCCAACTCCATCTGTTCCAGGTTGGATTTTGCTTTCTGATAGACTGCGGGATCATACAAATCGGTCTCGGCCGGCAGATCCATCTCTGCACGGTCTATGTGGAGAAATGAATCCGGATTCCGGTCACCGATGGCTTTCGCCTCCGCACGATTTACAACATCATAGGGAAGTGCCGCAACGGATGAAGCCTTCTCTTTATTGGGTCTCAGTGAGCAAAATGCTCTGAAATCTGCCATATTTCTGTTCTCCTTTCCAAGCCGTACTCTTGTTCCAAGTATACTATATCCAGAGAAATGGCTCAAGCCTGACAACGAAAATCTTTTCCCAACTTACACTTGTTTTTTGCAGGTTTTACAGATATACTGGAGATAAAGACAAGAACCGCTGTGTCCGCACCTTGCGGAATCAACAGATCAGGAGGACAAGATGGCCGATAATTATAAAGGAAAAGCCGTTGGCGTTTTCGAAATGGATAATCTGGTAGCCTGTTTCGTGGCCCTGGACACCGCTTCCAAAACAGCGGACATCACGGTACAGGGCGTGGAACGCAACCGTCTCAAAAGCGGCGCCTGTGTAAAGATCCGCGGAACCATTTCCGACGTGAGAGCCGCCATGGAGGCCGGGATCGCAGCCGGAAGCCGGTATGGTTCTCTCACCGCCAGCACCGTGATCCCTTCCCCGACCCAGGACACGGAAATCGCGCTCGAAATGACGATCAACAAGTAAGGAGGACAGGATTATGACATATGGTGCATTCGGACTGGTAGAGGTCACAGGCAGCGCCAATGCGATCCGTGTGGTGGATCAGATGGCCAAAACCTCCCAGGTTGATTATCAGACAAAACATACACGCTGCGGAGGACATGTCACGGTCTTTCTGAGCGGCGACGTATCCGCCGTCACAGCCGCTGTGGACAGTGTCCTGCAGTCTCCGCCCTGCGAGATCGTCGCTGCGGCGGTGATCAGCAATCCCAGTGAAGAGACCGTCCGGGTCGTTTCCGGCTTCTGAGCCGACATCCATTCAATACGCAAAACA
>CAMOUV010000118.1 GCA_946626695.1 uncultured Blautia sp.
GCGGGTGATTCCGGATATGTGGATGCACAGGGACGGCTTTATATTCTGGGACGCATCGGCAGGGAGATCTATCGGGAGGACATAAAGATCTTTCCTTCCGAAATCGAACAGGCGCTGGAATTTGAAAGCAATCTGAAGGAGATTCAGGTATTTGGCCTGAATCATCCGACCTACGGGAAGACGGCGGTCGCTGCGGTGGTTCCCTGGGATCCGGCTTCGTTTGATGAGAAAGAGACGCTGCGGATCCTGCGGAAAAAAATGCCGGAGAGAAAAGCACCGTCCTATCTGTTTTCAATGGAAAGCTTCCCGCGTCTGCCCAACGAAAAAGTCGATCTGAACACCCTCGCAGCACGGCTGAAAAAAAGGTACCTTGACCGTATGATCGAGGATATGGCGGTAGAAGGCATCCCCATCCTGTCCATGACCATAAAAGCGACGGTACACATTCTGTCTCCCTTGTCGGAAATGATCCGGGGTCTCTCGGAAAAGCTTGGCTTTTCTGCCGGACGGACAGACAGCATCGTAATCGGAGTGAGGGAAGCACTGAAACAGTCGATCCGGAGCAATCCGGGCTCCCTCAATGAGCTTCGCATGGAGATCACCCTTTTTTCAGACAGAATGTCATTATCGATCACAGGGCTGGGGAATGATTATGTGCAGAAGAATTATAAACAGATAAAGAATCAGTTTTCCGAAGTTCTGGAGCAGGCGGATGATTTTTATCTGGAGCAGAAGAAAGATAAGGCTCCGTATATCCGGCTGGATTATCTGTACGAAAATGAAGCGGCTGCCGAGGATTATCTGAATCAGGAAGTGGGGGAGCTGCTGGTATGAGAAAGAAGACGATGAAAGCGGACAATGGACACTATTATCTTCTGAACAAAGCCTTCCGGACGTCGCTGACGGCAGCTCTCCTGTCCTCCATGATCAGCAATATCTGTTCAGCTACGGATGCATTGATCACAGGAAACATGATCGGGCCCGAAGCTCTTGGTTCGATCGGGCTTACGATCCCGCTCATAACAGCATTGAACTGCTTTATGGATCTGATGTTTGACGGGGCGATCGCCCGTTCCTCGACGGATCTGGGCAATCATGACATTCCCGGAATGAACCGGCGCCTGTCAGCAGGCCTGGTATCCGGATATCTGCTGACGCTGGCAGCGATGATCATGCTGCAGATTGCTCTTGTTCCTCTTTCCCGGTTCCTGGCTCCGGACAATGAAGTCGTACGCCGCGGATTTGTGGATTATATGCGTATCACGGCAGGATTCTATGTCGTGCAGTCGCTTCTGGCACCGATTCCCAAGATCATCCGGGCGATCGGAAATCCGGTTCAGGCGACCCGGATCCTGATGATCGTGAGTATCGGAAATGTATTTTGCGATCTGCTCTTCATCCGGCTGTTCAGGATGGAAATTGCCGGAAGCGCCATGGGTACGGCCGGCGGGTGGATGCTCAGCGCACCGTACGCCATCTATTGTATAAGGCGGAATGAAAACTTCCGTCTGGTGAATCCGCTTCCGTATCTGAAAAAATACATTCCCGATAATATCGGCGCAGGTCTCCCGGGCGTTCTGAGCAGTATTCTGACCAGTGTGATGGGGATTGTGGTGAACGGCGCCGTGGTCCGTACAGCCGGAAGCATTGGTCTGTCTGTCATGACGGTCGGCATACAGCTCTCCTCCATCGCCGGAGCAGCTGCCTTCGGCCTGCGTAAATCCATGCAGCTTGTCGGCGGACTTCTGCAGGGAGAAAAGGATGCGGTCAGTCTCCGGTATCTCTTTGTCAGAGTACTGCGGCTGACCATGATATCCGTAGCGGCAGCGGCAGCAGTCGTTCTTTTGATACCGGAACCGATCATGCAGCTGTTCGGCGTAAAGGATCCCTCTGTGCTGACGCAAGGAGCAGCCGGACTACGCACCTATATCATTTTCCTGATCCCGCTTTACTTTACGGTGACCTATTCGGTCGTCTATCAGATCCAGAAGCATTACACGCTGGCCACGGTCATTTCCGCCCTGCCGGTGCTTCTGGTGATCTGTTTTGCGGAGATCTTTTCACGGGCGAATCCGGATTTGTTCTGGTGGTCCTTTTTCCTGGGCGGTATCATAAATGCAGGCGTACAGCTTACGGCCGCTGCATGTATTTGGAAAAAGCAGAAGAACTGCTGCTATCCGTCTCTGATCCCGCGGCAGGATGAAGAACCGTCCCTTCTCATTTCCAGTGCATACACGGAGGAGGATACGCAGAAGGCTCTGCGTGAGGCAGAGGCATTTCTGAAAGAGCAGAAGATCGGAAAGAAAACAGCGGATCAGGCCTTGCTCTGTATGGATGAGATTTTCCACAACATCATTCAGCACGCGAAGGTCAGGAAAAAAGGGAGGAAAAAAGGGTACTACAATGCGCGGTTCCGGATCGGACAGTCTCTGTACGTGACGGTGCGGGACGACGGAATTCCATTTAACCCTGTATTGACAGAGGAATCACTGAAGGAGTGGAACAGCCGGTCGCCGGAGGCGGCGCCGGGTCTTCGGATCATCAACCGCATGAATTCCGAAATCACATACAGCTTTGTCTGCAGCCAGAATATGCTGCAGCTGCGATGGGATCTTTGACGGGAACAGAATGAAAAGGATCGAGGAAAAGGAGGTCTGGTGGATTGAAACCGCATAAAAATGTTCAGAAATGCATAGCCGCAGGAGTTTCGGCAGCACTGCTCAGTACAGGATTCTGCGCTGTGCCGCAGGCGGCGGAGAACAGCGATCCCATCGACAGCATGATCTCCGGAATGACCATCCGGGAAAAAATCGGTCAGATGATCATAGCCGAATTTTCGACATGGAATGAGAATCCGGAAGAGGAGGGTTCCGAAGCGGTTCCCGTGACAGAGCTTACGGAGGAGCTCAGGGGAGCGATCGCCCGGAACCGGTTCGGCGGGATCATGGTCAAGTCTGAAAACTGCGCCGGTAATGAGCAGGCGCTCAGGCTGATCAGCCAGATGCAGGAAGCAAACCAGGATACGGACAGCACCTGCAGGATACCGCTGCTCATCGCGGTGGATCAGGAGGGAGGAGCCGTTGTGCGGCTTGGCGAAGGGACAAAATGGATCGGAAACATGGCTCTTACAGCCACAGGAGATCCGGAGAATGCCCGGATCGCCGCAGCGTCCATCGGCAGTGAGCTGGCGGCGCTGGGGATCAATGTGGATTTTGCCCCGGTTCTGGATGTGAACAACAATCCGGCAAATCCTGTGATCGGGGTCCGGTCTTTTTCCGATGTTCCGGAAGCTGCGGCGGAATATGGTCTCTGCTATCTGAAGGGCCTTCAGGAAACCGGGACCATCTCGTGCCTCAAGCATTTTCCCGGACACGGAGATGTTTCTACGGACAGCCACACCGGCTTTCCGATCCTCGAGAAAACCTACGAGGAGCTGAAGGAATGCGAGCTGGTTCCCTTCCAGGCGGCCATTGACGCGGGTGCGGACATGGTGATGACGGCCCATATTCAGTATCCGAAGATCGAGACGCAGACCTATACCTCGATCACCACCGGAGAGAAGGTATATCTTCCGGCGACCCTTTCCCACCGGATCCTGACGGAAATCCTCCGCGGAGACATGGGCTTTGACGGGGTGATCATTACCGATGCGATGGAGATGGCAGCGGTCAAGGACAACTTTGACCGGATGGATACGGCTGTCATGGCGATCGAGGCAGGTGTTGACCTCCTCCTGATACCGGTTCCGGTCACGGACGCGCAGTCCCTGAAAGAAATGGAAGATTTTATTGCTGCCCTTTGTGAAAGGTGGAGGATGGGACCCTGAATGAAGCGGTCGTGGACGAGGCTGTCCGCCGGATCCTTACGATGAAGGAGAAACACGGACTTCTGGATACGACGGCTGCAGACCTCACGGAGGAACAGATCAGCCAGGCGGCCAGGATCCCGGGAAGCCCGGAGAACCATGAGCTGGAGTGGCAGATGATGCAGAAGGCAGCCACCCTCCTGAAAAACGATCAGGAGCTGATTCCTATCCAGGCTGCAGCGGGAGAGAAGGTCCTTGTTCTCTATTCCCTGGGCAGCCGGATCGCCAGCGCGGATTTCGCCCGCGAGCGTCTGGTGAAGGAAGGCCTGCTTCCGGAGGATGTGACCTTTGAATCCATGGTCCTTGGAAATGATACGAAGGAGGACTGCATACAGGCAGCCGGAGAAGCAGACTATGTGATCGGTGTTTCCACCATTTTCAGTTCGGCGGAGATGGATCCGGCCGCAGAGAGCGGGGCATCGCTGGCGGTTCTGGACGAGGTGCTCAAAGCCGCCCACGAAGCCGGAAAGAAGTTTGTTTTCATCAGCTCCTATCTTCCCTATGATGCCGCCCGTTTTTCGGACGCGGACGCCATCATACTGACCTACGGATCCACCCCGATGCGGGAGCTGCCGAAGGGAAAGGAATCCTATGCAGTCAATATCCCGGCGGCCGTCTGCGGGATTTTCGGAGAATTTACCTTTACAGGATCACTGCCGGTGGATATTCCGAAGCTGGATGAGAAGTATCAGTTTACAGAAGAAATCCTATATTCACGCTCCAATTAAAACGGCACGGTCCGACCGGCTGATCCTTCGGTCGGTCGTGCCCGGCAGGGAAGGGGCTGTCTTTATCTAAAGCCCCTTCAGTCTTTCAGACATGTAACCGGAACAACATAGACTCCATCTTCACGTTTATAAGCAAATGGAGCCACTCCGCATAAAACCATCATAAATACCGGTTCACGCATTTTATTTGTATCAATCCTATGGGCCAGTTTCTTAAGGCTTTCTGCCCCTTCGTTGATCAGCTGGTCTCCGCCCAGTTTCACTTCGATCAATCCATATCTGCCATTTCTCAAATGAATTACAGCATCACACTCAAGACCTGTTTTATCTCTGTAGTGATATACATTTCCGTCCAAGGCATCCGCATATACTCTGAGATCCCTGACGCAGAGGTTTTCAAATACCAACCCCATGAGTTCCAGATCATTGACCAGATCCATCGGTCCAATTCCCAGCGCCGCAGTTGCAACCGAGGGATCAACAAAATATCTGGTATCTGAAGTGCGGATTGCTGTCTTTGAACGCAGATTAGGATTCCATGCCGCAGAGTCCTCGATAACAAAAATTTTCTTCAGAGCATTCAGATATCCATAAAGTGATTCCTTGTCGAAAGTCTCTATATCATTACTTATCACATCTGTTCTGATCGTTTCCAAAGAAACCTGTGTTGATACATTTCTGGCATAGGATTTCATTATACGTTTTGTTCTCTCCGGATCTCTTTTCACACTATCCACTCTGGAGATGTCGTCATTAACGACGGCATCATAATAATCGAAAGCCTGTCTTAAAGCGACTTTCTCCGTATGATTCAGAGCTGCAGGCCAGCCTCCCCGGCAAATCATGAAGGCAATATCTTCTATACTGTGATTATCAATAGCAGATATATCATTTCCGTTAAACAAATCTCTTAATGACACCTGTCCGGTGGAATCCCTGGATTCGAATAATGACATCGGCCTCATCCGCATACGAACAATCCGGCCGGTACCCGTATGCATATTTTCGTCCAGCTTAGACGGTACGGAAGAACCAGTAAGAATGAATTGCCCAAATTCACCTCTGCGGTCAACCTCATAACGCACTGCATTCCAGATATTTGTTGCAATCTGCCATTCATCAATTAAGTGCGGAACTTCACCTTCAAGAAGATTTGAAGGTTTTATTCTGGCCATTTGCTGGTACTGTTCCGTCATATCAGGACGATCCATTTCTATGACGCTTTTTGCAATATGTTTTGCTGAGGTTGTTTTTCCACACCATTTAGCTCCTTCAATCAGTACTGCCCCTTTGGACTCTAAATGATCCAACAGCAATTGATCGGATACTCTTTGATAATATTCTTTCACTGCCAATCTCCTATTATTGTGCATGCAACGAGTATTTGGATTGTTTTTACCCGAGTGTTTGTCTTCATTTCTGCCGAGTATATATCCATATTATAACCGAGCATTTGGACTTCGTCAACGATACAAAAGGAAGTATATCAGATTGCGAATCCGCGGTCATAGAAGAATAACAAGATAACAGCATGGATAAAGCCTTCCGGCACACAGTTTTGTGAGCCGGAAGGCTTTTTCCAGGTTTTCCGGACTCTTTTTCACTGACTGGCTTCAGCAGTGCCCGAGCGGCAGGCATTCCCCCGGAGAATAAGAAAGGCATGTACGCATAGCTCTTGATTTTTTGCAGAGAATATTATATTATGTTAACCGAGGAAACGGAAACACCCAAAATTCAAAGGAGGAGAAAAGTATGAAAAAAAGAAGTGTAGTTACTTCCCTGATCGCTGCAGCGGCACTGACTATGTCCATGGCTGCCGTTAACGTCGGGGCAGAAGCCGAAACCAGTCCGGACGGACTGCATGCATCGATCCAGCATGTAACGGAAGCACCGGAATGGATCGCCAATATTCCGGAATCCCAGGATGAGGCTGTAAAGCAGCTTTTCGTGGTGGATGCCATGTCCATGGAGACGACCACGGCTTCCGTATATCTGTTCGAGAGAGATGAAGCAGGGACATGGCAGCAGATCATGTCCACACCGGGCTTTGTAGGCAAGAACGGCCTCTGCGCGGATGCGGATCACAAGGAAGGCTGCGGCCAGACTCCGGTGGGAACCTACAAATTCAACAAAGCCTTCGGTATCGCCGCCGATCCCGGATGTGCGATTCCCTATGTTCAGGTGGATGAGGATACCTATTGGTCCGGAGACGACCGGGAAGGCATGCACTACAACGAGATGGTCGACATCAAGGACTATCCGGATCTGAACATGGACAACAGCGAGCACATCGTGGAGTATGAATATCAGTATCAGTACTGTCTGAACATCAGCTTCAACGAGGATGGAACTGCCGGAAGAGGCTCCGCGATCTTCCTTCACTGCTTCGGACCGTTCAAGCCCTATACCGGCGGCTGTGTGGCGATCCCGGAAAATCTGATGAAGATGGTGATGCAGAGAGTAGATCCGGACTGTGTCGTGGTGATCGACAT
>CAMOUV010000119.1 GCA_946626695.1 uncultured Blautia sp.
TAAAGCCGGGAATGATACATCCACTGGTCATTGACCCGGATCGGCCGTTCCACTTTGGCCAGGTGGGAGACCGAATCTTCGGTCAGGACAGCCACACCGTAGCTGTTGATCAGATCCGGAATGCCGTGATGGATCTCCGGATCGATATGATAGGGCCGGCCGGCCAGCACGATGCCCCGGCGGCCGGTTTCGGTCAGATACCGGAGGGTTTCTTCGCCCTTGGCCTGGATATCCTTGTGAGCCCTGTCCAGTTCTTCCCATGCTTTGTGGGTGGCAGAGCGGACCTCCGCATCCGGCAGTTCTGAGAAGACGGTAACCAGCCGGTCCGTCAGGATCTTCTCGGAAGTGAATGCCAGGAAGGGATTACGGAAATCGATGTCCGGATCATTCAGCTCATCCACATTGTTTTTGATGTTTTCCGCATAGGAGGTGACGATGGGACAATTATAATGGTTGACCGCATCGGGGAATTCCTCCCGTTCGTAGGGAATGCAGGGGTAGAAGATAAACTTCACTCCGTTTTTCAGGAGCCAGCTCACATGGCCGTGGGCCAGCTTGGCGGGATAACATTCCGATTCGCTGGGAATCGATTCGATGCCCAGCTCGTAGATCTTCCGCGTGGAGGTAGGAGAAAGCACCACCTGGTATTTAAGCTCCGTGAAGAAGGTATGCCAGAAGGGATAATTCTCGAACATGTTCAGGACTCTGGGAATACCCACCCGGCCCCGGGGAGCTTTGTCCAGCGTCAGGGACTCATAGCCGAAGATCCTCTTGTATTTATATTCAAACAGATTCGGGATATGATCTTTGTTCTTCTCTTTTCCGATGCCGCGCTCGCAGCGGTTGCCGCTGATATACTGCCGGCCGCCGCTGAAACGGTTGATGGTCAGACGGCAGCTGTTGGTACAGCCCTTGCAGTTGGCCATACGGGTGGTATATTCCAGCGAATTGATCTTGTCGATGGAGAGCATGGAAGAGGTTTTTCCCTCCTCATACCGCTCCCGGGCGATCAGAGCCGCCCCGAAGGCGCCCATGATGCCGGCAATGTCCGGACGGATGGCCTCGCATTCCGCGATCCGCTCAAAGCTCCGCAGCACCGCATCATTGTAGAAGGTACCGCCCTGGACCACGATATGCCGGCCAAGTTCGGAAGCGTCGGAAACCTTGATGACCTTGTAGAGGGCATTCTTGATGACCGAATAGGCAAGGCCGGCCGAAATGTCGGCGACGGAGGCGCCTTCCTTCTGGGCCTGCTTTACCTTGGAATTCATGAATACCGTACAGCGGGTACCCAGATCGATGGGATGCTCCGCGAAGAGGGCAGCCTGGGCAAAATCCTGCACCGTGTAGTTCAGGGATTTGGCAAAGGTCTCGATGAAGGAACCACAGCCGGAGGAGCAGGCTTCGTTCAGCTGTACACTGTCCACGGTCTGGTTCTTGATCTTGATGCATTTCATGTCCTGCCCGCCGATGTCCAGAATGCAGTCTACCTCCGGATCAAAGAATGCGGCGGCGTAGTAATGGGATACCGTTTCCACCTCGCCCTCATCCAGAAGGAGAGCAGCCTTGATCAGGGCCTCACCGTATCCTGTGGAACAGGACCAGGCGATCCGCGCGCCGGAGGGCAGCAGGCTGTAGATTTCCTGGATGGAACGGATCGTGGTCTTCAACGGATTGCCGTTGTTGTTGCTGTAGAAAGAATATAGAAGTGTTCCGTCCTCAGCCACCAGAGCTGTCTTGGTCGTCGTGCTACCGGCGTCGATCCCCAGGAAACAGTTGCCTTTATAGGAAGCCAGATCCCGGGTCGCTACTTTGTAGGCACTCTGCCGTTCGCGGAACTCGTCCAGATCCTTCTGGGTCGCAAACAGGGGCTCCATACGGGCAACCTCAAAATCCATCTTGATGGAATTCTTCAGGCGGTCCCGCATGGCCGTAAGCTCTGTCGTGACCTCTTCCTTTGCGTTCATGGCCGAACCCATGGCGGCGAAAAGATGGGAGTTTTCGGGCATGATGGCATGCTCGTCATCCAGCTTCAGGGTGCGGATGAAGGCGGCCCGCAGCTCCGACAGGAAATGGAGGGGGCCGCCAAGAAACGCCACATGACCGCGGATCGGCTTGCCGCAGGCCAGTCCGGAGATGGTCTGGTTGACCACCGCCTGGAAAATGGACGCGGAAAGATCCTCCTTGGTGGCGCCGTCGTTGATCAGAGGCTGGATATCGGTCTTGGCAAAAACCCCGCACCGCGCAGCGATGGGATACAGGGCGCTGTAATTCTTTGCATATTCATTCAGGCCGACGGCATCCGTCTGCAGAAGAGAAGCCATCTGGTCGATGAACGAGCCTGTGCCGCCGGCGCAGATCCCGTTCATTCTCTGCTCGATATTGCCGCCTTCAAAGTAGATGATCTTGGCGTCCTCGCCGCCCAGCTCGATCGCCACATCCGTCTGCGGAGCCACATGCTCCAGAGCGGTGGAAACCGCAATCACCTCCTGGACGAAGGGAACCTCCAGATGGTTGGCCAGGGTCAGACCTCCGGAACCGGTGATCACCGGACAGAGCGTCAGCTCTCCCAGCTGTTCGTAGGCTTTGGAGAGAAGCTCGGCCAGGGTTTCCTGGATATTCGCATAGTGCCGCTGGTAATCGGCAAACAATAATTCATTGTTTTCATTCAGGATCGCGATCTTGACCGTGGTCGAACCGATATCGATCCCCAATGTATGCTTTTTCATAAGATAAATGATACTTCCTTTCAATAACTGCCTGCCGGGAACTCCCGTACGCAGGAATTGTTTCTTATATCAGATGATCAATAGAACATTATACGATACTCGATCAAAAATAGCAAGAATGAAGATTCCGGTTGCCAGAAGAGGCGAAGTACGGTATACTGCACTCGTTACAGTTTCAAAGACAGAACAAACGGAGAATACAATGGCTAAATATGAACTGATCCGGACCGCGGGCCGAGCCAAGCGGGGCCGTTTTCACACGGTGCACGGCACCATCGAAACACCGGTTTTTATGAACGTCGGAACCGTCGGCGCCATCAAAGGAGCCGTTTCCACCATGGACCTGAAGGAGATCGGGACCCAGGTGGAGCTTTCCAATACCTATCATCTGCATGTCCGGCCGGGAGACGAAATCGTAAAGCAGATGGGAGGCCTTCACAGATTCATGAACTGGGACAGACCCATCCTTACGGATTCCGGCGGGTTCCAGGTTTTTTCCCTGGCAGGCCTGCGCAAAATAAAGGAGGAAGGCGTGACCTTCCAGTCCCATATTGACGGACACCGGATTTTTATGGGCCCCGAGGAGAGCATGCAGATCCAGTCCAATCTGGCTTCCACCATCGCCATGGCTTTTGACGAATGTCCCAGCAGCGTGGCGGAACGAAGCTATGTGGAACAGTCCGTGGATCGGACGACCCGGTGGCTTGTCCGCTGCAAAAAGGAGATGGACCGTCTCAACAGCCTTCCGGATACCCTGAACCGGGAACAGCTGCTTTTCGGCATCAATCAGGGAGCCATCTATGAGGACATCCGTATCCGCCACGCCGATCAGATTTCCGAGATGAATCTGGACGGCTATGCCGTGGGAGGCCTGGCCGTGGGAGAGACCCACGAGCAGATGTATCATATCCTGGATGAGGTGGTTCCCCATCTGCCCCAGGACAAACCTACCTATCTGATGGGGGTAGGGACGCCGGCCAATATCCTGGAAGGAGTGGAGCGGGGCATCGATTTCTTCGACTGTGTATACCCCAGCCGGAACGGACGCCATGGCCATGTCTATACGAACCATGGCAAGCTGAATCTGTTTAATGCAAAATACCAGCTGGATCCGAAGCCCATCGAAGAAGGCTGCGGCTGTCCGGCCTGCCGTTCCTACAGCCGGTCTTATATCCGGCATCTTCTGAAAGCCAACGAAATGCTGGGGATGCGGCTCTGTGTTCTGCATAACCTGTATTTCTACAATCACCTGATGGAAGAGATCCGGGATGCCCTGGATGCAGGAAACTTTGCAGAGTACAAAAAAATGCGTCTCGAGGGCTTCGCGGAAGGAAAAATCAACGGACGCTGATCAAAAAACTCCTGAATATGGAAAAAAAGCTCTTGAAGAATACTGGATTTTTTAGTATAGTACTGTGTAAACGTGGTTTGGAATGAACCCGGATTGAATTTGGGAGGTATGAGTATGGATGGTAGTGCAGCTTCCGGAATGAGCATAGGCTTTACCGTAATATGGATCGTTGTGCTTTTTGCGATGATGTATTTTATTGCGATCAGGCCCCAGAGCAAAGAGCGTAAGAGAATGCAGGCAATGCTGAGCGCAATGGAGGTCGGTGACAGCGTAGTGACCACAGGCGGTTTTTACGGTGTGATCATCGATATGACAGAAGAAGATGTCATTGTGGAGTTCGGCAATAACAAAAACTGCCGTATACCAATGAGAAAACAGGCCATTGCAGAAGTGGAAAAAGCGGACCAGGCATCCGCGTAAAAGAGCAACGCAAGACAGACACTGCTGAAATGGCGGTGTCTGTTTTTGAGAAGGGCACCATAAAGTTTTAACGAGGAGGACATGAAGACAATGAGCAGAGTGTATAACTTTTCCGCAGGCCCCGCAGTACTTCCGGAGAGCGTTCTGGAGGAAGTCGCGAAAGAAATGATGGACTACAACAACACCGGGATGTCCGTGATGGAGATGAGCCACAGAAGCGCAGCTTTTCAGCAGATCATCGACGAAGCTGAGAAGGATCTCAGAGAGCTGATGAACATTCCCGATAATTATAAGGTGCTGTTCCTGCAGGGCGGTGCGTCCCAGCAATTTGCGATGATCCCCATGAACCTGATGAAGAACAAGGTCGCCGATTTCATCGTGACGGGCCAGTGGGCGAAGAAAGCATACCAGGAAGCACAGAAATACGGCCAGGCCAACAAGATCGCTTCCTCCGAAGACAAGACCTTCTCTTATATTCCGGACTGCAGCGATCTGCCCATCAGCCCGGATGCGGATTACGTGTACATCTGTGAGAACAATACCATCTACGGAACCAAGTTCAAAGAGCTTCCGAATACCAAGGGCAAGGATCTGGTGGCGGATGTTTCCTCCTGCTTCCTGTCCGAGCCGGTGGATGTTTCCAAATATGCCATCATCTACGGCGGCGTCCAGAAGAATATCGGACCGGCCGGCATGGTCATCGTGATCATCCGTGAGGACCTGATCACCGACACCCCGCTTCCGGGAACACCCACCATGCTGACCTACAAGACCCATGCGGACGCAGGCTCCCTGTACAACACGCCCAACGCATACTGCATCTACGTGTGCGGCAAGGTCTTCAAATGGCTGAAAGCCATGGGCGGCCTGGAAGAGATGAAGAGAAGAAACGAAGAAAAGGCCAAGATCCTTTATGATTTCCTGGACAGCAGCAAGCTGTTCAAGGGCACTGTTGTTGCAAAGGACCGTTCTCTGATGAACGTACCGTTTGTGACCGGCGACAAGGATCTGGATGCCAAATTTGTCAAGGAAGCAGCTGCCGAGGGTCTGGTTAACCTGAAGGGCCATCGTACGGTAGGCGGCATGCGCGCCAGCATTTACAATGCAATGCCGAAGGAAGGTGTTGAGAAGCTGGTTGCCTTTATGAAAAAATTTGAGGAGGAAAACGCATAATGTACCGCTATCATTGCTTAAATCCGATTTCCGAAAATGGTCTGAAGCAGCTTCCCGAAAACTATAAAAAAGTGGACAGCCTCGAAGAAGCCGATGCCGTTCTGGTCCGCAGCGCCAAGATGCATGATCTTGAGATCCCGGAGAGCCTCTGTGCGGTAGCCCGTGCCGGCGCCGGAGTCAACAACATTCCGGTCAAGGAATATGCGGAAAAAGGAATCGTCGTTTTCAATACGCCGGGCGCCAACGCCAACGGCGTGAAAGAGCTGGTCATCGCCGGCATGCTGCTGGCTTCCCGTGACATCGTGGGCGGAATCGAGTGGGTTGCCCGCGAGAAGGACCGCGAGGATATCGACAAGCTGGCTGAGAAGCAGAAAAAACAGTTTGCCGGCTGCGAGATCGCCGGAAAGAAGCTGGGTATCATCGGCCTCGGCGCCATTGGCGCCATGGTGGCCAATGCGGCTTCCTCCCTGGGAATGGATGTGTACGGATACGATCCCTACCTTTCCATCGATGCAGCCTGGAATCTTTCCAGAACCATCCATCACAGCAAGACCCTGGATGAGATCTACACCCAATGTGACTATATCACCATCCATGTTCCGCTGGTGGACGACACAAAGAAGATGATCAACGCGGAAGCCTTCGGCAAGATGAAGGACGGCGTGGTGCTTCTGAACTTTGCCCGTGATCTTCTGGTGGATGAGGATGCCCTGATCGAGGCTCTGGAGTCCGGCAAGGTGAAAAAGTACGTGACCGACTTTGCAAATCCGACCGTAGCCGGCCGCGAGGGTATTCTGGTCACCCCGCACCTTGGCGCATCTACCGAGGAATCCGAGGAAAACTGCGCCATCATGGCCGCCAAGGAGATCCGTGACTTCCTGGAAAACGGAAACATCAAGAATTCCGTCAATTTCCCGAACTGTGATATGGGCACCTGCATCTCTGTAGGCCGTATCGCCGTCACCCATAAGAATGTTCCGAGCATGATCGGCCAGGTAACCCAGATCCTGGGTGCCGAAGGCCTGAACATCGCGGACATGACCAACAAGAGCAAGGGCGAAAACGCCTATACGCTGATCGATCTGGAAAGCGCTGCCTCCATTCAGGCGCTGAACGCCCTGAAAGCCATTGACGGCGTTACCCGGGTACGTGTGGTAAAATAAAGTAAAAAATTTCAACTACAGCACCTGGAATGAGACGTGGAATCTGTTTAGTGAGCGAGCTCTCCGTTCAGATTTCGCATTTCATTCCACGGTGCTGATGGTTTGATAAATTGTTTAAATTTTGTATTGATTTTAAGGAATAATGTGTTATAATAGTTGTCATGGAAGCATAGCTCAGCTGGGATGAGCGTTCGCCTCACACGCGAGAGGTCATG
>CAMOUV010000120.1 GCA_946626695.1 uncultured Blautia sp.
GCCCCTTTCGCCTTGACTGAACCATTGGCGGGTTATATACTTTATAATAAGATGCAGTATTGCTCTGATCGGAAAATACACAAAAGAATTTATGTCGGAAGGAGGCTTTTATGAACAAAACAAAGATTATCTGTACCATCGGACCGTCCAGTGAAAACGAGGAGACACTGACCAGAATGTGCCAGGCGGGGATGAATGTGGCGCGGCTTAATTTCTCCCACGGTACCCATGAGGAGCACCAGAAAAAGATCGATCTGATCCGTTCGGTGCGGGACAAGCTCAACCTTCCCATTGCCATTATGCTGGATACAAAGGGACCGGAATACCGGATCAAGACCTTTGCGGATCACCGGGTGACCCTGCAGGAGGGAGAGGAATTCGTGTTCACCACGGAGGACTGCGTCGGAGACGAGAAGCACGTGGCCGTGAACTATCCGGATCTCTGCTCCCAGCTCGCCAAGGATGACCGGATCCTGGTGAACAACGGGCTCGTGGTGTGCCGGGTCACGGAAGTGGAGGGGCACAATGTCCACACGGTGGTGGAATCCGGCGGTGTCCTTTCGGACCGCAAGAGCATGAATTTTCCCAATAAGGTGATGAAGGGCGATTTCCTGAGTGAACAGGACAAATCGGATCTGCTTTTCGGCATTCAGAACGGGATCGATTATGTGGCGGCGTCCTTCGTCTCCACCAAACAGGACATGGAAGAGATGCGCAGCTTCCTGAACGAGAACGGCGGCGCGGACATCGACGTGATCGCAAAGATCGAGAACCGGGCCGGCGTGGACAACATCGATGAGATCTGCGAAGTGGCGGACGGCATCATGGTGGCCAGAGGCGATCTGGGCGTGGAAATCCCCTTTATGGAGGTTCCTTCGGTCCAGAAGTACCTGATCAGCAAGTGCCGCATGCTGGGAAAGAGAGTGATCACGGCTACGGAAATGCTGGAATCCATGATCCAGAATCCCAGACCGACCCGTGCAGAGGTTTCCGACGTGGCCAACGCCGTATACGACGGGACCTCCGCCCTGATGCTTTCTGGTGAGACGGCGGCGGGCAAGCATCCCGTGGAGGCCGTGCGGACCATGGCCCAGGCGGCTGAATTTACCGAACAGCACATCGATTACGCCAAACGCTTCCAGACCCAGGAGTTCCGGATCCACAGCAATCTGGATGCCGTATCCCACGCCACCTGTGCCATGGCCATCGATGTGAAGGCCAAATGCATCGTGGTCTGCTCCATGACCGGGACGACGGCCAGAATGGTCAGCCGTTTCCGCTGTCCCACGCCGATTATCGGCATGACCACCTCCCGGAGAGCCTGGCGCAAGCTGAACCTGAGCTGGGGCGTGACACCGGTGCTGAGTGAAGAGTTCAATTCGGTGGAGGTCATGTTCTATCACGCCCAGAAGGAGGCGATCCGTGTGATGAACCTGGAAAAGAATGACAATGTGGTCATCACCGGCGGGCTGATCAACGGAAAGACCGGAAACACCAACACCATCAAGGTGGAGACCGTCTGAGAGAAATCTGACAAACCGGGAAGAGTATACCGGGACATGAGGATGGAAGATATGGATAAGAAATATATACTGGATACAGAAGAAAACAAGGCGTTTTTACAGGAGATGTGCGGAGAACTTCTCCGGTTTGGGAGCCGTTTTCCTTCCCCCGGCGGTACGGCCTGGTACCTGGGAGATGACGGGACACCGTGGAAGGAGAAAAACCGGGACTGCTACGAGACCAGCCGCATGGCGCACTGCTACAGTATCGGGGCGATGATGGGCGTTCCCGGCGCGGCGGATCTGGCGGATCAGGCGCTGCAAGGGCTCTGCGGAGAGATGAGGGATCAGGCGAACGGAGGCTGGTACGCAGGGGTCGCGCCGGACGGGAAACCACTGCCGGATAAGCAGTGTTACGCCCATGCCTTTGTGATCCTGGCGGCTTCTTCGGGAGTGCTGGCCGGCAGACCGGAGGCCCAGGAGCTGCTCGCCGCCGCACTGACCGATTATGACCGGTTTTTCTGGAACGAGGAACAGGGACTTTCCTGCGACACCTGGAATACGGAATTTACCGTCTGCGATCCCTACCGGGGACTGAATGCCAACATGCACACGGTCGAAGCTTTCCTGGCGGCCGCGGATACGCTGAAGAGCCTGCAGGGAAAGCAGGTAAGCGAAGCGCTTTCCCCCTGGGTCGGAAAAGCGGATGAATACAGGAACCGCTGCGGCAGGATCATCCGCAGGGTGGCCGGCTGGGCGGAAAACAACAGCTGGCGGATTCCCGAACACTACACCGAAGACTGGAAACCGGATCTGGAAATGAACAAAGACAGACCGGATGATCAGTTCAAACCCTATGGCGCCACGCCCGGCCATGGCCTGGAGTGGGCCCGGCTGATCACCCAGTGGGCTCTTTCCGGCGCTTCCGATGAAGAAAAACAGAAATATCTACAGGCCGCCTGCTGTCTGTTTGAACGGGCGGTACAGGATGCCTGGGATGCGGACGGGGCTCCCGGCATCGCCTATACCACAGACTGGAACGGGACGCCGGTGGTACATGACCGGATGCACTGGACCCTGGCGGAGGCCATCGATACGGCAGCGGTTCTGTACCGGGTGACCGGGAAGAAGGAATATGCAGACCGGTATGCGGAGTTCATGCAGTATCTGGATGAAAAGGTCCGGGATCATGTAAACGGATCCTGGTTCCACCAGCTGGACCGGAACAACGAACCGCTGGATACGGTATGGCCCGGCAAACCGGATGTGTACCATGCTCTGCAGGCGACCCTGATCCCGTACAGTGTTCCCGAAAAGTCCATCGCACTTGCGATCCGGGAAAAAACGACGGCGCAGGCCTGACAGAGAGAAAGGGAGTTCTGCCCCTTTTTAAAAAGCAGACAGAATAGAACATGGAGGAATGTTACAGATGAGATTCGAAGAAATGCCCTACGAACGGGTAGATCTGGAAAATGTACAGAAAGAGTTTGCACAGCTTATGAAAGAATTTGATGAGGCCGCCTCCGGCGAACAGCAGTTTGCGGTCCATCAGAAGTTTTATACGTTTTCGGACCATATCAGCACCCTGATGACGCTGGCCAATATCCGTCATGATATCAACATGGAGGACGAATTCTATAATCAGGAGAAGGATTATTACGATGAGATCATGCCGGTGTTCCAGAACCTGATGGTACAGTACAATCAGAAGCTGTACGACTCCCCGTTCCGGCCGTATCTGGAGGAAAAGATCGGTCCCGTGGCATTTAAAAACATGGAACTGGCCATGCGCTCCATGGATGAAAAGCTGATCCCGCTGATGCAGGAGGAGAACGCACTGACCACCCGCTACAACAAGATCCTGGCCGGCGCAAAGATCGACTGGAACGGCGAAATCCTGAACATGTCCCTGATGACCCCCTATCTGCACAGCCCGGACCGGAAGGTGAGAGCGGAGGCCTGGGAAAAGTACTCCGCCTTTCTGCGCAGCAACGAAGAGGAGATCGAAGACATCTACGACCAGCTGGTGAAAAACCGCACGGCCCAGGCTGCAAAGCTCGGATATGACAATTATCTTCCCCTGGGCTACGACCGGATGCAGAGAAACTGCTATGACCGCAAAATGGTGGAGGAATTCCGCCGGCAGGTAAAACAGGATCTGGTGCCCTTTGCCGAAAAGCTCCACGAAAGGCGGAGAGCCCGGATCGGCGTGGACCGGCTGACCTTCATCGATGAGGGAGTATATTTTAAGAACGGGAATCCGGCACCGGCCGGAAAACCGGAGGAGATCCTCGAGGCCGGGAGGCAGATGTACCGGGAGCTTTCGCCGGAGACCGGTGAATTCATGGATTTCATGTGCGACAACAACCTCTTTGACGTGCTGGGCCGCAAGAACAAAAAGACCGGCGGCTACATGACCTATCTGCCGGACTACAACTCGCCCTTTATCTTTGCCAATTTCAACGGAACCAGCGGGGATGTGGACGTGATCACCCACGAGTGCGGCCACGCCTTCCAGGGCTACCTGGCCGGCATGGATCCCATCCGGGAGCATGCGGATATCACCATGGAGACGGCGGAGACCCATTCCATGTCCATGGAATTCTTTACGGAAAAGTGGGCGGATCGCTTCTTCGGCGCCCGCGGAGCGGAGTACCGGGAGATGCATTTCGAAGATTCCGTGATCTTTGTTCCCTATGGGACGATGGTGGATGAATTCCAGGATATCGTCTACAGCAATCCGGGCTTTACACCGGCAGAGAGAAACCGTGTATGGAGGGATCTGGAAAAACAGTACAAACCCCATCTGGATTACACGGGCAATGACTATTATGAGAGAGGCTGTTTCTGGCAGAAGCAGCATCATATCTTCAACTATCCGCTGTATTATATCGATTACTGCATCGCCTCGGTGGATGCGCTGCAGTACAAACGCTGGATGGACAAGGACTACAAAGCAGCCTGGGAAAGCTACCTGAAGCTCTGCCGTCTGTCCGCATCGAAATTCTTTACGGAGCTGCTTCCGGAGGTCGGACTTGCCAGTCCCTTCGCCGAGGGATGTATCCGCGATGTCATCCGGGATCTGGAGAAAAACCTGGGCTGAGAATCCGACGGAAAAACAGGCAGTACAGAGTGGCGCTTGCATTTTGGAAGAATCTGCGGTACAATAGCATCTAACTGTATTCCGGAGAATAGTGGAGTCGGAATAAAACGGAAAGGATTTATGTATAATTGTTATGAATGAAGGATTAACAGAAATCTTCTGCGGCAGGGGAAGAGGAATCACGACGCTTGCTCTGGGGCAGAGCCTCAAGGCGTCTGTACAGGGGAAGAGTGTGATCATTATCCAGTTTCTGAAAGGGCGTGAACGCAGGGAGCTGGACATGCTGGAGGATCTGGAGGGTCAGGATATCAAGATCTTCCGGTTCGAGAAGATGGATAACTGTTATGCGGATCTGACAGACGAGGAGAAGGAAGAGGAAAACCGGAACATTCTCAATGCCGTTAATTTCGCCCGGAAGGTGGTAGCCACCCAGGAATGCGATTTTCTGGTGCTCGACGAGGTTCTCGGGCTTCTGGACATCGGAATCATCACCACGGACACCATCATTGAGATCCTGAAACTGAAGGATCCCTCGATGCACATCGTGATGACAGGATGGACCTGTCCGAAGGAACTGGAAGAGTATGTGGACTCCATCACGACCATCACCACGCAGGAGATTCATCAATAATACTGCAGAGTTAAAATCCGAATGGAGGTAAAAAACATGGCTGTCTTCAAAGGAGCAGGCGTTGCGATCGTTACCCCGATGTACGCAGACGGACGGGTAAATTATGACAAACTCAAAGACCTGCTGGAATATCAGATTGAAAACGGAACGGATGCCATCATTATCTGCGGGACCACGGGAGAATCCTCGACCCTGACCCATGGAGAGCATCTGAATACGATCAAATTTGCCATCGACCAGGTAGCCGGCCGGATCCCCGTGATCGCCGGAACCGGGTCCAATTCCACGGAAACGGCCGTGATGATGTCCCAGGAGGCGGTGACCTACGGCGCGGATGCCCTTCTTCTGGTGACACCGTACTACAACAAGGCGACGCAGAAGGGCTTGATCGCCCATTATACGACCATCGCCGAGGCCGTGCCGGATACCCCGATCATCCTGTACAATGTCGCCAGCCGCACCGGCTGCAATATTGAACCGGAAACGGCCGCGTACCTGGCGAAGAATGTGAAAAATATCGTAGGCATCAAGGAAGCCAGCGGCAACCTGTCCCAGATCGCAAAGCTGATGTCCCTGGCGGGCGATGACATCGAGCTGTATTCCGGCAACGATGATCAGGTACTGCCGATCCTTTCCCTGGGCGGACAGGGCGTCATCTCGGTGCTCTCCAACGTAGCCCCCCGGGAAACCCATGACATGGTCGCAAAATTCCTTGCGGGAGATGTAAACGGTGCACGGGAGATCCAGCTGAAAGCCATTCCCCTGATCAGCGCCCTGTTCTGTGAAGTCAACCCGATTCCGGTAAAAGCAGCCCTGAACCTGATGGGCTGGGAAGTCGGTCCGCTCCGTATGCCGCTGACCGAGATGGAAGAAGCACATCAGAAGGTACTGGCACAGGCCATGCGGGACTTCGGGATCCGTCTGGCAGGGGAGGAATAATATGATAAGAATGATCATGCACGGCTGCAACGGCCAGATGGGCCGTGTTATCACGGCTCTGGCAAAAGAAGACAACGAGATCGAGATCGTCGCCGGTATCGACGTGTCGGACAACGGAGAGAATCCCTATCCGGTCTATAAAAGTCTCCAGGAATGCCATATAGCCGCCGATGTGGTGGTGGATTTTTCCGTCGCCGCCGCGATGAACGCCCTCCTTACCGGGATCGAAGAGAAAAAAATCCCGGCCGTGATCTGCACCACAGGTCTGTCGGAACAACAGCTCGCCCGGCTGGATGCCCTCTCCGCACAGGTTCCGATCCTGAAATCCGCCAACATGAGCCTCGGCGTCAATGTGCTCCTGAAGCTGGTGAAAGATGCCGCACGCGTGCTTGCCCCAGCCGACTTTGACATGGAAGTGGTGGAAAAACACCACCGCCGCAAACTGGACGCCCCCAGCGGCACCGCCCTGGCTTTGGCTGACAGCATGAACGAAGCTCTGAACGGCGAATATCATTATACCTATGACCGGAGCGAACGAAGAGAAAAACGCGATCCGAAAGAAATCGGCATCTCCGCAGTCCGCGGAGGAAATATCGTAGGCCAGCACGATGTGATCTTCGCCGGCACCGACGAAGTCATCACCCTGCAGCATACCGCCTATTCCAGAGCCATCTTCGGCAAAGGAGCCATCGCGGCCGCAAAATTCCTGGCTGCCAAAGAACCCGGCTTCTACACCATGCAGGACGTGATCGCGTAAACCGAAAACGAGACAACGGAAGAGATGTACCGAGAATAAAATTCTCTCGTGCATCTCTTTCTTTCTATAA
>CAMOUV010000121.1 GCA_946626695.1 uncultured Blautia sp.
GATAAAACGGTGTAAATACATTGGACAACCGGCGATGGATTGGCTATAATGATAACGAGTTAAAAGGGCAGGGAAGACAGGCTTGTTTCCGGAAAAGAAGGAGAGTGCTGAATGGATAAAAATGTGATTTTCGGGCAGCGGAAGGAACTGAAGAAAAAAGCCCATGTCACTCTCCAAAGTCATTATTTTCTGTTGGTTTTTCTGATGCTGTTCATGACTTTGTTCGGAACGGAGAGCGGATTCTCCATTTACTGGACGAGGACACAGACGGAAGAAGAGGCTGACGGCGTAGGCAGTGTGTATTCGGATGATGACGTTGATGTGGCCGGCACATTCAGGGATGTCTATGAGGCCATCGCATCGGGCAGGCTGGAAGAGGGCATTTCCAGGTCGGAAAAGCAGTCGGAAGCATTTCGGAACGAGGAGAATGTCCCGAAAGCGCTGGGAAGAACCGAAGGGGTCCTGGCCACGGTGGTGAACGGCTTTGTGTCAGGCCGGCTTTTCGCCAAGGTCGGGCAGGCAGCCCGGTCCATTACCCATTCCGATGTTTCGGTTGCCGTGCTGTTTATCCTGGGAGCCCTGCTGTGGTATGTTCTGATCTTTGTTTTTGTCAAGAATATCTACTCTGCCGTGATCCGGCGGATCTTTCTGGAGGCAAGGATCTATAAGAATGTGGCCGTGACGGATACTCTCTTTTTTGCCTCTGTACACAAATGGGCCCATGCAGCGAAGGTCATGCTGGTCAAGGAAATCTTTCAATCGCTGTGGTATCTGACGGTCATAGGAGGCATCATCAAGAACTATTCGTACTTCGCGGTGCCCTATATCGTGGCGGAAAACCCTTCCGTCGGCGCGAAGGAAGCCGTTACCCTCTCCCGCAGGATGATGAACGGACATAAGTGGGAGCTTTTTAAGTATGAGCTGACCATGCTTGGCTGGGTGCTGCTGGGATCCGTCACCTTCGGGATCTCGGAGCTTCTGTATGGCGCAGGATACCGGATGGCCTGTTATACCGAGTTCTATGAGCGGGTCCGCGCCCTTGCTCTGGAGAACAATGTGGAAGGCACCTCCGCGCTGCAGAAGGATCCGTACCTTTTTGAAAAGGCGGATCGTATCCTGCTGTATGAGACCTATTTTGACGTGGTGGATGAGATCACGGTGCTTCATGAGAATAAGACCGAGCTGACCGGCATCCGGAAGGTCATCGCGGACTGGTTCGGGATCTGGATCGGCTCAGCCGAGGAGAAAAAGGCGTATGACGATCAGGAGGGAAGGCGCCATGCCATCCGCTGGCTGCGTTTCAGCATGGAAGGCAGCGCTTACCCGCTGTGGCTGAATCCTCTGTGGGAGAAGAAACGGGAGATCGCGAAACGGGGGCATTTTTCTTTCCTTCGGAATTATACCGTGTGGACGCTTTTCCTGCTGTTCATCTCGTTTGCTTTCGCCGGATGGACCTGGGAGGTGGCGCTTCACTTTATCCAGACCGGAGAGTTTTCCAACCGGGGAACGCTGTACGGTCCGTGGCTGCCCATCTATGGTACGGGCGGTGTGTTTGTTCTGATCCTCTGCAGCCGTTTTCGGAAGAAACCTGTGCTGGAATTCTTTACAGCGATCCTTTTATGCGGTATACTGGAATACGGATCCGGATGGTATCTGGAAACAAAATACCATCAGCGGTGGTGGTCCTATGACGGATACTTCCTGAACCTGCATGGCAGGATCTGTGCGGAAGGACTCCTGGTGTTCGGTGTCGGCTGCTGTGCCGTCGTATATCTGCTGGCTCCGCTGGCCGATTACTATCTGTCCAAGGCGAATCAGAGAATCCTGATCGGCATCTGTATTGTGCTGGCGCTGGTCTTCGGTGCGGACAGTATCTACTCCGGCAGACATCCGAATACAGCCAAAGGTGCAGTGGAAGCTCTTTCTGAAGATGTGGGAGCAGAAGCTGCCTCTGACGGCAGTCCCGGCTGAAAGGAGGCTGTATGGAATGAGTGTTAAAGAACTGACGGTTGTGGCAAACACGGATAATCTTTCCGCGGTGATGGCTTTTGTCGACGAGCGTCTGGAGGAGCTGGAATGCAGCATGAAGATTCAGATGCAGATCGATATTGCAGTGGAAGAGATTTTCGTGAACGTGGCGCAGTATGCATACCAGCATCTTTCACCCGAGAAACGAGCCGAAGGGCAGGTCACCATCTCCGTGGAGGACTTTCAGGCTCCCCTGCAGGTCGCGATCACCTTTACGGACAGCGGGATTCCCTTTGATCCGCTTGCCCGGGAGGATCCCGATGTAAGTCTGTCGGTGGAGCAGCGGCAGATCGGCGGTCTGGGCATCTTCATGGTGAAGAAGAGCATGGACAGCATGGAGTATGCGTATAAAGATGGAAAAAATATCCTGAAATTCACAAAAGAGCTTTGAGTTTGCATGGATATAATAGTATAATAAGGCTAACAGGTACGAAAGGAGAAACGTAGCAATGCTCAACATTACAAAAAACACGAACGGAACAGCACTGACGATCGGTCTGGAAGGAAGACTGGATACTGTGACGTCCCCGACTCTGGAAGGCGAACTGAAAACAGATCTGAACGGAGTTGAAGAACTCGTGTTTGATATGGAGAAACTTCAGTATATTTCCAGTGCCGGCCTCCGCGTTCTGCTTTCCGCCCAGAAGGTGATGAACAAGCAGGGAAACATGGTGGTACGGAATGCATCGGACGACGTGAAAGAGATTTTTGACGTAACCGGTTTTTCTGATATCCTTACGATCGAGTAACCGGATGAAGCCGGCAGCCTGGCATGCTGTCCGGCTTTTTTTCAGTTAATACAGACACCAGAGACATTGCCTATGAAAAAAGACACAGCTGCAAAAGAAGAAAAACGACGTACTGGATGGCTCAGCTCCCTCCGGCATCAGATCACGTTGGTGTTCATCGCCGGTCTGCTGCTGACGATCGTCCTGACGACTTTGGCAAATTCCCTTTTCCTGGGGAATTATTACGTCACCCGGAAGACCCGGGTGCTGCTGGAGGCCAAGGAAACTTTGAAGAATGTCCGCCTTACTTCGGAAGAAGAGGAGGAGGTGGATGACGAGGAAGAGGAAGAAGAGGATGACCGCCGCGGGGACCAGCAGTATGGCGGGTTCTGGTATGGTGAGCATATCCGCCTGAGCGGGAACTCCAGTTTCCTGAGCGACGGCAGTTATGACGAGATCATGCGGATCAGCTCCCGCAACAACCTGTCCTGGGTCGTGCTGGATGCGGAGAACAGCCGGTACTGTGTGTGGGGCGACAATGAAGAGATCCTGCCGGAAAAGCTGTTCGGCTACGCCTTCGGTCTGGATCTGGACAACACCCAGGGAGATGTACTGAAAAGGCAGGATGACTGCGTGATCCAGAAGGTTCACGACCGGTATGTAGGTCTGGATTATGTGGAATGCTGGGGACAGTATACCGAAGGAAACTATTTTCTGATCCGATCTCCGCTGGAAAGTATAGAGGAAAGCGCCTCGATCTCCAACCGGTTTTATTTTTTTGTGGGTATTCTGGTCATGCTTCTGAGCGGTGGGCTGGTCATGCTGTTTCTGCAGCGTCGGCTTCGTCCCATCGATGAGCTGACCCGGCTTTCCCGAAAAATGGCGGATCTGGAGTTTGACGAAAAGTATACCTACCACGCGGGCAACGAGATCGATGTGCTGGGAGAGAGCTTCAACAGGATGTCATCCCAGCTGGAGAAGACGATCTCGGAACTGAAATCCGCCAATCTGGAGCTGCAGAAGGATATTGAGAACAAGATCCGGATTGACGAGCAGAGGAAGGAATTCCTGGACAATGTGTCCCATGAGCTGAAGACGCCCATCGCCCTGATCCAGGGGTATGCGGAGGGACTGAAGGAGAATATCACGGAGGATCCGGAAAGCATGGATTTCTACTGTGATGTGATCATGGATGAAGCGGACAAGATGAACAAGCTGGTGAAAAGTCTGCTGACCCTGAACCAGCTGGAATCCGGGAAGGATCCCGTGGTGATGGAGCATTTTGATCTGACGGCCCTGATCAACGGCGTCCTGCAGAAAATGGACATCATGATCCGGCAGAATGACGCTGTGGTGCTCTTCAGACAGACTTCCCCGGTCTATGTATGGGCAGATGAGTTCAAGATCGAAGAAGTGGTGACCAATTATACCAGCAACGCTCTGCATCATCTGGGGGGAGACCGGCAGGTCGAGATCCGGATCGAAAAGAACGAAGGCAGGGCAAAGGTCTCCGTCTTCAACACCGGACAGCCGATCCCCGAGGCGGACCTGCCCAATCTGTGGGAGAAATTCTACAAGGTAGACAAGGCCAGAACCCGCGAATACGGCGGGAGCGGCATCGGCCTTTCCATCGTGAAAGCGATCATGGAAAGCCACGGGCAGGCGTACGGAGTGAAAAATTACGAGAACGGCGTGGAATTCTGGTTCACGCTGGATCTGCAATGACGTAAGGGTACAAAGGCATGAGAAAGGGAAAGACAGCATGATCGGAATTATCGACTACGATGCCGGCAATATCAAGAGTGTGGAAAAAGCGCTGCAGCTTCTGGGAGAAGAGACGGTGGTGACCCGGGACAGAGAAACACTGCTGTCCGCGGATCATGTGATCCTTCCCGGAGTCGGCAGCTTTGGCGACGCCATGGGAAGACTGTCCGAATACGGGCTGATCCCGGTGATCCACGAGATCGTGGACCGGGAGACCCCCTTCCTGGGAATCTGTCTGGGACTGCAGCTTCTGTTTGAAAGCAGCGAGGAATCCCCCGGAGTGCCGGGGCTGAACCTCCTTCCCGGCCGGATCCTCCGCATTCCGGCGGCAGAAGGGCTGAAGATCCCCCATATGGGGTGGAATTCTCTGCACTTCCCGCGGGAAGGCCGGCTGTTCCGGGGACTTCCGGAGGACACCTATGCGTATTTTGTCCATTCGTATTATCTCAAGGCGGAGGACCCGTCCATCGTCACGGCGGAGACCGGATATGGCGTGACCATCCATGCCTCGGTGGAAAAGGGAAATCTCTTTGCCTGCCAGTTTCATCCGGAAAAAAGCAGCAGTGCGGGACTTGCCATGCTGAAGAATTTTGCATCCGTCGGGAAGGAGGAGATCTGATGTTCACGAAAAGGATCATTCCCTGTCTGGATGTAAATAAAGGCCGGGTCGTGAAGGGAGTCAATTTTGTCAATCTCCGGGATGCCGGAGATCCGGTGGAGATCGCAAAGGCCTATGACCAGGCCGGCGCCGACGAGGTTGTTTTCCTGGATATCACGGCCTCCAATGAGGCGCGGGAGACGGTGGTGGATATGGTCCGCGCCGTGGCTGCCAACGTGTTTATCCCCTTTACCGTGGGCGGAGGCATCCGCACGGTGGAAGATTTTCGCCGGCTTCTGCGGGAAGGGGCGGACAAGATCTCCGTGAATTCCGCAGCCATCGACCGGCCGGAGCTCCTGTCGGAGGCGGCGGACAAATTCGGCAGCCAGTGTGTGGTCCTGGCGATTGATGCCAAGCGGAGAGAGAATGGCGGCTGGAATATCTATAAACACGGCGGACGGCTGGATACGGGCATCGATGCCGTAGAGTGGGCCGTCAAAGCCGAAAAGCTGGGGGCCGGAGAGATTCTGCTCACCAGTATGGACTGTGACGGGACCAAAGCCGGATATGATCTGGAACTGACCCGGGCCATCGCGGATGCGGTATCGATCCCGGTGATCGCCTCCGGAGGTGCCGGCACCATGGAGCATTTTTACGAGGCGCTGACAGAAGGCGGCGCGGATGCAGCCCTGGCGGCCTCGCTGTTCCACTATAAAGAACTGGAGATCATGCAGGTGAAAAGGTACCTGGCAGACCGGGGTGTGCCGGTCCGCATGATCTGACCCGGTATCGGTAAAAGATACAGTAAACACAAAGACAAAAGCAGAGGTGAATCGGAATGGGAGCGATTTCCGGAGACTGGCAGCAGGCGCTGGCAGGAGAATTCAGAAAACCATATTATGCTTCCCTGTATAAGAAGGTCATGGAAGAATACCGGACGGTAAAGGTGTTTCCTCCCGCACAGGATCTCTTCAACGCCTTTCATTTTACGCCTCTTCACGAGGTGAAGGTGGTGATCCTGGGACAGGATCCCTATCACAACGACGGACAGGCCCACGGGCTTTGCTTTTCGGTAAAGAAGGGCGTGGAGACGCCGCCGTCCCTGGTGAACATCTACCAGGAGCTGCATGACGACTGCGGCTGCTATATTCCCAACAACGGGTATCTTGAAAAATGGGCCCGGCAGGGTGTGCTTCTGCTGAATACCGTACTGACCGTACGCGCGCACCAGGCCAATTCCCACCGGGGGATCGGCTGGGAAGAATTCACCGACGCGGCGATCCGCGTACTGAATGCGGAGGAACGTCCCATTGTGTTCATGCTGTGGGGGCGTCCCGCCCAGAACAAGCATGTGATGCTGAACAATCCGGAGCATCTGGTCCTGGAAGCACCGCATCCCAGTCCCCTGTCGGCCTACCGCGGGTTTTTCGGCTGCAGGCACTTCAGCAAGGCCAACGCCTTTCTGACGGAGCATGGCCAGACCCCCATAGACTGGCAGATCGAAAACATTTGAGAAACAACTGGAGCAGCTATGAGTAAAAAGAATGATAATACACTGATTCAGAACGCATCCTTCCTGATGATCGCGGCACTGATCTCCAAGATCATCGGGATGCTGTACAAGAGCCCTCTTTCCACGACCCTGGGAAACGAGAGCTTTGCCCTGTTTCAGTATGCCCAGAACGCCTACTTTATCCTGCTGATGATCGCATCCTTCAGCATCCCCCAGGCGGTCTCAAAGATCATGGCGGAACGGATCGCCTTCCGGCGGTACAAAGACGCCCAGAAGGTGTTCTACTGTTCTCTGCTTTACGTGGTTGTTTTTGGCGGCGCGGTCGCTCTGTTCTGCTATTTCGG
>CAMOUV010000122.1 GCA_946626695.1 uncultured Blautia sp.
CTGCTGGCCGGTGCGGTCAGCACGCCTGTCCTGGCCGGACGCCGGGTAAAACCGATCAACGAACAGCTGGCAGAACGTGCGATCCTGGAGACTCCGCAGGAGAAGCATATCCGCGTGGGCGAAGACGGAAAACCCCGCGTGATCATCACCTCCGACCTGGAGATCGATGACATGAACTCCTTTATCCATGAGAGGTTCACTCGTTTGCGGAAAAAATCATGAAATTCTGTTTACTTCCGTTCCTGTTTAATGGTATGCTGATACCATATCTTTATAATCCCGCTTACAACAGGAGGCTGTCAGATATGTCTGGAAGAATATTTGAATTAAATGAACAGACACTTCCCATGATCGAAGAGATCGGCGGGCACATACCCGGCGGGTTTTTTATCTATATCGCGAAGGATCCGTGGACGCTGATCTACGCGAACAAATCTGTTTTTGACATTTACGGCTGTAAAGACCAGGAGGAATTTAAAGCCCTGACCGGCTACACCTTTAAAGGAATGGTCCATCCGGAGGATTACGAAAATACGGAGAATTCCATCGTCCAGCAGATCAAGAGCAGCGACGATCAGATGGATTATGCCGAATACCGGATCATCCGGAAGGACGGGTCGGTGCGATGGGTGGATGATTACGGCCATTATGCCGAGACAAAGGAATACGGCGGGATCTATACCGTCTTTATATCGGATATCACGGAGAAGCGGGAACAACGGGAAAACGACGCTGCGGTCCGGGATGCGGTCATCGCAACGCTGGTCAATACCTACAACACGGTCTGGCTGATCAATGACGTGGAGATGGAGAACTGCTCTCTGTACCATACGGATATGGATGAAGTGCATACCGAAGCGATCCGGAATGCCCTGAGTCATGCCCGATACACCGATACCAAAACCGAGTATGTGGAGACGATGGTGGTCAAAGAAGACCAGGAGCGTATGCAGGAACAGATCGGGATCCCGTATATCCTGAAGCAGTTCGAGACAAAGGACCGGTTTTCGGTGAACTTTATCCGTGCACTGGAAACAGGACCCCGGCATTACCGGATCGATTTCGGCAAGGTCCATATGCCCGGAGGGCGGACCGGCGTGACCATGGGCTTCCGGGATGTGGAGAACGAGGTCCGGCAGGAGCAGGCGACCCAGAAGGCTCTGGACAATGCGAGAAAAACGGAGGAAGAAAACCGCCGTCTGATCGAAAAAGTGGAGTCGGCGGCCCAGCTGGCGGAGGTGATGGGATCCGTATCCTCCATGCTCACCAACATGCCGGCCATGAGCTTTTCAAAAGATATAGAAACCCGCAGATACCTTGCCTGCAACCAGGCCTTTGCTGAATATGCCGGGAAGTCCAGCCCTGAAGAAGTGGTGGGCCTTACGGATCATGATATTTTTGATCCGGAGACAGCCGATCATTTCGTGGAGGATGATCAGAAAGCCATCGCCATGGAAAAGGCCTATGTTTTCTTTGAGGACGTGCCGGATGCCTCCGGGAGCGTGATCCGGAACCTGCAGACCACCAAGCTGACCTTCCGGGATTCCTACGGCAGGATGTGTCTGCTGGGAATGTGCGTGGATGTCACGGAAATGACCCGGATCAAAACAGCCGAGGCGGAAACCAGGACGAGGCAGCAGGAGCTGGAAGAAAAACTGGCTCTGCAGGAACAGCTTCTGGCCCAGAAGGAGCACCAGAAGGAGCTGGACAGCATGATCACGGCCATGGCCTCGGATTACAGGAGCGTGTATCATGTGGATATCGACACCGACGATGCGGTCTGTTACCGGGCGGATGCGTCCGATCCCGACCAGACCGAGGAAGGAGTCCATTTCCCGTACCATTCACGGTTCATCGATTATTGCGAGCGGTATGTGGATGAAGAATACAAAGAAGGCTTCCTTCGTTTTATCGATCCGGCAAACGTGCGGAAAACCCTGGAAACGGAACCGATCATGGTCTACCGGTACCTGGCCAGAAGAAACGGGACGGAATATTATGAGATGCTGCGGATGGCGGGAGTCCGGCATCCGGGAGAGCGGGACGACAATATCGTGCATGCAGTGGGCGTGGGCTTCACCGTGATCGATGCCGAAATGCGGGATTCGATGGAAAAAAGCCATGCCCTGGCGGAGGCCCTGGCCGCTGCGGAGGATGCGAACCGGGCAAAGACCATCTTCCTTTCCAATATGAGCCATGAGATCCGGACGCCCATGAATGCCATCATCGGACTGGACAACATCGCCCTGGCGGATGAGTCCATTTCGGATTCGACCCGGGAGCATCTGGAAAAGATCGGAACTTCGGCTCACCACTTGCTGAATATCATCAATGACATTCTGGACATGTCCCGGATCGAATCCGGCCGCATGGTGATCCGGAATGAGGAATTTTCCTTTGCAAAGGCGCTGGAACAGGTGAACACCATCATCGGAGGCCAGTGCCGGGACAAGGGCCTGCATTATGAATGCCGGACCAACGGAAAGGTTTCGGATTACTATATCGGGGATGACATGAAGCTCCGGCAGGTCATGATCAACATCCTGGGCAATGCCGTCAAATTCACGCCCGAGGGCGGCAGCGTGTTCTTTACGGTGGAAGAGACGGCCAATTTTGACAATAAGTCGACGTTGCGGTTTACCATCCGGGATACCGGCATCGGGATGAGCAAAGAGTATATTCCAAAGCTGTTTGACCCGTTCTCGCAGGAAAATGTTTCGAACACCAGCAAGTACGGGAGCACCGGCCTTGGCATGCCGATCACGAAAAGCATCGTGGAGCTGATGAACGGCAATATCGAGGTGGAGAGCGAGAAGGGGAAGGGCACGACCTTTGTGGTAACCGTCACGTTGGGGAATTCCGAGCATCAGGAAGACCGGATGGAGGACGGAATGCCCCAGGCTCACGAGATGTGTGTGCTGGTGATCGATGATGATCCCATTGCCTGCGAACATGCCCAGATCATTCTGGGGCAGGTGGGGATCTCCTGCGAGAAAGCGATGACCGGCGCGGAAGGCCTGGCGATGGTACGGCTCCGCCATGCCCGGAGAGAGCCCTACAACCTGATTCTGGTGGACTGGAAGATGCCGGAGATGGACGGAGTGGAGACCACCCGCCGGATCCGGGCGGAAGTAGGGAACGAGACGCCCGTTATCATCCTGACCTCCTACAGCTGGGAGGATATCGCGGATGAGGCCAAGGAAGCGGGTGTAGATACCTTTGTGGCAAAGCCTTTGTTTGCAGGAAGCGTACTGGACGAATTCCGGGAAGCTTTCAAGCGAAAGAACATCCGGCTGATCCGGGAGACCGCCGATCTGAAGGGCCGCCGTGTGCTGCTGGCCGAGGATGTATCCGTAAACGCGGAGATCATGATGATGATCCTTTCCATGCGGGAGATGGAGGCGGAGCTGGCCGAAAACGGGCAGATCGCCGTGGATCTGTTTACCAGGCATGAAGAAGGATACTATGATGCGATCCTGATGGATATGCGGATGCCCGTGATGGATGGCCTGGAAGCAACCCGCGTTATCCGTTCCCTTGACCGGGCGGATGCCAGGACCATCCCGATTATTGCCCTGACAGCCAACGCCTTCGACGAGGATGTGCAGCGGAGCATGCAGGCCGGTCTGAACGCGCATCTGAGCAAGCCGGTGGAGCCTGAGGCATTGTTTGCGACGCTGGAAGGACTGATCCGTTGAGCCGGGCCGGACGTGCGCATTTTACGGATAACCATGGAGAAAAACAATGATTTTATATGACGGAAGACCGGAAAACAATACAGACAGACTGCCCAGGGAGATCCGGACCTATGATTTTCTGGATAAACTGGGAATCCCTTACAAACGGACGGATCACGGACGGGCCGACAACATGGAGGCCTGTAATGAGATCGACGCGATCCTCGGAGTCATTATCTGCAAAAACCTGTTTCTCTGCAACCGGCAGAAGACGAAGTTCTATCTCCTGATGATGCCCGGGGACAAGAAATTCAAGACCAAGGAGCTGTCCGCCCAGATCAATTCGGCGCGGCTTTCCTTTGCCGGACCGGAGGAGATGCTGCAGTTTCTGGATATCGAGCCGGGGGCCGTGAGCATCATGGGACTGATGAACGATACGGAGCATCATGTACAGCTGCTGATCGACGAGGATGTGCTAAAGGACGAATATCTGGGCTGTCATCCCTGTGTCTGTACCTCCAGCCTGAAGCTCCGGACGAAGGACGTGATCGAGAAATTTCTGCCGGCCACAGGCCATGATTACATGACCGTGCATCTTGTGGGGGAGGATTGATGGATAAAGGAATCGTATATGGAGTAGGAGTCGGACCGGGGGACCCGGAGCTGATGACATTGAAGGCGGCCCGGGTGATCCGGGCGTGTCCGGTGATCGCGGCAGCCGGAAAAACCGTCGAGGAATCCAGGGCATACCAGATTGCCGGAGCCGTCATCCCGGAGATCGGGGAGAAGGAGCTGGCCGCACTTTCCCTCCCGATGACGACGGATGAGGAAAAACTGAAAAGGGCCCGCCTGGAGGCGGCAGAGAGGATCGAAAAGTATCTGGATGCCGGTCTGGATGTTGCATACATCACACTGGGAGATCCGACGATCTACTGTACCTTCAGTTATCTGCAACCTGTTCTGGAGGCGGACGGCTATAGGGTGAAGCTGGTGAGCGGCATTCCCTCTTTCTGTGCGGCCGCGGCCCGGCTGGGGATCCCTCTGACGGAAGAAAGCGAGGAGCTCCATGTGATCCCGGCTTTCTATAACGATGGCAAGAGTCTTTCCTTTCCGGGAAAGCATGTTCTTATGAAATCCGCCGGGAGGATCCGGGAGGTAAAGGCGCTGCTGAAAGAAAACGGCCTGCAGGCGCAGGCCGTGGAAAACTGCGGGATGCCGGAGGAAGCGGTCTATCGCAGCGTCGATGAGATCCCGGATGATGCAGGTTATTATACTCTGATTCTGGTTTGATCTGACAACAGTTTAAGAAAGTAATTGCGGCCTGAGTTATCTCAAAGCCGCAATTTTTTTTGGAAGTGTATTATACGCTTCCTTTATGTCCGCTGTTGAGGAAGCGGAGGATCTTTTTTTCAAAGGCGGGAGTCCACCAGTCTGTATAGCCCTTTCTGAGCGGATGGATGGGATCTGCCATAAAAGACGCGTAGTCTTCTTTTGAGACCGCATTCATTTCCGCATCATTCCAGAGGTCGATGAGGCCGAAGCCCCATTTTTCACGGAGCTGCAAGGTGGTTTTTACCATTTCTTCGTACTGTGCGGAATCGTATCGTGTCCCCGTATAGAAGAGGAGAGGACAATGCCAGGTCTCCCGGACATAGCGGATGATATATTCCATTGCTCCGATGACGGTGGCCGTGTCAAAATCCGCATATTCTTTTCCTTCTGCGATCCCGCCCATGGGGATACCGCCGGTGGCATCGTTGGTGGAGAGCTGGACGATAAAGAGATCGAACTTCTTTTCTTTGTCGATCCGCTTCATCCGGTTTACGTAGGAGCCGTGATTTCCATCCCCGTCAACGGGAAGACAGTGCTCGGAGTGATATTCCGCCAGGGTCGTGCCGGATACGGCATATTTGTGACAGCGGGTCGCCGGGTGGGCATCTTCGATCGCATCCGCCATGGAATAACCGCCGGCGGCCTGTCCATAGGTGACGGAAGAACCCAGCCAGCCGATTTCCAGACCGGACAGAGGATCTGCAAGGATTTTCTGCCCGGCCTTTTTTACATAGGTGCTGTCCTCGTAGCCTTGAAGGACCTCGGTGCCGGCGGGACAGAAGAACATATCCCCTATGACCGGAACGACGGACTGATAATCCATATAATAGAATTCAAGACCGGGGACTGCCTGGACGGTGATCGCATCGCCTGGCCGGAGAAGAGTATTTTCGAGAATACAGAAAAGTCCGAGCTCATCATCATAGGCTTTGCCCGGCGCGTTTCCGGAAGGCTCAAAGCACTGCGTCCGCATGGAAGGCGAACAGGCTGGTCCCTGATTGACCGAGACCGTTACCGGCGTGCTTGTCCCGATAAACGGGAAAGCAATACGGGAGATCCCGAGATAGACGTCACAGCTGCTATCTGTGAAGGTTTCCGGGATGGTGTATACAGCCTTCGAAGTCTCGCTGATCCCGCGGATCACCTTCTTCTCTTTGTCATAAACGATCGGCTTCTCCACAGGCGTGCCCTTCATGGCCGCACCCTCAAGATGAGCCTGTTCGGCCGGGATCCATGCGGCTGGTGAGACGGGGCTGCGTGAATAGGATTTCATGGTGATTTCCTCCTCTGTGATTTCTTTTTTCTGAGAATACTGTAGCAGGATTTCCTGTTCTGTGATATGGTATAAGAAACAAAAACAAGTCATAATGATAGCATGATACCGGAGTCAAAAGGTCATCAAAGGAAGGAGAAAACGGATGAGCGGCTTTATTGAACTTCTGGAGGATATTCTGGCGAACATTGCTTCCATTGCGATCATCCTGTTCGAGTTTATCGGCGTGGGGATCATTATTTGGAGCGGTATCACGGGTTTTGTCAACTGGCTGAAGCGGAACGCGGAAACGGGCATTTATCTTGCCCGGGGTCTGGCCATGGGGCTGGAATTCAAGATGGGCAGCGAGATCCTGCGTACGGTGGTCGTGCGGGACTGGAAGGAGATCGGAACGGTGGCCGGGATCATCGCCCTGCGGGCCGCTCTGACATTCCTGCTGCACTGGGAAATCAAAGAAGAAGAAAAACAGCACTGAAAACGGAGTTGCGGGGACAGGTTCCTTGAGTCATGGGGGCAGGTTCCTTGACTCATTGCTGCAATGCAGCAACGAGTCAAGGAACCTGTCCCCTGTCATTCAATTCTTTGTATTCATATAATAATTCA
>CAMOUV010000123.1 GCA_946626695.1 uncultured Blautia sp.
TGCCGGCCGGCCCCAGGTAGCTGACGGACACTGCCGTTTCTTGCTGCTCCGCCGGAACAGCCGTTCCCAGCATCATGATCAGGCCCAATACACCGGCAGCTCTCTTCAGACAAATGTCTCCTCTCATGTTTTTTCCTCCTTGCATATCTATCTCCTGCCTGAGCAGCCAGCCTGTTCCATTGTACAGCATCTCAGACAATCGAGTAAAAACCGGCATGCTTCCCGGCAAACCGCCTCTCAGATCCCGGATGCTTCACGGTCCAGCACTTCTGCCAGAAGCTGCAAATCTTCTTCGGTGGTGGACCAGCTGGTGGCAAAGCGTACGACCGTGTGATCCTCGTCCTTCTTCTCCCAGAAGCTGAAGGCCAGATCCTTCTGGAGCTTTTCCATCACCGGATTCTCCAGAATGATAAACTGCTGGTTGGTGGAGGATTCCAGGAAAAATTCATACCCACGGTCCGCAAAGATCTTCTTCATCCGCTCTGCCATCTCGATGGCATGCCGTCCGATCCGGAAGTAGAGGTCATCGGTAAAGAGCGCATCGAACTGGACACCGAGAAGCCGTCCCTTTGCCAGCAGTGCGCCTCGCTTTTTTACCGAGGTCATGAAATGAGCCGGGCGGCTTCCGCGGGTGAAAACCACGGCCTCGCCGCAGAGGGCTCCCACCTTGGTCCCTCCGATGTAAAAGACGTCGCAGCATGCGGCGATATCCGAGAGCGTCACATCCGTCTCCCGGCTCATCAGGCCGTAGCCCATCCGGGCGCCGTCCAGGAAGAAACGCATGTCATACCGGCGGCAGACTGCAGCGATCTTTTCCAGCTCGTCTTTTGTATACAGGGTGCCGTATTCGGTCGGATGGGAAATGTAGACCATCCCCGGGAAGACCATATGCTCATGGTTTCCGTCCGCGTAAAAACCGGCCACATACTGTTCCAGATCTTCACAGCAGATTTTCCCGTTCACTTCGGGAAGCTCCAGCACCTTGTGACCGGTGTACTCGATGGCTCCGGCTTCGTGCACGCTGACATGACCGGTCTGTGCCGCCACAACGCCTTCATAATCCTTCAGCATCGTGGAGATGACCACCTCGTTGGTCTGGGTGCCTCCCACAAGGAATTCCACCTCCGCATCCGGACAGCCGCAGGCCTTCCGGATCTTTTCCCGCGCGCTTTCGCAATAAGGATCCAGACCGTAGCCCGTCAGCGTCTCCAGGTTCGTGTCGCAAAGGGCCTTCAGCACCTCCGGATGGGCACCCGAAATATAATCGCTTTCAAAAGAAACCATGGGTATACCTCCTGTTTATTGCCCACAAGAAAGAAATTCTCTGTGTTCTGCTTCCGGACAGTCCGGCAGTTCCTTACGCGCTCAGCTCCCTCACGAAATCCATCAGCGCCGTCAGCCGGTCGCCTTCCGTCTGCAGAAGGAAGCGCGGCTCTTTTCCTGCCGTGAACTGCAGTCTCCTGCGATATCGGTCGATCAGCGGCGGGATCTTGGCGGGATCGATCTTTGCATCTTCGTACAATGTAATCTTCATCTCCCGCCCCTGCTGCCGGATCTCGGTGATGTAGGCCTGATGAGCCGCCGCTTTCAGAAGTGCGATTTTCAAAAGATTCTGCACGGCCTTCGGCGGATCACCGAAACGGTCCAGCAGCTCTTCCAGCATTTCGTCATGATCCTGCTCATTCTCGATGACAGCGATCCGCTTATAGATGTCCAGTTTCTGGTATTCGTTTTTGATGTAGGATTCCGGAATGTAGGCGTCCATTGTCAGATCGATCGTGGTGTCAAAATCCCCGACTGTCTCGATGCCTTTGGCTTCTTCCACCGCCTGGCTCAGCATCTTGACATACAGATCATACCCCACCGCGTTCATATGTCCGTGCTGCTGGGCTCCCAGGAGATTCCCGGCTCCGCGCAGCTCCAGATCCCGCATCGCAATCTTGAAGCCGCTGCCCAGATCCGTGTATTCACGGATGGCCGCCAGCCGTTTTTCTGCAGTCTCCCGCAGCATCCGGTCTTTCTTGTACATCAGAAAAGCGTAGGCCGTCCGGTTGGAACGTCCGATCCTTCCCCGCAGCTGATACAGCTGGGAAAGACCGTACCGGTCCGAATCGTGAATGATCATGGTATTGACATTGGAAATATCCAGGCCGGTCTCGATGATGGTGGTCGTCACCAGCACGTCGATCTCTCCGCTGATGAACCGGTACATCACCTGCTCCAGCTCCCTTTCGCTCATCTGCCCGTGCGCGAAGGAGACCCTCGCTTCCGGCAGGAGTTTCGACAGCCGGAAGGCTACGTCCGAAATGTCATTCACCCGGTTATACACGTAGAATACCTGGCCTCCCCGGCGCAGCTCGCGGTTGACAGCTTCCCGGACGGTTTCTTCATCGTATTCCATGACATAGGTCTGAATGGGCATACGGTCCAGAGGCGGCTCTTCCAGAACGCTCATGTCACGGATCCCGATCAGGCTCATATGCAGGGTCCGGGGGATCGGGGTAGCTGTCAGCGTCAGCACGTCCACATCATTTTTCAGCTGTTTGATCTTCTCCTTATGGGCAACCCCGAAGCGCTGCTCCTCGTCGATGATCAGAAGTCCCAGGTTTTTGAATTTCACATCCTTGGAAAGGACCCGGTGGGTTCCGATGACCACGTCCACCTCCCCTTTGCGCAGGCCTTCGATGGCTTTTTTCTGCTGGGCCGGGGTACGGAACCGGCTCATCAGCTCCACCCGCACGGGGAAGTCCTTCATCCGTTGGGAAAAGGTATTGTAATGCTGCTGGGCCAGGATCGTCGTCGGCACCAGATAGACCACCTGCCGGCTTTCCTGCACGGCCTTGAAGGCGGCCCGGAGCGCGATCTCCGTTTTCCCGTAGCCCACATCCCCGCAGATCAGGCGGTCCATAATCCCGGTGCTTTCCATATCACGCTTGGTATCCTCGATGGCGGAAAGCTGATCCTCCGTTTCCTCATAGGGAAACATTTCCTCAAACTCCTTCTGCCACACCGTATCCGGCCCGTAAACATAACCCGGTTTGTTGTGACGTGCGGCATACAGCTTCACCAGATCCTCCGCGATATCCTTCACCGCGCTCTTTACCCGGCTGCGGGTCTTGCTCCATTCCTTTCCGCCCAGCTGGTTCAGCTTCGGCGCGGCTGCATTTTCCGCGCCGGTATATTTCTGCAGGGCATCCAGCTGGGTCGCCAGGATGTACAAAAAGCTTCCGCCCTTGTATTCGATCTTGATATAGTCCTTGACCATCTGGTCGACCGTGACCTTCTCGATACCGCGGTAGATCCCCAGTCCGTGACGTTCGTGCACCACCAGGTCCCCGATGGACAGCTCCGCGAAATCCCGGATCCGCTGTCCGTTGTAGACCTTCTTCTTGTGTCTGGGCTTCTGCTCCTGTCCGAAGATATCCGTCTCGCTGATCACGGCAAATTTGATCAGCGGATATTCAAAGCCATGCTTTGCATGGCCGTACATCACCATGATCTCACCCGGCTGCAGGATCCGGTCCGGATCGGTTCCGTAAAAAGCCGTCAGCCCTTCATCCTGCAGGTCCTTCGCCAGACGGTTTGCCCGGGTCCGGGATCCGGAGAGAAGAACCGTGCGGAAACCGAGACTTTTATATTTTGCAAGATCCTTCACCAGCATGGGAAAACTGGAATTGTAGGAGCTGACCGACCGGACCTGCAGACTTTTCCGTTCTGTGATCTTCCACTTCCCCTGCTTCGGCGACAGAGAAGATACCGACACGCAGTTCCGGGAATTCAGCGCCTTCTGGAGCTTTCCGAAGCCGGTGATCCAGTTGCCCGGCAAAGTCGATTCTCCCTTTTCCTCCCGCCGTGCCCGGCTCTGGGTGTATTCTTCTTCGACCTCTTCTCCCTTTTCCACCAGACGGTTCGGTTCGTCCAGAACGATCAGAGTATCATCCTTCGGGAAATAGTCCAGAAAAGAGACCATCCCTTTTGCCGACTGCTTCTCGACGGCCGGATACAGTGTGACCTCCTGCAGATTTTCGAGGGAACGCTGACTCTCGGCGTCAAACGAGCGGATCGAATCAATCTCGTCCCCCCACAGCTCGATCCGGATCGGATTATCCTCAGTCAGGGGATAAACGTCCACGATCCCGCCGCGCACGGAGAATTCACCCGGCATGCTCACCTGGCCGGTCATCTCGTAACCGGATTCAGCCAGCCACCGACGAAATTCCATCTCGTCCAGCGTGTCTCCGTTTTCCAGCTTTTTAAGCTGCGAACGGATCACCGGCAGCGGCTGCAGAAAATCCATGCAGCCGTCCACGCTGGTCACCACAGTCACATGCTCCTGCTCCAGAAGCTCCCTGACTACCCGCATTCTCTGCCGGATCAGCAGATTGCCATGGATATCCGCCTGAAAAAAGAGCAGATCCTTGGCTGGATAGAACAGGACCTTCGGATCATAGAACCGGTAGTCCTCACAGATCTCTCTGGCCTTCTGCTCATCCTCCGTCAATATTAAAGTGCATGCAAAAAGCCCGGAAAGTCCAACCATCAGGTGGACTTTCTGGGTCTCCATACAGCCTGAAACCTCCAGGATGCCTTTGTTCTCAGGAAGGCATTCCCGGATCTCCTCATACTCTGCCAGTTCCTGCAGAGGCTGCAACAATGTTTTCATAATATCCTCTGTCCGGCACGCTCCGGGCGCTGCCATAATGGGAGGTTCACACGTTTTCCGCCGGATCCTCCGGTTTTCGTGCTCCTGCAGGCTTCTCTTCTTTCGGTGAAGCCTTTTTCTTATTGTATCGGTTCATGGCGGCGTCGATTCCCTCGGTCACGATCATCTCCACCGCATCCGCCGCCAGATCCAGCGCCTCATCCACCGCCTTCCGGTCGACCTCGTCAAACCGGCTCAGCACATGATCCGCCAGATCCCAGTCCTTCGGCTTCGCCCCGACGCCCACACGGATCCGGATAAATTTCTCCGTGGAAAGCCGCCGGATGATGTCCTTCATCCCATTGTGTCCGCCGGCGCTCCCCTGCTTCCGGATGCGGAGCTGTCCCGGCGCCAGATCGATATCGTCATGGATCACGATCAGGTCGTTTTCGGGATCGATCTTGAAAAACGCCGCCATCTCCTGGATCGGGCCGCCGCTCAGGTTCATAAAGGACAGCGGCTTCATCACCACGACCCGGGTTCCTCCGATCAGGCCTTTTCCGAACATGGCATTGAATTTCACGCCGCTCTGGGGGATGTTATGGCGCTCGATCAGACGGTCCGCCACCTCGAAGCCCATGTTGTGACGGGTGCCCTCGTATTGTCTGCCCGGGTTGCCCAGGCCTGCGATCAGAATCATCCTGCCTTCTCCTTCATCAGTTGAAGTAAACCATTTCTTCCTGAAGAGGTTCACAGGGTTCCACATTCTCGGCATACAGCACCAGTCCCTTTCCCTGGTATTCCTTGCGGGTCTCCACCTGGGCGCGGGCGGTCACATCCACCCACTCTCCGTCGGTAAGCTTCGGAGCATAACTGCTCTTGCAGACAAATCCCAGGAAAGTCGTATCATCGGCGCAGCACGTCATGGCCGTCCGTCCGGGCACAAAGAACTTGCTTCCAAGTCCCCTCGGCTTCAGGGCTCTTCCCTTGAAATGCACCACCTTGTCCTGATAATTCTCCGGATTGTCCATGGCGTCCACAAACCAGATTCCGTAATCCTCCGGGAGAATGTCGATCACCGGGGCATTGATGTCAAAGGGCATCGCATCCGCAAATATATCGCCGATCTCTCCCTTTTCGTCCTCAAAGACCACTTCCGCCCGCTGATTGGCCACCTTGATGCCGCGGCGGTACTGGGCAAGAGGATCCTCCTTCTTACAGCGGTTGAAAATGACCATGTCGGTATTGCGGACCATATCCATGAACTGGGATTTCATATTGTTGATATAAACCTGATAGGTGCTGGCATCTGCCATGGTGATCTGCTGTTCGATTCCCCAGCCCCGGGGCAGCTCCATCTGCTCCAGCTTGCTCACCAGCCACATGCCGTTGTACTCGATCAGCACCCGTTCCGGCATATGCAGGATATCCAGCGTGTTCAGTCTTTCCGTGGTAAAGTCTTCTTCCTTTTCGATGACCTCCACCACTGTGTTCATCAGGGCAAGCTTCTTCATATTGTACTCCTCTTCCCCTTCTTCACAGAGGATCAGGAGGGTTTTTCCGTCAATCCGGAAATAATCCTGTTCCAGCGTAAACTGAAGAAAGGAGGTCTTGCCGCTTTCCAGAAAGCCCGTGATCAGATAGACGGGCGTTGTCACTTCTGCCATTTTACCCCTTTCATGGCGCATTCACAGCGCCAGTAACGGTACATCAGGAATCATCCAGCTGATTCTGCGTGCTCCACCGGTGCAAAGCGGACCTTCGAATCCGCCAGTGCTGCCTGTTTATAATCCGAACAGCTCAGCGATCCGGTCTTCTTTCAGCTCAGAACCAATCACGCACAGACGGCCCGTAAAATCAGCCGCACCTTCGCGGATCTCGGTTTCCTCCGGAACCATGTCAAAATGGATCCAGGCTCCTTCCTCGGAGGGCACCATTCCCTTGGCACGAAGAATCATGCCGTATTCTTCAGACGTGCTGAGGGTCTCAAGAATCTTTTCGATCTGCTCCTTCGAATACTTCTTGATGGTCTCTCTTCCCCAGCTGGTAAAGATCTCATCCGCGTCATGATCATGATGATGGTGATGATGTCCATGATGATCGTGGTCGTGATGATGCTCATGCTCCTCATGATCGTGATGATGCTCGTGCTCCTCATGATCGTGGTCGTGATG
>CAMOUV010000124.1 GCA_946626695.1 uncultured Blautia sp.
CTGCTGATCCTCTGCGGCGTGGCCGTCTTCTCCGACGGGAAGCTGGATCTGGCTCTGCTGGCGGTGATCACGGTGATTTTCTCCGTGCTGCAGACCAAGGTGTTTATCTGGGGCAACGCGGTGTCGCCGGCCTTTTACTGGGGCTTTATCAGTGAGGACAAAACCCTGCCGGGCATCATCTGGTATCTGCTGCAGATCACCGGAATCTCCCTGCTGGGGCTGATCCCGGCCTGGGTTCTGGTGAAACGCCGGGAACGTTGTCTGATCGCAGCGGTCTGGTTCCCGGTGATATTTTCTTTCTGCGTGTCCCTTACACCGGATGTGACCGTGAACCACAAATATATCATGATCGCCATGGCGGCGGCCGCTATTCTGTGGGGCGTGTTCCTTTCACGGATGCTCCGGGGCGGATGGGGCAGCAGGCTGCTGGCTGTCCTTCTCTGTATCGTGATGACCGCCACCGGCCTATATGACTTTGTGGTCATCCTGAAGGACAATGACAAGAACCACCGGACCACGGTGGTCATGGACAGCCCGCTTACAAAGTGGCTCAACGAAAATCTTTCCGCGGAGGATCTGATCCTCACGCCGGAATATGCCATGAACGAGGTATCCCTCGCCGGTGTGATGATGTATCTCGGCTGGCCTTACTATGCATGGTCGGCCGGATACGATACCTACGCGAGAGCCGCCTTGGCGGAAGAAATGTACGGAACGGACTCCTCCGAGCGTCTGCAGGAGCTGGCAGAGCAGGAGGGGATCGACTATATCCTGTTTGAGACCGACATGAGCTTTGAAGAGCACGAATGCCGGGAGGACGTGATCGCAGCCACATTCAACATGGTGTACCAGACAGAGGATGGGAGGATCCGGATTTATGAAACAAGATAGCTTATATATCGTAATGCCGGCCTACAACGAGGAGGCAAACATCGCGGCGGTGATCGAGGAGTGGTACCCTGTGGTGGAGAAGACAGGCGGAGACAGCCGGCTGGTGATCGTGAATGACGGAAGCAAGGACAAAACCTACCAGATCATGCGCTCCCTGCGGGACAGATATCCGCGGCTTCTGACCATCAACAAGAAGAACGAAGGCCACGGCCCTACGGTTCTGCGGGCTTACAAAAAGGCCATCGACGCCGGTGCGGATTACATTTTTCAGACCGATTCCGACGGACAGACCATCCCCGAGGAGTTCTGGTCCTTCTGGGAGCAGCGGGAGAAGTGCGGACTGCTGATCGGCTACCGCAAGGGCCGTCAGGACGGCGTTTCCCGGGTGTTCGTGACCCGGGTTCTGCGCCTGGTGCTGCTGCTTGTTTTCCACGTATGGGTCAAGGACGCCAACACGCCCTTCCGGCTGATGCGGGGACAGGAGCTGGAGGGAGTCCTGAAAAAGATTCCGGAGCAATTTTTCCTGCCCAATGTGCTGATGACGGTGATCTATCATAAGAACAAGCTGGGTGTGACCTACATCCCCATCACCTTCCGTCCCCGCCAGGGCGGCGTGAACTCTCTCAACCTGAAACGCATATTCCGGATCGGAAAACAGGCTGTCGGGGATTTCTGGGGGCTGCGGAAGAGGATATAATGATTCTAATCGAGGGTTTGTAAATGAAGCGGGTTAAGGGGAAGGACGCTCTGTTTTTGCTGCCTGCGGCGGCGATCATGGGGCTGTCGGTTTTTCTGTTGAAGGGGGATGCCTGGAGCTTCTGGGCGTTTTATCTGCTGGCCCTGGTTCTCGGGCTGGCTGCCATGCCTCTGACGGGGAGACTGTTCAAGTGTTTTGACGATAAGGGCTGGGTCTTTTCGAAGGTCCTGGCGATTCTGATCAGCGGTTTTGCCGTGTGGTTTCTGACCACCTGCAGGGTCATGGTTTTTTCGGCCGGAAGCTGTATCCTGGTGACGGCCTTGCTGGGAATCCTGTGCGTGTGGTATCTGGGAATCCGGCGGTCGCCGGGGTTTAAATATATGCCCCTGGGCCATGGCAGGCTGATCATGACGGAGGAGCTGCTTTTTGCAGCGGTCTTCCTGATGTGGACCTATCTGGCGGGATTCAATCCGGCGGCCAACGGGACCGAAAAGTTCATGGATTACGGCTTTATGGAAGCCATGATGCGGAGCAGCACCCTGCCGGCGCAGGATCTGTGGTATTCCAGGGGGACGATCAATTACTACTACGGCGGCCAGTATTTTGCGGTTTTCCTGACCAAGATGACCGGCACCCGGGTAGAGATCACCTATAACCTGAGCCGGATGTTTGTGGCGGCTTTCGCCTTTATTCTGCCTTTCTCACTGGCGTACCAGATGACGGCGGATCAGCTGCGGAGCCGGGGACGCAGACGTTTTCGTTTTGAGGCCGGCGCCGCGGGCATCACGGCCGGCACCGCGGTTTCAATCGCAGGCAACATGCATTATGTGGTCTACGCGGTGGCGATTCCGCTGCTCAACAGGATCCGGGGGATCGAGGAGGAGAGCAGCTACTGGTTCCCGGATGCGACCCGGTATATCGGTTTTAATCCGGATGTGCCGGACAAGACGATCCACGAATTCCCCTGCTACTCCTTTGTGCTGGGGGATCTGCATGCCCATGTGGTAAATATCATGTTCGTCCTTCTTCTGCTGGGACTTCTGTATGCCTGGATGAAGACGGGCCGGACCAAAAAGAACAACGACACGGGGGCGCTTTTTATCATGCGGGAAGCCGCTTCGCCCCATATTATCCTGGCATCCTTCATGCTGGGCGTGTTCCAGTGGACTAATTTCTGGGATTTTGTGATCTATTTTGTGGTGACAGGCGGAACGGTGCTTTTCACGAATATTGCCCGTTTCCATGGAAATGCGAAGAAGGTGATCGGTTCCACCGTGATCCACGCAGTCGAGATGGCGGTGATCTCCACGGTCACCATCCTGCCCTTCACCCTGCAGTTTGAGACCATGGTGCAGGGGGTTGCCCTCGCACAGAATCACTCCCTGCCTCATCAGCTGCTGGTGCTGTGGGGACTTCCCACGTTCCTTACGATCCTGCTGATCCTGGTGATCATCGGGGACAACCGTCCCCGCAAGGAGGCCAGAGGGCTGTTTGCCAAAATGCAGATCACCTCTTCGCCGGATCTCTTTGCCGTCATTACCGGGCTCTGTGCCATGGGACTGGTGATGATCCCGGAGCTGGTGTATGTCCGGGATATCTATGAAAACGGCAATGCACGGGCCAACACCATGTTCAAGCTGACCTATCAGGCTTATATCATGTTCGGCCTCACCATGGGCTACGGGATATACCGGATGCTGATGCTGGCGAAAAAGTGGATCTTCAAGGCAGGGGCCGTGCTGGTGCTGTTCCTGCTGATGTGTACCGTGGGATATTTCGGAAAAGCGGTAAATTCCTGGTATGGAAACATATTTGACACCTCCCGGAATCAGGGCCTGAACGCCCTGACGTATCTGGAAGGAACCCTGCCGCAGGATGCGGGCGGAATCCGCTGGCTGAAGGCCAATATCAAGGATCATCCCGTGGTGCTGGAAGCAAACGGAGACAGCTATTCCACCTTTGAGCGCGTGTCCGCCTCCACCGGCCTCCCCACGATCCTGGGCTGGTATGTTCACGAATGGCTGTGGCGCAATGACACCGCGGATCTGAACGTCAAAAGCGCGGATGTGGAGCGGATCTATACCTCCGGAGACGAACAGGAGGTGCGCCGGCTGCTGGCCGCCTACGATGTGTCCTACATCTTTGTGGGTTCCAAAGAGAAAGAAAAATACGAAGACCGGCTGAACCGGGATCTGCTGTACAGCCTGGGCGAGATCGTCTACGAAGACCCTGCCTGGGGAACGTTTATTGTAAAAGTGTGAGAAATGATTCCGGCGCGGGAATCAGGATAATTGTAAAGGTGTGACTATTGATCTTGAAAACAGAAATCGTTAAAATGAACCGGGAAAGCCCGGATCAAGCGGCATTGAAAAGAGCCGGGGAGATCCTTCTCTCGGGTGGTCTGGTGGCTTTTCCCACCGAAACCGTTTATGGCCTGGGAGGGAATGCGCTGGATTGTGCCGCATCCCGGCGGATCTATGCCGCCAAAGGGCGACCGTCTGACAATCCGCTGATCGTTCATATCGCGGATCTTCAGGATCTTCCGAAGATTGCGGCGGAGATCCCGGAGAAGGCCATGCTTCTGGCCGAGGCCTTCTGGCCCGGCCCGCTGACGATGATCTTTCCACGGACCGACAGAGTCCCGCTGGAAACGACAGGCGGCCTGCAGAGCGTCGCGGTGCGCTTTCCCAGCGACCTGATCGCCCAGGAGCTGATCCGTGCGGGAGGCGGTTTTGTCGCCGCGCCCAGCGCCAACACGTCCGGCCGGCCCAGCCCCACGACGGCAGAGCATGTGATCGCGGATCTGTCCGGCAAAATTGAGATGATCCTCGACGGCGGTCCCGTGGGCATCGGCCTGGAATCCACAATTATTGATTTTACCGAGACCATCCCCACCATCCTCCGGCCCGGATATATCTCTCCGGCAATGCTGGAAAGCATCCTGGGAGAGGTGCGGATCGATCCCGGGCTTCTGAAGGAAGACAGCCGCATCCGTCCCAAGGCTCCCGGCATGAAATACCGGCATTATGCGCCGAAGGCAGACATGGCGATCATCGAAGGGGAACCGGAAGCGGTGACTGCCTACATCCGGCAGCAGGCCGAGAAGGATCTGGCGGAAGGGCGTATTCCGGGCATCATCGCTTCCGAAGAAACTCTGCCGCAGTATAAGAAAGGGATTCTTCGCAGCGCGGGAAGCCGGGCCGACGACGAGACGATCGCGCACAACCTCTACCGGATCCTGCGGGAATTCGACGATGCGGAGGTGGACACGATCTACTCCGAATCCTTCAACACCCCCCGCATGGGCCAGGCCATCATGAACCGGCTTCTCAAAGCCGCCGGCCATCATGTGATAAACGTCTGAACACCTTCGAAACGGATCAAACAGTACGAAACGGCAAAAAGGAGACCATAATGACCAAGATCACTCCGAAACGGCAGGGCTATCTGTCCTGGGACGAATATTTCATGGGGGTTGCAGCCCTGTCGGGCATGCGTTCCAAAGACCCCAATTCCCAGGTGGGGGCCTGCATTGTAAGCGACGATAACAAAATCCTTTCCATGGGCTATAACGGCTTCCCCAAGGGATGCTCCGACGATGAATTCCCCTGGGCCCGGGAGGGAGACGACCTGGAAACCAAGTACTTCTATGTGACGCACAGTGAGCTGAATGCGATCCTGAACTATCGCGGCGGCAGCCTGGAAGGCTCCAAGCTGTATGTCACCCTGTTCCCCTGCAACGAATGCGCCAAGGCCATTATCCAGGCCGGAATCAGGACCATCATCTATGACAGCGATAAATATGCCGGCACCCCGTCCAACATCGCCTCCAAACGTATGCTGGATGCCGCCGGGGTAAGATATTACAAATACAACCGTACCGGACGCGAGATCAAGGTCGAGGTCTGAGACAGAAAGGAAAAAAGATGGCAAAAGAGAAAAAACTGGTGGAATCCATCACTTCCATGGAAGAAGATTTCGCCCAATGGTACACCGACGTGGTAAAAAAGGCAGAGCTCTGCGACTACACCAGCGTAAAAGGCTTCATGGTCATCAAACCGGCAGGCTATGCGCTCTGGGAAAATATGCAGCATGAACTGGACCGCAGATTCAAGGAGACCGGCGTCCAGAACGTATATATGCCCCTGTTTATTCCGGAATCCCTTCTGCAGAAGGAGAAGGATCATGTGGAAGGCTTCGCTCCGGAGGTGGCCTGGGTGACCCATGGCGGTCTGGAGCCCCTGCAGGAGAGAATGTGTGTGCGTCCCACCTCCGAGACCCTGTTCTGCGACTTTTATCAGAAGGATATCCATTCTCATCGTGACCTTCCGAAGCTTTACAATCAGTGGTGCTCGGTGGTCCGCTGGGAAAAGACCACCCGTCCCTTCCTCCGCTCCCGTGAATTCCTGTGGCAGGAAGGCCATACGGCTCACGCCACCGCGGAAGAAGCCGAAGAACGCACCATCCAGATGCTGAACGTGTACGCCGATTTCTGCGAGGAATTTCTGGCCATTCCGGTCGTCCGCGGCCGTAAGACCGACAAGGAAAAATTTGCCGGCGCCGAGGCAACCTACACCATTGAAGCCCTGATGCATGATGGCAAAGCCCTGCAGTCCGGTACCAGCCATAACTTTGGCGATGGCTTTGCCAAAGCCTTCGGCATCCAGTACACCGACAAGGACAATACCCTGAAGTATGTCCATCAGACCTCCTGGGGCATGACGACCCGTATGATCGGTGCCGTGATCATGGTTCACGGTGACAACAGCGGTCTGGTGCTGCCGCCCAGGCTTGCACCGGTGCAGGCGGTGGTCATCCCCATCCAGCAGCGCAAGGAAGGCGTTCTGGAGAAGGCTGAGGAGCTGTTCCAGGCTCTGAAGGCCGCCGGCATCCGTGTGAAGGTGGACGATACGGACAAGAGCCCGGGATTCAAATTTGCGGAGCAGGAGATGCGCGGCATTCCGGTCCGTATCGAGTGCGGCCCCAAGGATATCGAAAACGGACAGGCCATCATCTGCCGCCGCGATACCCGCGAAAAGTATACCGTCACGTTCAAAGAACTGGCCGACAAGGTGAAAGAGGTTCTGGAGACCATGCAGCACGAGATGCTGGAACGCGCCAGAGCCCATCGCGATGCGCACACCTACACGGCAACCGATTACGAAGAGTTTAAGAAGATCATCAACGAGAA
>CAMOUV010000125.1 GCA_946626695.1 uncultured Blautia sp.
CGTCCTGATTCCATCTCTGCAGATCCTTTGTCGGCATGGAAACGCCAACCTTCTCACCTTCTGCAAATACGGTCGTCGGAACGATCATACCAGCCATCATAGCGCCGCAAAGAACTGCTGCCAATGCTTTTTTCATGTGTAATTCCTCCTTCTTTTAAAAAGCTGCACTTTCGTGCCTTTCCTTTGATGAACCCAGTCTACCACAGGAGGAACTGGACTTAGTTGGCGAATGTTCGTATATTTTAGCAAAACAACAAAAATTGTCCTGCCGAAGCAAGACAATTTTGTTGCAAAAATGTCCTATTGACTTTCACGTACGTTCAGATAGACATCCTCCAGAGAATGAACCCCTCCGTCAATGATGATCTCCTTCATATTATTCTTGCGCACCGATACCGGAGTCAGAAGAAGAGTGGGGATCTCCTCTGCCCCGTTGTTCATCTTCTCCGTGACCTGGAGATCCGCAGGCGTCCTGCCGCCGGCCATCTCGACCGCAAGCTCCGCCGCCTCCCTCGCCAGGCTTTCCACCTGCTTGAAGGCCGTCATGGTCTGGGTCCCTTCCACGATCCGCTGGCAGGCCGCCAGATCGCCGTCCTGCCCGACGACCGCCACATCCCCGGCCATCTGTTCCTCGGAGAGGACCCGGATCACCTGGGTGGCGATGTCATCGTTGCCGCACATGATCCCCTGTACTTCCGGATATTTTTCCAGGCCTTCCCGTACAAACTCAGCCGCCGTCTCCGAGATCCAGCCGGGACAGGAGGCTGTATAGACTACCTCCAGATTTCCGTCGGCGATCTCTTCCTCAAAGCCTTTCCGCACCAGCATGACATTATTGTCCTCGTCCGGGCCCTGGATCATAAAGATCTTGCCGCCCTCCGGGATCGCTTCCTCCAGCGCCTGGGCCATGAGCCTTCCTACCATCTCGTTGTCGAAGGTGACATACAGATCGCAGGGAGCGTCCAGGATCAGCCGGTCGTAGGAAATGGTCCGGATCCCTTTGTCCCGGGCCTCCTGCATCACATCGGACAGGGCTCTGCAGTCCGCGGCGATGATCACAAGGACATCCACCTCTTTGTCGATCAGATACCGGATCTGGGAGATCTGCTCCTTCACGTCCCCATTGGCGTTCTGCACATTGACCTCGGCTCCCAGCTCTCTGGCTGTCGACACAAAGACATCCCGGTCCCGGATCCACCGTTCAATGACAAAGGAGTCAAAGCTCATGCCAATGCTGACCGCAGACGAATCGGACTCCGTGCCGGCGGTCTTTCCTTCTGCCGGCTCATCCTCCTGTTCCCGCCCCTGGCATCCCTGCAGCAGGCAGATCAGGACCAGAAGGAGCAGGCAAAACCATTTCTTTTTCATCATCTCAACCTTTCCCTGTACTCTGTGGGTGTCACACCTTCGTACTTCTTGAAGATCCTGCTGAAATAGTTCGGGTCACTGTAGCCGGACATTCCGCAGATCTCCTTGATGCTGTAGCCGGGGTCCAGAAGCAGCCTCCGCGCGGCATTCATACGGACTCCGGTCAGATATTCGATAAAGTTCCGGCCCTCCTCCTGTTTGAAGAGCTTGCTGAAATAGTAGGGACTGATATCGACATAGCGGGAAACATCGTCCAGCGAGATATCCTTCTGATAGTTTTCCTCAATATAGGCCTTGGCGCGGGAAACCACGGATTCGGACTGTTTCTCCTTTGTCGTCAGGATGCCATTCACCACCTCGCCCGTTTTCCGGAGGAACCACTGCCGGAGCTCCTCATGGGAACAGCATTCCTGCAGCTCCCGGATATAATTTTCCCGATACCGGAAGCCATACTTTACCCCGCCCTTGAAAAAGGCATGGTATTCGATCCGCATCACCAGCTCCAGCACCTTGATCTCGATGTTCGCCCGGTTGTCTCCGTAGTTTTTGACCATCCAGTCAAAGAAGGAGTTGCCCACTGCCCGGGCGGCCACCTCATCGCCTTCCACCGCCCGCTGGACGAACCGGTTTTCCAGCTCCAGGGGATATTCTCCGTCGTAATCCTGGACAATGGGAATGTCATTGATGTGGACCGCGTGGCTGTCGCTTTCCCTCAAGGCGCGCAGGGCTTCCTCGTAGGATTCCCGCACGGTTTCCATGGGCTTCACCTTTCCGATCCCCGCCCGGAATTTGCAGTCGATCCGCTGCTCCAGCCGATGCACCATATTCCGGGCGGCCGTCAGGATCTTCACCCGTTCTTCATAGGAAGCCGATTCCTTTTCGTAAGGAACCAGCAGAACCACACGGTTTCCCATCACCGGGCCCACGATCCCGTCAAAAAAGCCCTTGGCCGTCTCCCGGAACTCCGGGTAAAAGGTGTTTGCCCTTACGCTGGCGCCGATGGCATTGGTCAGCACGCCGTTTTCCAGATTGTCGCCGAACTCCGCCACCACCATATAGCCATAGCCGGCGGTGATCCCCAGCAGTTCCCGGTAGTTGCGTCCATAGCTGTAAAAATCCTCCTGCAGCAGCAGGCTGTAGATATAACCCGACTCGATCAGCGGAACCACCGTCTCCAGCTTTTCCCGGATCCGCAGATCATCGCTCCGCCTTTTCCGGTTTTCGTCCACCTGCTGCATCGCTTTCTGGCAGACCTCCTGGATCGTCTTTTTGTTTACCGGCTTGGTCAGGAATTCCAGCACGCCCAGACTGATGCATTCCTGGGCATAATGAAACCGATCATAGGCCGTGATCACGATAAAAATCGTGCTTTGATTGAATTTCCGGATCTCCTTCATGGCCTGCACGCCGGAAAGGCCCGGCATCTGAATATCCATGAAGGCGATATCCGGCCGGAAGGTTTCCGCCAGCTCCACCACCGCACGTCCCGTTTTGGCGCAGGCGATCTCCACTTCCATTCCATAGGTACTCTCAAGAATCTTTTTCAACGACTCCAGCATGATGCCTTCGTCATCTGCCAGCAATATTCGATACATTCCTTTTTTCTCCCTGCCTTTTCACTTCGGCCGGCTTTCCTTTCCGGAAATGCCCGGCCTATGTATTCCACGGGATCCGGATGATCACCTCGGTACCCTGGTTTTCTCCTCCGCTCAAAATCTCCATCAGTCCGGTTTTCTCGTAATACAGCTCCAGCCGCCGTATCACGTTGCGGAGCCCGATGCCGGTGGAGTCCTGGGAGGGCATGACTTCTTCGTTCCGTCCATCCTCTCCGGACAGGATCTCCCGGATCTTTTCCGGCGCGATCCCTTTCCCGTTGTCCTTTACGCTGATCCGGATCATCCCGTCTTCGCCGGCGACCGTAAGATCGATCCGTCCTTCCCATTCGATGTTCCGGATCCCATGAGTGACCGCATTCTCCACCACGGGCTGCAGGATCATGCTGGGCACCCGGCAGGAAAGCACGCTCTCATCGATCTCCTTGTAAAAATGAATATCCCCGGCAAACCGCACATTCAGGATATAGATATAGTTTTCGACCGCCTCCACCTCTTCCTGCAACGTGGCGTCCTCGGTCCCTTTCTTTACATTATATCGGAAGAAGTCCGCCATCCGCTGTACAAAAATACTTGTCTGCTCGGCATCCTCCATCATAGCCAGCTGCGCGCCGGCATTCAAAGAGTTAAACAGGAAATGCGGGTTGATCTGGGACTGGAGATATTTCAGCTGCGCTTCCTTCAGGCTGGCCTCCATCATCAGCTGCCGTTCTTTCATCTGCTGCTCTTTTTCAAGATTCTCCCTGGAAAGGCGCATGTAATCCTCCAGACTGGAGACCATGGTGTTGAAGGTGCGTGTCACCACGCCCACCTCATCCCGGGAATCCGTAGGAGGCATCTTCACATGAAAATTTCCTTCCCCGACGATCCGGGCCGTGGTGGCCAGATCCGAAAGAGGACGGACAATGCCGCGGAGCATGAAATACAGCATCAGGGTATTCACCCCCATCATCACCATGATCAGGGCCGTACTCACCGCTGCCATGGGGCGGACCGCCCGCTGCAGCGAGACAAAGCTGTCGGAATTGTTCCGGAACTGCCGGTTGTTCAGCTCGTCGATCCAGGTATTCAGATATTCGTAGAGCCTTCCGGCATTGGAAAAGGACTGCCTGTATTTTTCCACATTCCTTCCGCGTTTGTAGGTGATGGCATTCTCGGTCTCTTTCAGGTACGATTCCGACATGCGGCGGATGTTCTTCTCCAGAAGCATCACGGGGTTGTCCGTCACCGTATCGTTCAGTCCCGACAGAAGACTGCGGTAATCCTCTTCGCTCTTGTAATAGCTTTCCAGCGTGTCCGAAGATTTGACCAGAAGGTAATTATAGGTATTGGTATGCACATCATCCAGGGTCTCGGAGAGCTCCGTAAGACTGATATTGCTGGTATAGACCTGCTGCAGCCTCTCGGTAAGCCGGTTCACCTGCAGATACAGGATCAGATTCGCAAAAAACATCAGCAGAGTCACCAGCGTGACCATCAGAAGCACCTTTGTGGTGAGGGGGATATCCTGCCAGTGCAGGCCTTGTCTTTTTTTACTCATCCTGCACCTCCCCGGAGAGCTCCTCCTCTTCCGCAGTCTGCAGGTCCTCCGTCGTCATGGCATGCAGATCCACCGTATAATAGGTGTTGGTTCTTCCGGTTTCGGCATATTCCGTGAGGGCTTCGATACAGTAGGTCCCGATCTGATCCGCATCCATATAGATCGTCACCGGGATCAGGCCCTTCTGCACCGCGTCCAGGATCGTATCCGAGGTATAGAAGCCGATGATCCGGACCTCCCCGACCATGTTGAAGTCCACCATGGCCTGGTACGCGCATTCCGTGGTCACCTCGTCCAGGCAGACCAGGATCTCCGGCATTCCTTCCGCGGACTGGAAGATATTCCGCACCGCTTCCTCCACGTCAAACTGACCTCTGGAATTCAGGTTCTGTTCCTTCACCCGGATATTCTGTCCGGGATGGGCATCGGTGACGGCCTTGTAGATCTGGGCATACATCTGGTTTTTTTCCAGCTCTTTTTCCCGGTTGGAAAGGACCAGGATATTATGGGTATTCTCATCCGCCAGTCTGGCCACCTCGGCGCCGTAGGCGTTTCCCAGCTGATAATCGTTGACGCCCACAAAGGACTGCCGGCGGGTACGGTTGGGATCATTGATGATGGTCACCACGGGAATGCCCTGTTCCACCGCCTCATCGATCTTCTCCGCCAGGCCTTCCTCCCCGTTGTACTCCAGGATGATCCCGTCCGCCCGGGCGGCGATGAACATGTCGATATAGTCCAGCTTGTCAAAGTCGGTGTTCCAGCCGGTCTGATTCAGCGACAAATAGGCGTCCGACTCGGCCGCTTCCAGGCTGGCCCGGTCGTACACCGCCTGCCAGAAGGTGTTGCTCCGGCTGTCGGCGATCATCTCGTACTGGCGGGAATAGGTGTGATAGGGAGCCGTGCTGTCATTTTCGGCAGCGTCCAGAATCCGGGCATAGTAATGCCGTACAAAGAGAACAAAGGCACCGAACAGTGCCAGAGACAGGATCATAAGAATAAATTCCACCGGAATGGAGCGTTTTGTCTTTTTCATGGAGGGGACCTCCTGTACCTCCCTTGGCCGCTTTCGGCGGCAAGGGTTTTTCCGCTTTCAGCGGCAGGTTTTCCTCCCGGAGGGTAAAACGGGGGAGGGAAAGCACTCGCAGTTGCGAAGGCCGTTTTTCCCTCCCCCGGACCCCCTCCTTTTCTGGCCACGCCGTTTTTAAGATACACTTTTAAACGGGCGGGGAGGGGAAGTTGTTTAATTTTGATTTTCTTTTTTCAAGGACAAATGCTTTTTTGACCTTGGATTGCGGGTATATTCGGTTCCTGTCTGGGTTTATTTGTTGCCGGCTGCGTCTACGGCTTCTTCCGCCGTTTCGGCTGCAGTGTCGACGGCTTCTTCGGCTGCATCGGCTGCGGTGTCGACGGCTTCTTCGGCGGCTTCGGCCGCGGTGTCGACGGCTTCTTCCGCTGTTTCCGCTGCGGTGTCGGCGGCTTCTTCCACTGTTTCGGCGGCGTCCGCTGCGGTGTCGACAGCTTCTTCCGTTGTTTCCGCTGCGGTATCAGCGGCTTCTTCGGCCGGTTCTTCCGGTTCGGGCGTGATCACGGTAAATTTGTGGTTATTGGTCACGGTCAGCTTGGAAACGACCTTGGTCTCTACCTTAATGTCGGCTTCTTCATGCCATTTTTCGGTGGTCTCGGTCACATATTCGGATCTCTGGGTGTTTTCCAGGGATTCTCTCTGTTCGGCCGTCGCTTCTTCATCGTTGATCACATTGACCTGCAGCAGGTAGATGCGGTTGTCGGCTTCCACCAGCTCGGAAGCGTATTCTCCGTCGCCCAGAGTCCGGAGCACATCCAGGACTGCGGCCGGATAGGTGGCGTTTTCGTCTGCATCAGAGGCAACGGTCGTAAAGTGACCGGTGGAGGGATGGAAGCTGTCGTCAATGCCCTCGGCATATTCGTGAAGGTCATCCTCCGGATTCTCCAGCATATGATCCAGCACACTCTGCAGATCGGCCTTCAGTTCCTCCGGGGTCTTCTCCGGTTCCTCTTCGGTCTCGGCTGCCTCGGTATCTTCGGCTGCGGTTTCTTCCTCGGCTGCAGTCTCCTCTTCGGATTCCGCCTCTTCTGCAGGAGCTTCTTCCTCGGCTGCAGTCTCTTCTTCGGCTTCCGCCTCTTCCGCAGGAGCTTCTTCCTCAGCGGCGGTCTCTTC
>CAMOUV010000126.1 GCA_946626695.1 uncultured Blautia sp.
TTATTTCCATTTCCTCCTGCCTGCGACCTGATACATTTCGTCATTGGAGATGCAGACATCCACATCGAACCAGGGCTCGAACACCTCCGCCAGGGTCTCTGCCTCCGGCAGCTCCATGGAGACGTGATGGGCGGCTCCGGAGTGATGCCTGGCCAGCTGGGCCCGGGAAAGTCCGTGGGCGACCGACAGCCTGCCGCCGGGGACCAGTTTTCCGGCCAGCAGCCGGATCAGGCCCTGGGGATCTGCGAAATGGGGGAAGGCATTGTAGATCATACAGCAGTCAAAGGGTTTCCCGGTGTCCACGGCTCTGATGTCTCCGCAGAGGATCTCCAGCCTCGGATCGGTGAATTTGCTGCGGGCGATCCGGATCATCTCCGGGGAAACATCCACTCCGACCAGCCGCTCAACATTTCTTCCCAGGTAGTCTTCGAACAGGACACCGGTCCCGCAGGCCACATCCAGTACGCGGCAGCCCTCGCCGATACCGCCGTTGTCCAGGATGGTCCGGATCACCGGCTCATTTCTTACGTTTGTCTTGTCCCAGTTCGGAGCGCAGTGATCAAAAAAACGGATCACTTCCTCGAGATTGATCTGACAGCTCATCTGAACTCTCCTTTCCATATTGCTACCACTTCTCTATCTGGCCCCGCGGCATGTCCAGCTTTTGCTGCGGATAGCGCAGGGGGATCAGCTGTGCCTTCATGAGGGCGAATATGATCGTCGGGATGAAAACGAACTGGATCAGTACGCCCGGCCAGCAGGTGATCAGATAGCCGGAGACCCACATGGCGATCGAATAGGCTCCTCGGGTGAAGATCAGGGCCCGGACGATACCTGCCCCGATCCTTCCCAGGATCATGGCCACGATCAGGCTGAGATACAGATCCACATAGGTGTTTTTTGTCCGCACATAACGCATCATCAGACCGGCGACCACTCCGTAGATGGCCAGCTCCACCATCATGGTCGGCATATAGGCGATGGGAGGCATCCCGGTCAGGGCGCTGGAGATGGCCGGCCCGGCCAGACCGCACAGAAGCCCGTAATGCCAGCCGCAGATCAGCCCGCAGATGAACACGGGGATGTGCATGGGGCAGAAGATGGACCCGGCGTCCTGGATGCCGTGGAACAGCAGGGGAAGAATATAGCAGAGCGCGATGCAGACCGCGCAGATGATCGATTTCTTGACACTGCTCATTTCGTTATATCCGGTGACATTCATATCAAAACCTCCGCAGCACAGATGGCTGCACAGACCAGCAGCGCCGCCCAGGAGCTTCCGGTCATTCCTTTTGCTTTCTTCGCAGTACGATTTTTCGCTCCCCGGTAGCCCCGGGCTTCCATGGCCACCGACAGTTCGTCCGCCCGCCGAAAAGCGGCCAGAAAGATCGGCACGATCATAGGGATCATTGCCATAGCCTTCTCGTGGAGCTTCCGGCTTTCGAACCTGGCCCCGCGGGCGATCTGGGCCTTTCGGATCGTGTCGCTCTCCTCCAGCAGGGTCGGGATGAACTGGAGGGCGATCGACAGGATCATGGCGATCTCCTCCGCCGGAAGGTGCAGATATTTCAGCGGCCGCACCAGGGCCTCAAGGGCTGTCATGATACCGACCGCAGAGGTGGTCAGCATCAGCATGTTGCTCAGAACGATCACGATCGCGATCCGGAAGACCACATTGGCTCCCTGGATCATCCCCTCCCGGGACAAGGTGAAGATACCCCAGTGCCAGAGCGGATCCTGTGAAGTGAAGAACAACGCATTCATCAGGAAGACGATCACATAAAAGGACATCAGCCGCCAGACCGATCCGTAGGCCTCCCGGACCGGAAGGCCCGACACGAATCCGAGCAGGAGCAGAAAAACCGCCATGAGCAGATATCCCCAAAGACCATCGGTCATAATGACCGCCGCGATCAGGATCAGAAAACCGAACAGCTTGGCCCTCTCATCCAGCCGGTGGAGAAGGGTATCTCCCGGGATGTAGCGGCCGGTGATCCCACCGATGCCGCCCCTCATCGCCCGTCTCCGCCGAGCCACTGGCCCAGCGCCTCCATCAGGTCTTCGTGGGTAAGGACCGCTGCGTCGAATCCGGGATCCCTGGCTGCTATGGCCTGCCGGATCCTCTGGGGTCCGCTGATCTCCACCCCGCAGGAGCGGACCAGATCTTCATCCGCAAAGACCTCTGCCGCAGATCCTCCGCCGAAGATCTCGCCCTGCTTCATCAGGTACAGGCGGTCTGCGCACTGGGCGACCGCATCCGCGTTGTGGGAGATGATCAGGATCCCCATCCCATCCCCGGACAGGTCCTCCAGAAGCCGGATGAACCGTTCTCTTCCCGCAGGATCCAGACCTGCGATAGGCTCGTCCAGGATCAGATAGGCCGGCCGGACCGCCAGTACCCCCGCGATCGCCAGGCGCCGTTTCTCTCCGCCGGAAAGTCCCAGGGGAGACAGTCTGGCCACGGCGTCAGGATCAAAGCCCATGATCTGCAGGGCCCACCGGATGTTCCGGTCCTTTTCCTCTGCCGATAGGCCGCTGTGCTTAAGGCCGAAGGCCACGTCCCGGTACACGGTGCTCTCAAAGAGCTGGTTCTCCGGATACTGAAACACCACGCCCAGCCTTTGCCTCAGCTTCCCGCGCTGGTAGTGGTCGCCGAAGATGTCCTCTCCGTCGGCCAGTACGGTTCCCTGGCTGGGCACGATCAGGCCGGCCATGACCTGCATCAGGGTGGATTTGCCGCATCCGGTGTGTCCCATCAGACCGACGATCTCCCCTTCGTTCACGCAAAGGCTGACCTTCTCCAGAGCCCGGACCGCCAGAGCCGTTCCGCTGTTATATTCATGTGTTACGCTCCGGACCTCGATCGACATAGCTTCTCCGCCAGCTCCTCCTCTGTCAGGGGGCACCGGTCCTCCGGATCCTCCGGGACCAGCCCCTGTTCTTTCAGCTCCATCCAGACCCTTGCCGGCTGCGGGGGAAGCAGTCCGGTCTGAGCCAGAAGATCTCCCTGGGACAGGACCTCCCGGGGCGGACCGGCCGCGATGGCCTCGCCATCCTTCATGAGGATGACCCGGTCTGCCCGCACGGCTTCCTCCACATAGTGGGTGATCATCAGGATCGTCCTGCCCCGCCCATGAAGGGCCTCGATCTGATCCAGCACTTCGGCCCGCCCTTCCGGGTCCAGCATTGCCGTGGCTTCGTCAAAAATGAAAATATCGGGATCCAAGGCCAGCACGCCTGCCAGAGCCGCCCGCTGCTTCTGACCTCCCGAAAGAGAGTGGACCATCCGTTTTTCGAATCCTTCCATGCCGACCTGTTTCAGTGCCTCGGATACTTTCCCGGGTATTACGTCGCGGCTGACCTGATAATTCTCCAGCCCAAACGCCACGTCATCCTCTACCACCGATGATACGAACTGGTTGTCGGGATTCTGAAATACCATGCCCACCTTGCGGCGCAGCTTCCACACATCCACCTTGCCGCAGGCATCCATTCCCGCCACGAGAAGAGAGCCCTCCTGCAGGGGCAGGATCCCATTGATGTGTCTGGCCAGGGTGGATTTACCGCACCCATTATGACCGAGGAGGGCGATGAACTCGCCCTCCTGCACTGTCAAAGAGACTTCCCGCAGGGCCTGCCGCCGGCCCTGGGGATATCGAAAAGATATTTTTTTTCCTTCGATGATGTTCATCCGGTTACTTTACCTTGATCGCTTTTCCTGCGTTCTTCTTCGTGAAGAATTTCTTGTACTTCTTAACGTATTTCTTGTTTACCTTCTTGGATCCGACGTTCACTTTCGCGGTTCTGACCTTGGAGCCCTTGAAGGCGCCCTTTACAGAAGACTTGCTCAGCTTCTTGCTCTTGATCTGGATGGCAGTGACCTTCGGGTACTTCTTGAAGGTTCCCTTGGAGATCTTCTTTACCTTGCTTCCGATCACGACCTGCTTGACATAAGCTTCAGAGCCTCCGGCGGCTGCGATGGCTTTTTTGATCGCGGCGGCATTGACGGTCTTGGCATTGACGGTCACTGACTTGATGCTCTTGACCTTAGCCTCCTGTGCGGATTTATCCGCTGCGCCGGCTTCTTCTGCGATTGCTGCTGCCTCGCTGATCTTGTCGCTGTTCTGAGTGATGGCTGCGCATTTGTTCAGTTCCTCTGCAGCTTTCTTATATGCTGCAGCGGCGGCGGCGGTCTTGGCCGCATTACCGGCCTTCACTGCGTCTTCATAATCGGCCTTTGCCTGATCTGCTTTTGCCTTCGCCACCTTATAGTCTGAATCGCCGAAGGTGATCCTTCCCTGGGGCTGGGCATAGGCTTCACCGATCTCACCATTCAGTTTCTCGGTGATGTACTTCTCTACGATATTTCTTGTCAGGACACCATTGCCGTTATTGATATAGCTGTCTTCCGTTCTGACCTTCTTGAACACGTAGTTGGTATCTCCGCCGTTCAGAACGAAATTATCCGCGATGACCGCGTAGGTCGCTTCCGGATCAAAGGGCTGTCCTCCGACGGAAGTGATGCTGACCCGGTTAAAGGAATCCGCAACCTGATAGCTTCCATACGTCTCTACGATGCTCGCGTCAAAGTCTTCGTTCACATCGAGATTATAGGTCATTCCCGCAACCTGTGGGAATCCGTTGCAGGGGTTGGTCTGGTTGTCCTCTTCCAGAGCCTCCAGCAGTTCCTTTCCTGTGACATACTGAATGCCTACTCCCATCGGGGAATAGGGATAGGACCGGAACAGGTCGGTCACGGTCACATCTCCTGTGTAGAGATATTCATAGCAGTTGCCGCCGTTCTGCATCGCAACTACCGGCACGTCCTTCTTGAATCCGTCAAAGTGGAAGTCCTCTGTTCCCTCAGAAGCATACCAGAGCAGGGCATCTGTCACCAGGTCTCCCAGATTGGATTCCTGGGCACGGTTGACGCTCTTCTTTCCGTTCAGCATCACAGAAGACGTCGCCACCTTCGGGTCTGCCGCTTCCAGCTGAGTCTTTGCCGCGGAGACTGCTGCCGCAACATCGGTGTCCTCCACTGAAAGGTCCAGTTCTTCTGACGTGATCGCCTTGCTTTCATTATCGATCACCAGCGCCCCCATGCTTTCCTCTGCATCCGTTGCAACAGAGATCGTCTCATTCGCGCCGCTGACCGGTTTGCCGTCGTTGGAAAGTCCGATGATAACATCCGCTCCTTCCGGCAGAGCAGCATTCTCCGTAAATGTCAGTCCTGTCAGGTCGCCGTCCTGAAGGTATCCTTCGACTGCGCTGTCCGTCTGGGCTGCGAATCCGATCTTCAGATCGCCATCATCAAGAACAGTGTTTTTATCGAAACTGTACAGTTTCTCCTTGGCTCCGATGGACTGGACCGCAACTCCCAGAGATACTGCGGATTCCCCTTCCAGATTCGACGCGATGACTTTAAACCCCGGCTTCTCCCTTGCGGCCAGTGTCGCCGTACTGGTACCCGGCATATTCTTATTATATGTCGTCTCCTGGATCCCATCATACAGCATAGCCTGAGTATGATACTTCGTCAGATTCTGATGGAATTTCTGCCCGGTCGTCGCATCCGCGAAAACAAACTCATATACGCCCATGGCCGCAACATCATAACCCGCCTCATCCATCAGGTCATATACGACCGCACCGCGGGAGCTGTTGGCATACCTGGAACCCTGCAGGTAGTTTCCCGCGTCCACAAGGTAGACCTCGTCTGCGCCATCTTCATAATACGCATCCCTGGCCGCAGCCACTTTGGCATAAACGTCCAGATCGCCTCTCAGATTGCCGGTGTAGACCACGACGGTCTTGCCTGCATACTGTGCGGCTTCTTCTCCCGGCGTTCCGTCTCCATCATTTGCTGCGAAAGCCAGCGACGGCATCATCGTCATTGTCAGGCAAAGTGACATCAGCAGGGCAAGCGCCAGCCGCGCAGCACGGTTTTTCTTCTTCATGTTGCTTCTCCTTCCCGTTGCGCAAAGGCTGGTCTGTCCAGCTTTTGCATGATATGTTTCATGATACCATCCCTGCTTTTTGCCCCGCAAGCCCCCCAGGGGGATGAATATTTGCTTCCTCCTACTCCAGGATCTGTCCGCCGACTCCCAGTTCGGAAGCCGCCCGGGCAAGATCGATATCCGCAAACCATGTGGGATAGAGGAGAATGCCAAGATTCAGCTTATAAAACAGCTGCTCGTTCTCATTGCCGTATACGGCCTGTGCCGGCGCCACCAGGACCCGCCTGCCCGGGAAACGCTGTGCCATCTCCTGATAGGCGGCTTCTGCATCCCCTCCGGTACATTTGATCACCGCCTTCGGGTTCTTCCCGTTCACCCACGCGTCCGTTACGACGATATCATCTCCCCGGTTCATCGCGACGTTCTGCGCCCTGCAGTCTGTGAGCAGCGGACAGCTGGATGCCGTGACTCCGGCTTCGTCGAACTCAACATAGCAGGCAATGACCTGACAGGAGTACATCTTTTCTGTCGTGTTACGCAGACGGTAGGACCAGTAAGCATATGGGTTGTAGATCCAGTGGGCGTAAAGGACCTGGTCTCCTTCTCCGGGGAAAGGCATATTGTCAAAGACCTGTGCGCCTCCTTCCGGCTCGGAAAACCATCCCTCAAGCTCATACCCGTCCCGAAAGACCTCCGGGAAAGCGCCATAGGCGTCTCCCTGCCG
>CAMOUV010000127.1 GCA_946626695.1 uncultured Blautia sp.
AACCGGAAGAGCCGGCAGAGCCCCAGGGCCCGGTTCCCACCGATACGACCACAACGGTCTACTGGCAGAATGGAAATGCATCTACCCTTACCCAGTACAGTGACGGAAACTATTATTCGGAAGACGGCGTGATGTTCTTTGCAAACGGCGGCGGCACCTGGACAGGCGACGACGGATCCACCGTTTACACCGTAATGCCGGATCCGGTATCCGGAAACCAGCATGGTCTGGTATCCCAGGGCTCCGGCCGTCCGGTAATTGTCATCCTGAACGGCGATTCCTTCCAGGATCCCGACGGAAATTCCTATACCGAACAGGAAGACGGAACCTTTGTCGCTGCCAACGGCGATGTCTTTAACGTAGCATGGTAAAAACCTGAACCCGGTAAAGGGGCAGGGAAGCGTACTCTCCTCCGGACAGACGGAAAAACGTTCTGTCCGGGGGAGATTTTTTTCAGAATGGGGAACAGAAGATGAAGATCAATAAAAAAAGCATGCTTATTATGACACTGGCTCTTTTGGCTTCGGGGACAGGCTCTGCAGTTACGAGTGTGTACGGAGAACAGACAGGCGCAGAGGAAATGTCCGGGAAAGCAGAAGCAGAAAACGCCCTTCCGATCTCCTTTGACGAAGCCCTGGAGAAGGGAGAGATCGAGGTCTGGTTTCAGCCCATCGTGGATCCGGTCACGGAAACGGTGTTCGGGGCGGAGGCGCTCTCCAGATGGAATCATGAGGGGGAATACATTTCTCCCGGCGTTTTTGTGCCCGTTCTGGAGGAGACCGGCCAGGTCCATAAGCTGGACCTGCATGCTTTCGAAGAAGCCGTCCGGTTTCAGAAGGAAAGACAGGAGGCCGGTTCGGAGCTGTTTCCCATTTCGGTCAATCTTTCTCCGGAGTCGGCCATGCGGGAGGGAGCTGCCTCGGAGTATGGTAAACGGTACAAGGAAAGCGGTCTTCCGGAGGGGCTTGTATCCATCGAGATCACCGAGAGCATGGAGACGGACAGCGAGACGATCTATGATCTGGCCTATGAACTGGCAAGCCAGGGCTTTGCCCTGGAGATCGATGACTTCGGGGCCGGTTATGCAGCCTATGCGGATCTCGCAGTGATCGATTATGATATTCTCAAAATAGACAAGAGTCTGGTGGACGGGATCGGAACCGAACGGGGAGAACAGCTGCTGACCGGAATCATCTCGCTGGCACAGGAGCTGGATATGAAAACCATCGCCGAAGGCGTGGAGACGGAAGAGCAGGTCCTGTTCCTGAAGGAAAAGGGCTGCAGTGCCATCCAGGGATATTACTATTCCCCGGCTCTTCCGGAAGAGGAGTTTCTGGAATACCTGGCCGGAATAACCCCGGCTGAATAAAAGATTCGAAGCGTGTAACGGGCGGGAAGCAGAAAAGGCTTTCCGCCTTTTGCTGTTCCTTTTTCAGCGAGATTTGCTGACCGGACCGGATCTGCACAGATAGAACATATCGAACTGTGATAATTCTGTGACAAATAAAGTGATACAGTTTCCTTGGTTCAAAAGAAAAGCAGATGTGTTTACAAAACAAAATGTAAAATCACAAAAATTAGAATAATATAACTAATTTTGTGATAACACATTGAAATGTCAGTGAGCGGATGCTGAAATAGAACCGCCAGAGCAGGTTCTGCTTTGACTTTAAATCACATATTTTTACAAATTTAAGGAGGAGATAATAATGAAACTCAAAACAATGATGTATGGTATGACTGCTGCTGCTGTTCTGACCATGGGAGTACCTGCTTTTGCAGAAGAGGCCGAACCGGCTCCGGTCGAAGCGACTGCTGAACCGGAGATTTTTGAGACGGAGGACGGTGTCCTTTCGATCCAGGCTCCGACGGTTGACTGGAAGAAGATGACCGATGAGAAGCACTGGTTCGTGATGACGGACGGCGATGACATGATCACCATCGATCATCTGAGCAACGGCGAGAACCTTCCGGCAGTGGAAGTGGCCAACGATGAATTCGGTGCCATCTATCAGGCATTCGTTTCCACAAAGAATGAAGTCTTTGCTGTAAAAGGCGCTGCTGTGAAGCAGGAAGACCTGCAGGAAATCATGGAATCCATTTCCACCATCAAGATCCTGAAGTTCGACACCAAGACCGCTGTGGAAGAGAAGAAGGAACAGGCTGCTTTCGCGATCCGCGCCATCGGCAAGGATTATTATGTAACGGCTGATATGCTGAATGTACGTCTGGGCTGCTCCGCCAACGATGTACTTGCAGGCACACTGGTCAAGGGCGACAAGGTGTATGTGAAGGGTGCCGTGACCAAGGATGGTAAGGACATCGGATGGATGCAGATCACTTTCAATGGCTCCGATGCGTATGTAAGCGCCGAATTCCTGAGCGAGCAGGCTCCGGCTGCCGCACCGGCCAAGGAAGAGACCAAGACCGAGAATCCTCCCGCACTTCCCGAGATTCGTCAGTTTACCGTATGGGATGTGGACGGAAACGTGAATGTCGTATTCCAGGAGGATGGAAAATGGCGTGACAAAGACGGAAACACCTACTTCACAGAGGATGAATTCCTGTTCATCTGCGATCAGACGGGCGTACAGTTTACAACCCAGGAAGGTTTCCTGAGCAACAACACGGATGTTCCGGCTGAGGAGCCGCAGGAAGAGCAGGCACAGTGGATCACCTTCTATGGCGCAGACGGTGCAGAAGTCAAAGTGATCATGACCGATGACGATAACATCTTTGTGGATGAAGAAGGCGTGACCTACGAGCGTATCGAAGGCAAGCTGTTCCGCAAGACCACCGATGACACCGAATGGTGTGCAGAAAAAGAATACTGGGACGAGCAGAACTGATCGATCCTGATGACAGACGCCTCCGGGAATTTCCCGGGGGCATTTTCACAAACGTCGATGAAAGAACGCAGTTCTTTCAAACTTGTGCAGATCTGGAGAAAGGAGACAGCGGGATGGAAACCTATATTTTGTCGCCGGATACAGCCCTTCGTTCCTGGAAGGGACTGCCCTATGCCTGTATCAGGCGGGAGAAGGCCCGCCCGATCCGTCTTACGCGCGAGGAGTTCGAAACAGCCCTGTGCTGTGACGGGCTGCAGGAGATTCCGAAGACGAAAGCAGTGGAAGACCTTCTGGAGGAAGAACTCGTACGGCCCTGCAGAAGGGGAGAGAGGACACTGACTTCCTGGCAGAGGCACCGGGTCTTTCCCGGTCCTGTCATGCCCTGGCTTTCGCTGGAGATCACCGGAAGGTGCAATTACAACTGTCTCCACTGTTTTAACGCTGCGGACAATCATCAGGTGGTTTCGGAACTGTCCCTGACGGAGATCCGCAGGATCCTGGATGACGCGGCCGCCGCAGGGATGCAGGCGGTCCTGATCACAGGCGGGGAACCCCTGCTGCATAAAAACTTCCGCGGGATCATTCAGGCTGTGTACGAACGGGACATGTTCGTGCATGAGATCAATACCAACGGAAGTCTTCTGAACCGGGAGACGATCGCCTTTCTCCGAAGCTTCGGGAAAGTGCCGGAGATCAAGATCTCCTTTGACGGGCTGGGGTTTCACGACTGGATCCGGGGCAGACAGGGAGCGGAGGAGGAAACCCTGAGAGCCATCCGTCTGTGTGTGGAGGAAAAGGTTCCGGTGCGGGTGCAGATGAATCTGAACCGGCGGAACCGGGAATCCTTCCGGGAGAGTGTCAGGCGGCTGGCAGAGCTCGGGGTGCCGCGCATCCGGGTGATCCGGACGACGGCCACGCCGCGGTGGACCGCCAATGTCCCGGAGGGCTCCTACAGCTGGGAGGAATATTATCAGGCGGTGACGGAGGAAGCAGTCTGGTATGCCGAAAGCGGTCTGGGGACAGAGCTTACCTTCTGGATGGCTCTTACCCTGCTTCCGGATACCCGCACCTTCCGGCTGGACCGGGTGAAGTATGATTCCTGGTCCTTCCGGGATACCTGTCCCATCTGCCCGACCCTGAACGGGATGCCCGCCGTAGGGGCAAACGGACGGATCTATCCCTGCCTGCAATATTCCGGGACGATGGATGCCTGGGGCGTTTCGCTGGGAAATGTTCTGGAAACGGGACTGATGAACCTTCTTCTGGAGGGAGACTACTGCAGGCTTGCCCATGCGCAGGTGGAAGAGCGGCTTCGCCGGGGAGAAAAATGTGCTTCGTGCCGGTGGCACACCTGGTGCGGAGGCGGCTGTCCCGCCCTTGGATATTTGGCGGACCAAAAGGATTTTCTGGCCCATGACCCCACCGCCTGTCTGTTTTTTGAGAACGGATGGCCGCTGCGGATCGAAAAGGCATTGCCGGAGTGGATCAATCTGACTCCGCTGACATGAAAAAAGACGGCTCCCGGCCGTCTTTTTTCAATGATCTCAGCTCAGACTGAAACCTTCTGCTGCGATGTCATTTACAAAAAACACATTCAGCCCGTCCACGATGATATCGTAGACCAGCTCCGTTCTGCCGGTTTCTTCAACACGGCATACACCGGCGGTCCCGCCCTGGGCGGTGATGGCTTTTCTGGCTCCGGGATCCTTTATACAGGCGTAATCGTCTCCTCCGCAGTAGAACCATTGCGTGTCGGTGGTCAGCCACTGGCTTCCGTTTTCGAAGGTAACGAGGAGCAGCGGCATCTCGCGGGGCTCCATCACATCAGCTACGGTTCCCGTACGCGGGTTTCCGTCGGCATCCAGAGAGAGGATCTTATCTCCGATCCGGATGTCTTTGATGCTTTTTTGACCTTCCGGCACCGAGACCATACATTCCCCGGCAAAGCATTTCACCTTAATCCACTGTCCGATGCCTTTTCCGATGCCGGTGGCAGTAGTGTTGTCATTGCAGCCTCCGCTGATCATTTCGGCTTCATCCGTTGTCAGCTCCCGCTTCTGGCTCATGTAGTGTCCGATATCCGCTTCGCTGAAACGGAAACCGTATTCCGTAGCCAGCCGGATCATTTTCGGTGCGATCTCCAGCTCGTCCGCTTCGTTGATCTCGCTTATTTTTTTCTCCAGGACCTCATCCTCTTCGGCTTTCTTCAGAAAGTCGGCGATTGCCTGTACGCCTTCAGAAATCTTTTTCTCTTCCATATTGCAGTACACCTCCGCTATTTGTTTTTCAGGGGAAAGATCAGATCGTTTCAAAATGAATTTCAGTAAAATTTTAACAGAGCCGGCGAACTCTGTCAATTTACACAGGGATCGTTACGATTCACGGTCATCAGACAGCAGAATATGTTCTTGCAGCTGCGCCAAAAAAAGCATATAATTTGTATGCATTTTGTATATAGTATACAGGGGAAGAAACATGGAAAGACTTTTTTCGAAAAAAGACCTGCAGCGGCTGATCGTCCCGCTGGTGTTTGAACAGGCTCTGGCGATCACGGTGGGGATGGCCGATACCATGATGGTATCCTCCGTGGGAGAGGCAGCAATCTCCGGCGTATCCCTGGTGGATATGATCAACAACCTGATCTTTTCGGTGCTGGCGGCCTTGTCCACCGGGGGAGCGGTGGTGGTTTCCCAGGCGCTGGGAGCCAGAAAGCCCGACGAAGCCTGCCATTCCGCAAAGCAGCTTCTGTATACGGTGATCTTTGCGGGGACGCTGATCGCCGTTCTTTGCATGGTGTTCCGGGTTCCGCTTCTCCGCCTGTTCTTCGGACAGATCGAAGACGATGTCATAGCGGACGGCCTGACCTACCTGATGATCACGGCCTTTTCCTTCCCGATGCTGGCGGTCTACAATGCCTGCGCCGCCTTGTTCCGTTCCATGGGGAACGCCGGGATCACGCTGAAGATTTCGGTTCTGATCAACCTGATCAATATCGCGGGCAATGCCCTTTGCATTTTTGTGCTGAAGATGGGTGTGGCCGGCGTGGCGGTGCCTTCACTGGTATCCCGGGCCGTCGGGGGCATCATCCTGTATGTCCTGCTTCGGAATCCGAAGGAGATGGTTCATTTTATAAAAGGACCCTTCGAGCTGGAATGGTCTGTGATCCGGAAGATCCTGTACATCGGGATCCCCAGCGGCATCGAAAACGGTATTTTTCAGCTGGGCCGGGTGCTGGTGGTCAGCATCATCTCCGGTTTCGGAACCATGCAGATCGCAGCCAACGGAGTCGCCAACAATCTGGATGCCGTGGGCTGCATCATCGGACAGGGCATGAATCTGGCCATGATCACGGTGATCGGCCGCTGTGTGGGTGCCAATGATGAAAAGCAGGTGCGGTTTTATACCGGACATCTGCTGAAGATCACCTACATTTCGACCTTTATCCTGAACAGTACCGTCCTTCTGAGTCTGCACGGAATTCTGTCCATCTATGGCCTGAGTGAGGAAACGACAGCCCTTGCCTGCAAGCTGATCTTTATCCACAACGGAAGCGCCATGATCCTCTGGCCGGCGTCCTTTGTTCTGCCCAACATGCTGCGGGCCTGCAACGATGTGACCTTCACGATGATCGTCTCCATCTTTTCCATGTTCGCCTTCCGGGTGGCGTTAAGCTACGTGATCGGAGTCCGCATGGGTATGGGAGCCATCGGTGTATGGATCGCCATGGTGGTGGACTGGATCTTCCGGACGGCCTGGTTCGTGGGGCGCTACATCCAGGGAGGCTGGCGCCGCACCGCGCATCTGACATAAAGGAGG
>CAMOUV010000128.1 GCA_946626695.1 uncultured Blautia sp.
TTTGCATAGACCATGCCAAGCACATAGAAGTTTCCTTCGATCGTAGTTGTTCCGTAAAGTGTAAGGGAAGCACCCTCGTACACATACACATTTCCTTTAACGGTTTTTCCGCTCCATGACTCCGATTTCGTCACGTAGACATTGCCGGTTACGGTTTCTCCCTCGCCAACCACGGCAAGCGTCTCTTCCGCAGCACTGTCCACGGCCTCTCCGTCCGTCAGTTCTTCATAGCTTCCGGTCAGTTCTTCACCCACAGCCGCGGTATATGCCGGGAATGCAAGCATCCCTGCGAGGATCAATGACAACAGTTTCTTTTTCATAGCAATCCCCTCTCACTAAAATTTCTTTCACGGTGCTCTACTTGCAGCGCCATCCCTTTTATTATACTCAGAATCCCTGCAATAAAGCAAGCCTTTATTTCCGCGGGCAACGAGCCATGCGGACAAGCTTGCTTGTCCATATGGCGACTGCCGCGTGAGGCCAGGCACTTTAAAACGTCAGGCTCAGGTTGTTAAGGCCCAGCGAATTGATATACCTTGCATCTTTCACCATGGACATCACCATCCGGATTCCGATATGGGCCGCCGGATCTTCCACGGAATACAGCTCCAGATAAGCCAGGGGATCAAAATGTTCACAGTCATCCCGGATCCGGAGCACATGAGCCCCGTTTTTCTTTACATAACGGATGTCAATGCTGTGATCTCCGTTATCCTTGCTGAAACCGTAATTTACAATATTGTTAGCCAGTTCCTCCACGCACAGGGCAACATAGAAGCTCAGTCTTTCCCCCTCTCCTCTGGCTTTGCAGAATTCACTGACTGCCAGAGAAGCTTTTTCAACCTCTTCGCGGCTCCGGACGGTCACCTCAAAGCAATCCTTTGCCGGGACTCCGATTTCGTCCTTCAGCATGGCATATGCCTCGGCCGAAACAGCCGGTTTTCCGTTTCTGTGCCACACAATACAGCTCAGAATCACAAAAGCCGTCGTCTCTCCGCAGAGAAAAGCGAGCCACACACCCGTAGCCCCGATAAAACGGCTGAGAATGAATGCATAGGTGACCGGCAGCGCAAAGTTCTGCAGGACAGAGATCAGCTCGGTCAGCGGAATGCGGTCCGTCCCCTGATAAAAATTCTTAAACGTGGTATTCAGGGAACAGGGCATCAGGCACAGCGAAAACAGTCGGAGTCCCAGAACGGCAAGATCCTTCGCATCCGGATTGGTCAGGAAAAGTCCCACCAGCAAGGGAGCCGCAAGAAGGACGACCACCGTCACCCCCAGGTTGATCACAAACGCGTACGAAGTCATGATGCGCACCAGATCGTACAGGGAGGTCCTGTCTTCGTCTCCGTAAAAAATCGAGGACAGGGTCAAGGCTACGGCTGCAATACCGGATCCGAAGGAATAACAGATATTGGAAATCGTGGAGATCACGGAATAGGCAGCCACCGGGAGCTTGCCTCCTGCCCCCAGAAGGATCTGGTTGAACAGATATACCATCAGGACCAGACTGACCTGATTGATGACCGTAGGTATGCCGTTTCGCAGAAGATCTGCCGTTATCTTCCGGCTCAGACTCTTTATCCGGAAACGGAACAGGCATTTTCTGCTCAGGAAATAGGTCAGGCCGATGGCCAGCGCAACATAATAGCTGATGCTGGAAGCAAGCCCCATTCCCAGCATGCCTCCCTTAAAGGTAAACACGTTCAGCAGGTCCAGCCCCACGTCCGTGACCGTCATGACAAGGACGGCCGCGATCAGACGGTTCTGCTGTCCGGTCACCTGTACGTAGGGAACCATGATCTGCGCGAAAAGAAAGGCCGGGGCACCGACGATAAACCCCATCAGGTAATCTCTGGTAAGCCGGAAAACCTGATTTCCAGGTTCTGGACTTCCTGCCCCCAGAAGCATACACAGCTGATCCGGTACGACAAAAACGAGAAACAGCGCAAACGCAGCGATTCCCATCGCGAGAAGAATGGAAACCGTATAACAGGCATTCGTTCCTTTTTCATCCCCGCTTCCCATGGTTTTGCCGCATACCACCTGAATACCGGCGGAAATCATGGCTCCAAGTGCCGCAAACACCAAAAGAACCGGTGTTGCCAGTCCGTATGCCGCCATGGAATCCACCCCTAGAAAACGCCCGATCATGATGCTGTCGATCATCATACAGATCGTCACGGTCATCGCCGAGAGGATCTGGGTCAGCAGCATCTGTCTGAACTTCTTTCTGATCATTCTTTGTCAGCCCTTTCCTGTTTGTCAGCCTGTGCAAAACCTGCCTTCTGATCCGGCTGCATCATCAGAAGTAACGCAAAGCTTTTGCTTATTCCCGGGATTCTCCTTCGGGAAACTCTTTATATTGATCCAAGATCTGTACGAGGTATTCCTTCATTTCCTCCCGTACCGGCTCCGGGCTCAGGATCTCCAGCCCGTTTCCGATGCCGGTCACCCAGCCGTAAAACTGAGGGCTCACAGCCACAAGGATCCTGGCTCTGAAACAGTCTTCTCCGTCCGGGCGGATCCAGATATCCTTCCCGAAACGGTCAATGACCACTCCCACCAGGGAGTTTTTCCCCCGCAGTACAACCTCGGTATCCTCCCCGCCGAACATGCCCACGGTCTTCTTGGCATAGCCGGAGAGGTCAAAATGCTCGATTTCTTCGATCCGGGTACGGCTTTCTCCGGTTATCTCCAGCTTCTGCATTTTATCCACTCTGTAATGCTTGATCCGGAAGGCCTCCTCATCGTAGCCGATCAGATAATAATTCTCATCGTCATAGGTCAGGCTGACCGGACTTACCTTGTACACCGTTCCGCCGTGCCGCAGGATCAGTTCCTTTTTTATATTCCAAACAGCATACTGAAATGTCACCTTTTTATCCTGATAGATCGCCGAATGGATCTTATCCACCGTATAATAGACCGTCTGGTCCGTCTTGGGACGGTTCAGGATCGTCACCTGGGAAGACAGCTGCTTTGCCTGATGACGGCTGCAGAGACTTTCAAGCTTCCCGATCAGCTCCCTGGATTTTTTTTCGCTGATAAACCTGGAGGCCTGAACCGTATCCACCAGGATCTTCAGCTCCGGCAGTTCAAACCTTCTGGAAGCCACAAAATATCCCGGCGTATAGCCTTTCAGAACGACAATATCGATCCCGAACTGCTGAAAGGTCTCCATCTCGCTGTAGATGGTTCTGCGGTCACAGGTGACATCATACTCTTCCCGGAGAATATCGATGATATCCGAGGCCGTCAGCACATGATCCTCGTCCGTTCTTTCCATCAGGATCTGCAGTATGTAAAGCATTCGTAGCTTCTGGCTCTGTACAGCCATGTTTTTCTCCTGTTCAAAAAAAAACGCTCTGTCTATGACGTTCAGCCGTTATATATAGTAAGCGAGGAAAGCAATTGCGGTTTGAGCTTGCTCAAAGCAGCAATTATTCTCCGAGCGAGAATATCGTAAACGAAATGATCGATTTCGTTTACGATACCTGAATCTGGCAGGAGCGCATGGTCTCCAGGGCTGCCCTGTGTTTTTCCGGAGTCACTCCGGCACAGCAGGAAGCATCCACGGAGATCTTCACCTCAGGCATGGCCGCCTTGAGAAGCAATGCGTTGGATACCACACAGATATCCGTACAAAGACCGGCCAGTTCCAGTTCGATCTCTTCTTTTTCCGACAGAGCCTTCAGATCCTCTGCCAGAGCCATGCTCCCGAAGGTCGGCTTCTCATAGATCTTCGATTCGGTCAGGAGTTCTGCGATATCCGGGCGGATCATCCACCCTTCGGTTCCCTTGATACAGTGCATGACGGGTAGATTTTTTCCTTCCTGGGTTTCCATATAGTTTTCATGATGGGTATCCATGGTGGCGATCACATCTGCCGCCGGATACCGGCGGATCTTTTCCTTGACCGCCTCCACGATGCCGACCGCCTCTTTCGTTCCCAGCGCTGCATCAATAAAGTCATTCTGCATATCGATGACGATCAGTAATTTTCTCATCAAAAACCTCCCGCTTCTTTTCCTCATACGCCGGCTTTGTTCTGTTTCCATTTTTATTGTATCACAACAAACAAAAAACAGGAAGATATTCCGGATGTTTCCCTTCTTTCCGGCTGCTGTTTTCTGTGTCATGCCGCAGGCTTACGGATCTGTTCCAGAATGCTTTTCTGCTTCACCAGATAATAGCCTGCAATAAAAATCGTGATCAATACCCAGCTGATCGGATAACACAGCACCACCTGGCGGAAGGTTCCTCTTGGATATACAAAGGTCACCCAGATGATGCGGAACACACAGATCCCCACCAGATTTGCAATCGTATTGACCATGACATGGCCTTCCGCCCGCAGTGCGGAGCCTGTGATCTCCGATATGGAAAACACCGCATAAAAAGGCGTGAGGGCCCATGCCGCACTCATCCCCATGCGGATCACCTGTTCATCGTTGGTAAACATCCGCAGCAGATAAGGTCCGAAGGTGAGCATGACAACCGACATTGCAGCGCCGCTGATCATCTCCATGGCCAGCACCTCACGGACTCCTTTTCGTACCCGGTCAGTCAGGCCTGCGCCGAAATTCTGGCCCACAAACGTCGTGATCGCCGTGGAGAAGGCCTGATTGATCATCCACCAGAGGGAATCTACTTTCCCGTAGGCCGTCCACGCGGCAACCTCATCGATCCCCATCCGGTTGATGGCCGTCTGCAGGATCATGTTGGAAATGGAAAACATGCTTCCCGCCACCGCAGTGGGCAGCCCGATGGTCAGAATCTTTTTCAATGTGCCGGGCGATATGCCGAGTCTTCGGAAGGACAGTGTCATGCTTGGGGTCTTTTTCATCAGGATCCAGGTAGTAACCACCGCGCTGAAAGCCTGACAGATGACTGTGGCAATGGCAGCCCCCATGATCCCCATGTGAAGTCCTGCCACAAACAGCAGATCCAGTATGATATTCAGCGCACAGCAGGCGATCAGGACATACAACGGTCGTTTCGAATCGCCGATGGCACGCAGGATTCCGGAACACATATTATAGATCAACGTAAAAACAAGGCCGGCCATCATGATCCGCACATAAACCACCGAGCCGCCCATCAGATCCTCCTGGGTCCGGAGAAGCCGCAGCAACGGAGAAGTAAAGATGCATCCGGCACCTCCCAGCACCAGACCTCCCGACAGACCGAAGGTATAGGCTGTGTGAAGAGCCGTATCCACCCGCTCCGGATGGCCGGCCCCGAAAGCCTGGGCAATGATGACCGTCGCTCCCGTCGACAGTCCCATGAAAAAGCTGAAAATTAACCCGAGGATCTGGCTAGCGGAGCCGCCCACGCTGGCAAGGGCTTCCTTCCCTGCAAAGCGCCCCACCACCACCGCATCCACGGTATTATAAAGCTGCTGAAAAAAAGCTCCGATCAGGATCGGAAAGAAAAACAAAAGGATCTGCTTCCAGATAACTCCCGAAAGCATGGGATTGGTTGATTTTTTATCCATATACTACTCTTTCATTCGTTTTTTATGTCATGCTTTACAGTGCATTTTTAGGACAATTCCTGACGCATTCCATACACAAAATGCATTCTGTCCCGTTTTCCCTGTTTCTTGAATTGTCCGTAACGTTCACGTTCATCGGGCATACCTTTTTGCATTTTCCGCAGGAAACGCATTTTTCTTTATCGCACGTCACCCGGATCATCGCAAAATAGCTCATCGGCTTCAGGAATACGGTGATCGGGCAGATATATTTACAGAATGCCCTGTTGTCCTTAAACGCAAAGGCGAGGGCAATGCCGACACCATAGTACGCAATATTTCCGATCACAAACGCCCAGAACATGATCCGTTCCATATTTCCGGCCTTTGCCAGAAAAAGCGCTGCAACAAAGATCAACGATGCCGCAAACGTTATGTACCGGATCCACCCGATCTTTTTCCTTGGCTGTGCCGGAACCTTGTAAGGCAGAAAATCCAGTATCATCGCCGTCCAGCAGGCATATCCGCACCAGCCTCTTCCAAAAAGCAGCGGCCCGAAGATCTTTGCGACAGCGTAATGGATCGTCGCCGCTTCAAATACTCCTGTAAACAGGTAATACCAGAATCCCTCGATCTGCATGTTTTCATTGCAGATCACTCCCAGATAGATAAGCATGTACAAGCCCACCAGCAGCTGGACAATCCGCCTGGCATACTTGTATTTCCTGATATACAGGAACATACCGAGCGAAATGGAAATGCCGATATAGCTGAAATTGAACAGATAAAACAGATTGTCTTTGGTCAGCCACAATGTCACAGCTACTGTCTCAAAGACTGCGAGCATTATGAATGGCAGGATATAATTTCTTTTCTCCATAATCTTCTCCCCGTATCCTTTCAGCAGACTCCCGGCGTATAGGTCCATCCGGGAGAAACGGAATTAAATCTGTCAGCAGACCACTTGTATAATTCTTCCTCTGAACGAAGCCCCAAACCT
>CAMOUV010000129.1 GCA_946626695.1 uncultured Blautia sp.
TCTGCTTATTCCCAGTTGGCATCGCCTGCTGCCTGTGCAAGCTGTGCACGGCGGGCATCCAGCTGCTGAAGGACTTCTTCGCCGGTCATGTCGCCGATGAACATAGCTGCGATATCCGCGTTGATATCCATCCACTGCTCATTAAAGTACAGAACCACATCCTGAAGCACCATTCCGGAATGCTCATCGTCGTAGCTGCCCAGGAAATCCAGGGTTGTCTGAGAATACTCGGGAGTCTGGCCGACTTCCACCGGAAGGTTCTCAACATCTGCCGCATTATCGATCAGATACTGCACATTTTCCTGCTCCATAAGGAAGGCAAGATACTGCTTGCAGGCATCGATATGTTCAGATCCGCTGTAGATAAAACGGGACGGACCGGTCGGATGGATGTTCAGATACTGGTTGTCAACCAGCGGAAGAAGGAACAGACCGAAGTCATCTTCCGTATATCCGGCTTCATTCAACGGGCTTTCCACGATTTTCTTGATGGAACCCGGCTTCAGATTGCAGATTGCAAATTCTCCGCTTGCCAGATATCCTTCTGCATCCGCAAACTCATCACTCAGATAGTTGTCGCCGAAATATCCGTTCTGGGCCATCTCGTTCAGTTCATCCATGGCCAGAAGCATATTCTCGTTCTCTGCAAAAGTGGTCTCGTTCTTGTTGAGCTTGTCGATGATGCCGGGCTCGATCTTGTCATAAACCTGTCCGCTTCCTGCCCACAGCATCAGGGCATGCCAGCCGTCTGCCATCGGCTCATAAATCGGGGTCACACCTGCATCCAGCAGCTTCTGGCAGGTATCCTTCAGTTCTTCAAAGGTGGTCGGAACAGAAGCACCGGCTTCTTCAAAGATCTTCTTGTTGTAGACCATGTAATAGTCTGTCGTTGTGTCATAGTAGGTAAGACCGTAGTTTACGCCGTCAACACCGGTCTGCTCCGCAGAAAATACACTGTATGCGTCTGCCCAGGGTTCATTGGAAAGATCTACTGCGTTATCCTGAACATGGTACGTGGTGGAAAGAGCAAAACCGGACTGTGCGCCCCAGATATCGATGCCTTCTCCGCTGTCCAGACGATTGATCAGAACATCCTGATACTGGTCTGCAGGAATGATCTGATAGTCCACATGAATGCCGGTCTGTTCTTCAAACTTGGCACCCAGCTCCTGCTCTGCATCTTCTACCCAGTCCTGGCTGCACAGCACACTGATGGTCTCGCCCTCTGCCCAGACTGCAGCCCCGCTTCCTGCAACCGTCATCGTACCGACCATTGCGCCGCAGAGAATCATTGACAATGCTTTCTTCATCCTTTTTTCCTCCTTTATTCCCTTTTGTATCTATGGTCAACCCTTGACTGCGCCTGCAGTCTGGCCGCCAACAATGTATTTCTGACCCAGAAGATAAATCACGACGACGGGTGCACAGGTCAGCAGCACATCCGCGCAGATCAGATTCCATTTCATCTCGTACTGTCCGAAGAAATTGTAAATAGCCAGCGTCATGGGCCATTTTGTGGAACTGTGCAGGAAATACAGCGGCATCATAAACTCGTTCCAGCAATTCAGGAAGCAGAGCACGCCGGCTGTCACCACGGCACTCTTCAGCATCGGGAACACGACTCTCCAGTACAGCTGGAAAGGATTGCAGCCATCCAGGATCGCCGCCTCATCCAGTTCCACCGGGATCTTCGATACAAAGCCATAGATCAGAAACACCGTAAAGGGTGTCTGCATGGCCACGTACAGAAGGATGATGCCGACGGCCGTATTTGTAAGCTTCAGCGTCTGCATGGTATGTGTCAGTGTGACGTAGTTTACGGGGATGACCATGCCCAGCACCACATACATATAGACGAGGCTCATGCCTTTGCTTCTCCTGCGTGAAAAAATATAGGCCGCCATGGAGCCGAACAGGATCGTGATCACCATGCCGGCACCTGCGTACAGCATGCTGTTCAGAAAACTGGTTGGGAGCTTTCCCTTTTCGATCACGGTGGAGAAATTGCTGACGATCCACTGTTTCGGCAGGGAAAGCGACATGTTCAGGGTCTCTCCGTCCGCCTTAAAGGCATTCAGCACCACCAGAGCCATGGGGATCAGCACAAGCAGGGAAGCAAACCACGCAAGAATATTTTTCAGAATGACCTGGATCGCTTTGTTTTTTGCCGTATAGACCATTACTCCACCACCTCATCTTTCGTCAGGATCTTGACCATGAAGTAGCCGATGATCACCATAAAGATAAACAGAATGGAACTGATGGTCGTACCTGCTGCGTACAAGCCTTTGCTCATCATCTTGTACACTGCCGTGTACAGAACCTCCGTCCGGTGTCCCGGGCCTCCGTTGGTCAGTGCATAGACCATATCGAAAACCTTCAGCCCGTAGATCACGTTCAGCACGATGGTCACCGCCAGCGTCTGCCGAAGCATCGGCAGGGTGATAAACCGGAACCGCTGCCAGGCATTGGCACCGTCGATGGCCGCCGCTTCAAAATATACATCAGGAATCGCCAGGATCCCGGCGATCAGAAGCGTCATTATGTAACCCACGCCTCTCCAGATATCCACCGCCATCACCGATCCGAAAGCGATCTTCGGATCCACCAGCCATTTCTGTGCCAGCCCTCCGAGACCTACGGCCCGGAGCATCTCATTGAGGAAGCCTGTCTTCGGATTCAGAATGGAAGTAAACACAAGTCCTGTCGCCAGAATCGGAAGTACCGAGGGCAGATACAGAACACCCCGGTGAAAATTCTTCCATTTGATATTCCGGCTCAGGGCAACCGCGAACAGCAGCCCGAGCACTGTCTTGAGAACAGTCGTCACCAAAGTAAACAGGACGGTATTCCCGATATACCGCAGGTAATTATCGTTTCCTGCAAAAACGTTCCTGAAATTCTCAAATCCTACAAAATGAATCTCTTTTGAATAAGCCGACCAGTCGGTAAAACTGTAGCCTATACCCAGAATACCGGGGATCACGCTCAGGATCGTATAGATGAGGATGGATCCGATGGCAAAATACCAGGGATACACCTTTGACTTCTGCATATCCTGAAGCCTCCTTTCAAGAATATTCATGCATTATTTACTTACAGTTATTATATCTCAAAAACCGAAACGTTTCAAGCGAAGTTTGGTTGAATATTTTCTCCCTTTTGTTCACTTTTTTCATTTCTTCTTATGATCATAAGGTTACCGTGCATTCCACGCCTGAATACGTCATCTCCGTTACCTTTTCTTCGTCAAGAATGATACAGATCTTCCGCCGGGTTCTCATTCCTTCAAAGCGGCCTCTGCGTTCCCCGAGGATCAGTTTTCTGTCACTGTCCTTCCACCGGAGGAGAACCTCTTCATACGCACCCTGCTCACAGGAATAGTCATCTCCGGCATCGTCATAAAACCGGCATTCGCCGTCCGCTCCGCTGTACACATGAATTTCCATCGGTAGATCCGGCTGCTCTTCTGCATAGGAAAGACCCGGCTGCATCGGAATCACGCTTCCTTCCCGGACAAAAACAGGAATACACTCGATGGGAGCTTCCGTAGTGATCCAGGTACCGCCGGGATATCGCTCTCCGGTCCGGAAATCGATCCATCCTGTGCCGGCCGGAAGATAACAGTTCCATCGTGTATTCTTATCCAGGCTCCGGCCCCCTCTGTCATAATACATCGGCTTTGTGACCGGACATACCAGCAGGCTTTTTCCGAACAGAAACTCCTGGCTGCTGGAAACCGCTTCCGGATCGTCCGGGAAATCAAACAGCAGGCTCCGCATGATCGTGCCGCCCCGCAGTCTGACGTCTCCCGCCAGCGAATACAGATACGGCATCAGTCTGTAACGCAGACGGATGCTTTTGGCAATGGCATCGTAGAACATTTCGCCCGGTTTTCCGAAGTTCCAGATCTCCCTGGGCGAATCGGTTCCATGGGACCGGAACATGGGCAGGAAGGTTCCCATCTGCAGCCACCGGACATACAGCTCCCGATAGGCAGGATCCTTCACGCCGTCGTCATATTCTCCTACCCAGAACCATTTGGGCGTCGGATCGTTGCTGCAGCCGCAGCCCCGGCGGGTCCAGTCTTTTCCGACCACGAAAAATCCTCCGATATCCAGGGTCCAGTAGGGATAACCGGAGATGCTCATGTTCAGGCCTTCCGTGATCTGCTTTTTCAGCGTATCCCAGGAGGCGTAGGTATCGCCGGACCAGAGCATGGCGCCGTACCGCTGCATGGACGCATACCCCGAACGGGTCAGATTCATGACCCGTTTGTCCAGGGTGCATTTTCTCTGATTCTCAAAAATCCCCTTCGCATGCATCAGGGCAAAGGCGTTGGCTTTTTCCGGAGGAAGATACTTTTTGTGCTCGTCTCCTACGATCTGGTAGCGTTTCCAGGGCTCCCGCCGTATCTCTCCTCCCCAGTCCGGGCCGGAGAAGGGCTCCGTGGAATCACACCAGAAGGAATCAAAGCCCTGGTCAAAAAGGCCTTCCTTTGCCTGCTTCCAGTAGACCTCCCGGGCCTTTTCGTCAAAGGCATTGTAAGTGGCCAGATCATTCAGAAGCTGGCCGTTTGCAAGGAATTCCTCGTAATCCTCGGTCCCCGAATTCATGTTCGGCCACACGGATACCATGGAATGCACGTGCAGCTTTTTCAGCTCCTCTGCCTGCTCCTTCATGTCCCCGTACCGTTCCGGATCCAGATGTTTGTTGCCCCATTTGTCCTTTTCCCAGGTGTTCCAGTCCTGAACCACACAGTCGATGGGAACGCCCTCCTGCCGATAGCGCCGGGCCACCTCCGTCAGCTCTTTCGCCGTATAATACTGTTCCTTGGACTGCACATAGCCGAAGGCCCATTTGGGCAGCATGGCGGTCCCGCCGGTCAGAAAACGGATTCCTTCGATGATCCGGTCCACAGAGGGCCCATAGATCACATAATAATCCAGCTCCCGGATGCAGTCGAAAAACAGATAGGATCCGTTTTCGGTATCGTTGAAGGTCATCAGCGACGTGCAGTCAAACAGGATCCCGTATCCCCCGGACGAGATCATCACCGGCATCGGAGTCCGCATATTATGCTGATACAGATACTGCACATGGCCGCGGTAATTCCAGATTCCTTCCTCCGCCTGCCCGAAGCCGTAGATGCCTTCGTTCTCCGCGAAGCAGAAATGCAGTCTTCCCTGCCAGGCCTTATGGTCCTCTTCCTCCTTCAGGTTGCGGATAAAGTTTCTCTCCCCGTCCACGGTTTTGACCCGGTCGATCACCGGTGCTTCATCCCCTGTGGTGTACCGCATCACAGGGATCTGCACAAATTCCTTCTTTCCTTCCTGCAGCAGAAGACCTTCGGGCGATTCCCAACGGCAGATCTTTTCCTCTTCCGATACACAGGCCGACAGTTCTCCGGCCCGGTACAGCAGAAATCCCCCGTCCTTCTCCGGTTCAAGCGGCTCTTCCGCCTTCCGTGCCTCTTCCGCGATCAGAAGGGATTCCTCCTCTTCAGACAGGCCGGTATACCGGCAGCGGATGATATTCGGTCTGATACAGGAAAACAACAGTTTTGTTTCCATTCTATTTCTCCCTTATGTGTAAGGCGGACTCTGATCCGTCCTCCCGTGTTGTCTGCTCATGAACCTCCGCATTCCTGCGCGGCTGTTCCGTTTCAAACTCTTTACGGATCTGTTCCGCCAGATCCATGTGATCCCGGTGCGCGGCGAAACGGAAAAAGGAATCCCCCCGCACCCCTTTGATCACATAATTGTGGCTTTCAATCTTGAAAAACGGTTTTTTCAGGCTCCTCAGATACAGAAAAGAACCGTCCTTCTGCCGCAGACTCTCGATGTCCTCATCGGTCAGCGGCTCCTCCGTCAGAAAATCGATGGCGTCCCAGCCCGATTCGGTGCAGGCTTCCAGCGACTTTCTCTGTTCTGTAATTCTCATGGCAGCTCCTTTAACGCGCTGATCAGCGCATCCACCTCTTCCTTCCGGCTGGTGATGGAAAAACTGATCCGCAGGGTTCCTTCTCCTTCCGTTCCCAGGAAGGAATGAATAAGCGGTGCACACTGCAGCCCCGCCCGGGTCACGATCCCGAAGCTGTTCTGCAGGATATAAGCCAGATCGGAGGGCGTATAGCGGGA
>CAMOUV010000130.1 GCA_946626695.1 uncultured Blautia sp.
GCAGAGCATATCCGGAATGTATGCAGTCTTGTGAACCGCAGCCGAGGCACGAAAATTGTCCTCCCGAATCACAGACAGGCCATACGCTATCCGGAAGGAATTCTTATACGTATGGAGATTCCGACGCGAATGGAACCGGAAACAGAAGGGCAAATTCTTTCGATAAACGGCGATACTTTCTTTCATCCAACAGATTGCACGAACATTTTCTCCTTTTCTACGCGGATTTTTACGTATTCCGGGGAGAACATTGACGAAAAAAAGTGTACGAAATGGTTTGATTATGATAAGATAGAAGGTACTCTGGAAATCAGGACGCGTCGTTCGGGGGATTACATGACAATCAACAGCGACGGGCAGCATAAGAAGCTGACCCGTGTGATGATGGACGATGGGATCCCCGGGGACATAAGAGACGAGATACCGCTGCTGGCATCCGGGTCCGAGATTCTCTGGATCATCGGAAGCCGTATGGGGCATCAGTATCGAATTACTCCGGAAACAGGTCGAGTGATCGAAATCGAGTACCGCGTCGTGCCTGTCCCGAAGTCGAAATAGAAGATGCTTTGCGGGCGCTTCAGGGCCTGAACAGAGGATGTTTTCCGAAATCGAATACATCTCCCGAGACACCTCGGATATCCGACGTGTTTCGGAGATAGAATACAGGAGGAATTATCATGAGTGAAAAAATCCGTGTACTGCTGAACGAAGAGGAAGTGGACAAGAGGATCCAGGAGGTAGCCGACAAGATCAACCAGGACTATGCTGGACGCCATATTCATCTGATCTGTGTGCTGAAGGGCGGCGTGTTTTTCATGTGTGAGCTGGCCAAAAGGATCACCGTGCCGGTATCCCTGGACTTTATGAGTGTGTCCAGCTACGGCTCTGACACCAAATCCAGCGGTGTGGTGAAAATCGTGAAGGACCTGGACGAGTCTCTGGCAGGAAAGGATGTTCTGGTGGTAGAGGATATCGTGGATTCCGGCCGGACTCTGAGCTATCTGCTGCAGATCCTGCGGGACAGAAAACCGGCCAGCGTGCGTCTGTGTACGCTGCTGGACAAACCGGAACGCCGTGTGGTGCCGGTATCCGTGGATTACACCTGCTTCGAAATTCCGGATGAGTTTGTGGTAGGGTTTGGTCTTGACTATGCACAGAAATACCGCAACCTTCCATACATCGGTGTGGTAGAATTCACAGAGGATGATAAGGAATAACGGAAAGGAGTAACACGTGGAATACAACAGGCCCTCGGGGCGGTTCGGCTTCTATGCCGTCATGATCGCCGTGATCATTTTCGGGTACCTGTTTCTGAGCAAACAGACAGATACCCAGAGTAACTATACGTTGGAACAGATGCAGACTGCTCTGAACCAGGGAAAGATCCAGCAGGCGGTCATCCGGCCGAACCGCGAGGTTCCTACAGGTACGGTGGTCGTGTATGTGTCGGAGGAGGGACAGAAACGCTTCTACGCCACGGACGTGACCAAGGTGGAGGAAATCCTCCGGGCCAAGGGCGTGGATCCGATCGTGGAAAACGTCCCGGCGGAGAACACGCTTCTGGCAACTCTCCTGCCCGTCATCGTCTCCGGGGTGATGATCATCGTGCTCTTCACCCTGATGAACCGTCAGATGAGCGGTGCAAGCAGCAGCAACAACCGGATGATGAACTTCGGAAAGAGCCGGGCGCGGATGTCCGGCCCGGATGACAAAAAGATCACCTTCCAGGATGTGGCCGGTCTTCTGGAAGAGAAGGAAGACCTGGTGGAGGTGGTGGACTTCCTGAAGGCGCCGCAGAAATACACCCAGGTCGGAGCCCGGATCCCCAAGGGCGTGCTTCTGGTGGGACCGCCCGGAACCGGCAAGACGCTGCTGGCCAAGGCCGTGGCGGGGGAAGCAGGCGTGCCCTTCTTCTCCATCTCCGGCTCCGACTTTGTGGAAATGTTCGTCGGCGTCGGCGCATCCCGGGTGCGGGATCTGTTTGAGGAGGGCAAGAAAAACGCCCCCTGCATCATCTTCATCGACGAGATCGACGCGGTGGCCCGCCAGAGAGGTACCGGCATGGGCGGCGGCCACGACGAGCGTGAACAGACATTAAACCAGCTGCTGGTGGAAATGGACGGCTTCGGCGTCAATGAGGGCATCATCGTGATGGCCGCCACCAACCGCGTGGACATCCTGGATCCGGCCATCCTCCGGCCCGGTCGTTTTGACCGGAAGGTGGGTGTTGGCAGGCCGGACATCCAGGGCAGGGAAGAAATCCTGCGGGTGCATTCCCGCGGGAAGCCCCTGGGGGACGATGTGGACCTGAAGCAGATCGCCCAGACCACGGCCGGCTTTACCGGCGCGGATCTGGAGAATCTGATGAACGAGGCGGCGATCCTGGCGGCCAAGGAAGGACGCGCCTACATCGTGCAGCAGGACATCAAGAATTCCTTCATCAAGGTCGGCATCGGTGCGGAAAAACGCAGCAAGGTGATCTCCGACAAGGAGAAGAAGATCACCGCCTACCACGAGGCAGGGCACGCGATTCTGTTCCACGTGCTGCCGGATATGGAGCCGGTGTACACGATCTCGATCATTCCCACCGGAATGGGGGCTGCGGGCTACACCATGCCCCTGCCGGAAAAGGACGAGATGTTTGACACCAAGGGGAAGATGCTGCAGGAGATCACGACCCTCCTGGGCGGTCGTGTGGCGGAAGAGATCATCTTCGGCGACATCACCACCGGTGCTTCCAACGATATCAAACGGGCCACGGGAGTTGCCCGTTCCATGGTCATGAAATACGGCATGTCGGACCGCCTGGGACTGGTTTCCTACGGCGGGGATGACGACGCGGTCTTTATCGGACGGGATCTGGCCCACACCAAGAATTTCAGCGAGGAAGTGGCTTCGGAGATTGACCAGGAGATCCGCCGCATCATCGAGGAATGCCATAAAAAAGCGAAGGAGATCGTTCTGGAGAACGAGCGGGTGCTGCATGCCTGCGCGGCTCTTCTGATCGAGAAGGAAAAAGTACACAGAGACGAGTTCGAGGCGCTGTTTACCATTGAGGAGCATGTATCATGAGATACCCTGATGCAGAAACAACCAGAAGAATGCATTACATGCTGAACATGAGAGCGGTCCTGAACAAGCAGGCTCTTTTCAGCGACGGCACGGAGGATTTCCGCAATCCGCCGGAACCGAAAGCAGGAGAGACTGTACGGATCGCTTTCCGGACTCAGCGAAACAACGTAGACGGAGTAGATCTGATCTGGAATAACAAGAGATATGTCATGGAAGTGGCCGACACCCGGCAGGGCTTCGACTACTACCGGACCTTTGTTCCCATGGGGGACGAGATCACCAGCTATTATTTCGAAATCCATTACGGCTTTACCGTCTGTTACTACAACAACCTGGGCTGTACCGAGGATCATGTGAAGGAGATGGACTTTCTGGTCTATCCGGACTATCATACCCCGGACTGGGCCAAAGGAGCCGTCATGTACCAGATCTTTGTGGACCGTTTTTCCAACGGAGATCCCACAAATGATGTGGAGACGGGCGAATACTCCTATATCAACGATGTCAGCGTAAAGGTTGCCCAGTGGAACAAGCCTCCCGCAGCCATGGGCGTGCGGGAATTCTACGGCGGAGATCTGCAGGGCCTGATCAACCGGCTGGATTACCTGCAGAACCTTGGGGTGGAGGTGCTGTACCTGAACCCCATCTTCGTGTCCCCCAGCAATCACAAGTATGACTGTCAGGATTACGACTATGTGGATCCACACTACGGCAGGATCGTAGCGGACTGCGAAGGCACCATGGAAAGCTGGGACCGGGACAACAGCCACGCCTACAAATATATCCGGCGTGTCACGGATCCTCGGAATCTGGAGGCCAGCAACAAGCTCTTTATCCAGCTGGTGGAGGAGCTCCACCGCCGGGGGATGAAGGTCATCCTGGACGGGGTGTTCAATCATTGCGGTTCCTTCAACAAGTGGATGGACCGGGAGCGGATCTACGACAAGCAGGAGGGCTACGAAAAAGGCGCCTATATCAGCGCGGACAGCCCCTACCGGACCTATTTCCGCTTTACCGACGATAACTGGCCGTATAACGGCTCCTACGAGGGCTGGTGGGGCCATGATACGCTGCCGAAGCTCAACTACGAGGACTCCGGCGAGCTGCTGGAGACCATCCTGCGGATCGGGAAGAAATGGGTCTCCCCGCCCTACAACGCCGACGGCTGGCGTGTGGACGTGGCCGCCGACATCGGCTATACCGAAGAATTCAATCATCACTTCTGGAAGGAATTCCGCCGTGCCGTGAAGGAAGCCAACCCAGAAGCCATCGTGCTGGCGGAGCATTACGGCAGCGCCGAGCCCTGGCTGCGGGGGGACGAATGGGACACAGTGATGAATTACGATGCCTTTATGGAACCGGTGACTTGGTTTCTGACGGGCATGGAAAAGCACAGCGATGAGTACCGTCCGGACATGCTGGGCAACAGCGAGGCCTTTATCTCGGCCATGCGGCACAATATGCGGGCCCTTCCCATGTCATCCCTGTATACGGCGATGAACGAGCTGTCCAACCACGATCATTCGCGGTTTCTGACCCGTACGAACCATAAAGCCGGACGGGTAAGCACCCTGGGTCCGGATGCGGCCTCCCAAGACGTCAATCCGGCGGTCATGCGCGAAGCGGTGGCCATCCAGATGACCTGGCCGGGCTGTCCGACCGTCTATTACGGGGACGAAGCCGGCGTCTGCGGCTTTACCGACCCGGATAACCGGCGTACCTATCCCTGGGGCCGCGAGGACTACCAGATGATCGATTTCCACCGGGAGATGATCCGGATCCATAAAACCTATCCGGTGCTTCGGACCGGTTCCCTGGTCTATCTGTGGAACGATTACCAGGGCCTGAGCTACGGCCGCTTCACCAAGGACGAGGTGATGGTGGTGGTCGTCAATAACCAGGCGCAGGAGAGAGTCGTGGAGATCGAAGCCTGGCGTACCGGCATCAGCCGCCACGAGGATACCATGCTGGACCGTATCATGCTGGCGGACGCCGAAACCTTTTCCACACTGCCGGCCCATTATATGGCCAAAGCGGGCATGCTCCGCTTTACCATGCCGGCATGGGGAATTATGATTTTGTACGGAAAAAGGTAGACGAAAAGCGCAGAATCTGCTAGAATATCTGTTGACAAAGCACAGACCAAAGGTGTCTGTGCAGAAAGATCTTTTCACAGGAGGAAAATATCATGGCATTAGTAAGTGCAAAAGAGATGCTTCAGAAGGCAAAAGCCGGCCACTATGCAGTTGGTCAGTTCAACATCAACAACCTGGAATGGACCAAGGCGATCCTGCTTACCGCACAGGAGCTCAACTCCCCGGTTATCCTCGGTGTTTCCGAAGGCGCCGGCAAGTACATGGGCGGATATAAGACCGTAGTCGGCATGGTTAACGGCATGCTCGAAGAGCTGAAGATCACCGTTCCGGTTGCTCTGCATCTGGATCACGGCACCTATGACGGATGCCTTAAATGCGTAGAAGCAGGCTTCTCATCCATCATGTTCGACGGATCTCATTATCCGATCGATGAGAACGTACAGAAGACCACCGAGCTGGTCAAGATCGCACATGACAACGGTATGTCCATCGAGGCAGAGGTCGGCGCAATCGGCGGCGAAGAAGACGGCGTCATCGGCATGGGCGAATGCGCAGATCCGGAAGAATGCAAGAGGATCGCAGATCTGGGCATCGACTTCCTGGCAGCAGGCATCGGCAACATCCACGGCAAATATCCGGAAAACTGGCAGGGACTGAGCTTTGAGACTCTGGATGCCATCCAGAAGCTTACAGGCGTTATGCCTCTCGTACTGCACGGCGGCACAGGCATCCCGGCTGACCAGATCAAGAAAGCCATCGACCTCGGCGTATCCAAGATCAACGTCAACACCGAATGCCAGCTCTCCTTCACCGCAGCTACCCGCAAGTACTTCGAAGAAGGCAAGGATCTGGTAGGCAAAGGCTTTGACCCGCGTAAAGTTCTGGCTCCCGGCTTCGAAGCCATCAAAGGCACCGTCAAAGAGAAAATGGAACTCTTCGGATCCGTTGGAAAAGC
>CAMOUV010000131.1 GCA_946626695.1 uncultured Blautia sp.
GTCAGCCGGTACATGATATTGATCGCCTTCTTCAGTCCGACCATGTCCTTCATGCCCCAGAACCGGCTCGTCAGGACGCTGGCTCCCATTCCAAGCCCCATACAGCAGATCTGGAATATGCTGATAAAGTTATTGGCCAGGGTCGCTCCGCTCATCGGAGCCTCCCCCAGCTGTCCAAGCATGATATTGTCCGCCATGTTTACGCCCACCGTGATCAGCTGCTGGGCAGCGATCGGAAGCGCGATGGACGCAAGCATACGGTAAAACGTCTTGTCCTTTACAAACAGTTTCATCTTCGGTCACTCTCTTCTTCCGGCAAAACAAGGCAGAGCAGACTGCCTTCCGCCTGTTCTGCATTTATTGTCTGTGTACATACCGGTTATAGGCATTCTGATATGCTCTGACGGCGTCTTCGATCCCCATGGCCTGGATGGTCTGCACATACCCTTTCCAGGTCAGATCAATATCTGCCGCACCGACGATCATCCGGCAGGTCATGTCTTTCACATATGGCTGTACGGCATCCATCACGGAACTGTAGAGATACTGTTCATCACTGTCCAGGGAAATATCCGGCACATAAAGATCCGTGCCGTCCTGATTCCAGATTTCCCGGAGAGCCAGTTCCTTTTCCGATTCAAGAAGAAGTTCTCTTCTCCAGTCCTTCATAAGAAGCAGAGTGGATGGCATCAGCTTCTCCTCCAGCACCTTTTCCCACCCGTTTTTGCCCCCGTAGGTAAGAATCGCATCTGAAAAACGGATGTTCCCTTCTTCATCATACGTATAGTCCTCCCCTTCCGTACCAAAAACCAGTTCTTTGACAAGCGCCGGATCATACATGGCATCGAGGATCTTCAGCACTTCCGGAAGCCTTTCTTCGGACACCGCTTTCGTGACAAAAACAACTTTTGAGGCAATGGTCCGGCGTTCTCCTCCCTGCACTGTCATTCCTCTCTCTCTGACCGGATACCGGACGGCACAGAACCGGGCGTCATCTGAGATCGCTTTTTCCAGATACCCTACTCTGGCATAGTAATACAACATGGCACCGGTTTCTTCACGGATACAGGCATTCTCATCGATCCCCAGGGAATCATTGACCACAAATTCCGATCCGATCAGCCCTTTTTCATACCAGTCATGCATCAAGTGTACATAGTCTTTCCATCCTTCTGTTACCGGGCCATACTCGATCCGGTCACCATTCATCTGCATGAAAGGCAGTACACCCATTCCGGAACAGAAACCCGGAGACTCCATGGAATACACCCCGGACGGAATATACAACGGCTGCCGGCAGCCGTACTTTTCTTTAAACACCGTCAGCACCTGCTCCCAATCCTCATAGGTCTCCGGAACTGGAAGACCTGAGTCCTCAAGCCAGTCCTCCCGCATGATCATTCCGCCTGCAGCCAGGCCTGTTGCAAGCTTTTTCTCTTCAACGTCACAGGATAAAGAGAGAAGTCCGGTTATCCTGTTGTCATCATCATACGCCGCTCGTCTCAGGTCATCATCCGTATTGATCAAAGATGTGTAATTCGGCATATACTTTTCCACATAGTCCGTCAGATCCCAGTAGACTCCATCCCTGACTGCCGCACTGACACCGCCCCTATAATTGACATTCTCCGAAAGGATCAGCACATCCAAAAGCTCTCCAGACCCGAACATCCGGTCCAACACACCTTCCTGTTCTGCCCAGGGAAGGATCATAAAAGAAAAATCCACATCCAGTTTTTCTTCCAGCTTCCGAACCGTCTCATTCTCTTCATAGATCTGTGCGAGCTCTTCATCAGCTCCCAACACAAGCAGCGAAAGAGGCGTTGGCTTATCCTCCTTCTCTTCTGCCTTCGAAGAGACTCCCACTGTACCGAGAAAGAAGCACATACCCATCATCAGCCATATTTTTTTCATGCTCTTTTCCTCCTCGTATAGTGCATATCGACCGTTCAGTTTCTGTCCGAACGGGACTTCAGCAACCCATTGACCGACGCCCTTCCCATTCTCATATGTTCCTCATAATGTCTTGTACTGGCCCGGAGTGATCCCTTCATATTTTTTGAAAGCCCGGATCAGGCTTCTGGCCTCCAGATACCCCGTCTTTTCCGCTGCTTCCTGTACTGAGCAGCCTTCCTTCAGAAGCTGCTTGGCTTCACGGATCCGTTCTTTGTGGATATACTCCAGAATCCCTTCCCCTGTATATTTCTTAAACATACTTGAAGCATAGGAACCCGTCAGGTCAAAAGCCTCTGCCACCGATTTAGCGGTGATCTCCGGATCCGTGGCATGCTCCCGGATATAACTTCGCATCTTTTCACTGGTCGCTTTCCCCGGATCTCCCTGCTGGTCCTTGTTTTCCTGCAGTTCTTTCATCATCCGGCAGATATCTTCATAGATATAAGACAGATTGTTCCATTCTTCCTTCGGGACAGGCGGTCTCTGTCCGAACTTCTCTCTGTGGGGGATTGAAATGATCGTCAGGATCGTCAAAAGCTTTGATTTGGCATCTTCTCCATCGATCAGAGGAGACGAAAGCTCTGTTTCCCACAATCTGTGCAGGATCTCCAACGCGATACCGTAATCCTGCGCCATCGTAAGATTGATGATCCGTTTGACCGTGTCTCCGTAAAGGTTGGAGGGAATCTGATCCAGCCGGATCAGGTCCTCATACCACATGGTGCGGTCTTCCTGTCTCCGGAGCATCCCATACTCTGCCATGTAATCTGCCTGGGTTCTGGCATCGGAAATCCTCAGAAAGCTCTGCATTCTCTCACTGAAACCGCATTCGACTTTGATGGAAAGCCGTTCCTCCATGTATTTTCGGCAGTACCGGACCTTTTCTTCCACCGCCTCCTGCCTGTCCCTGATCAGAAAATAGACCCTGTCCCAGTTTTCCACTGGTGTCAGCACGATATGCTCCCGGAGAGTTTCTTCAAAAATGTTCATTGCACAGAACACCTTGATATCTGATTCCTCCGGTTCCTCCTTGCTGACAAGCCGGATGCTCAGCACATAGAATCCGTTGCGCAGCTCCTCTTCGTGCTGCCTCTGATAGTCTTCGATCTCTTCTGTTTTGCGGATCTGACCGTTGAAGATCCGTGGAAGGATCTCCTTCCGGTTCTGATCCTCATATCCATTGACCCTGCCAAGGAGACGCCCGGCCATCTCGATCATATGGTCATAGGTGAATGACTCTTCATCGTCCTCTCCCTCCCGGATCGTCTCCATGATCTTCCAGAGAGGTGTGATGTTTTCCCGGGTGAATTTCCTGGCAAACAGAATACTCAGTCCCATCAGCACCACCAGGGTGATCACGGTAAACAGGATCACAATATAAACCTCCCGGTAATGGGAGGAAACAGCCACCACATGATAATATACCATATCCGGATGGGTCGAATCGGTCCGGAAAGCCAGATAGGACTTTCCCTCCGAGCGGATTCTTGCATGATCCGGCCCTTCGCTTCCGATCTTCTCAAAAAGCTCCTGACGAAGCGGATCATTACCGAAAGTGTATCGTACCACTCTTCAGTGAAGGGGGTTCTCTGATAGATCTTGGAGCAGTCGCCGAAGGATACGATCTGCGCACCGTATCCGATGTTAGCTGCATTGACGCCTTCCGGATAATCGATGATATGGTCGCTGACCTTTACATAATGTTTCCCTTCGATACCATAGTTCATCAGATTGGCCAGATCCGGGTTGGTCATGATCAGGTTCAGGAGTTGCACTGCTTTTTCCGGATGTTCGCTGGTCACGGTAACACCGAGGCCGTATTCCGGAACGCTTGTTCCTGTGATCGTTGCTTCGCTGGTGGGGATCTCTGTCATGGCCATCCCGGTGATCTTCTGGGTTCCCGGTACAAAAGTGCAGTTTACGATTGCATTCATCATGCAGACCTTCTGCGCCATCATCGCACCAACCAGGGTATCTCCGCTCGTCAGGGAGTCCGGGATCATGGTACCATCCTGCTGCCACTCTCTAAGCTGTTTCATATAACTCCGATATGCGTCCGTTTCATAGATATCAACGATTTCTGTGTCGTTCTTCATATCCATAAGAACTCCGTACAGACCGTCTGCAAACATTGCGGAACCGAATTTTTCAATATCATATCCCGGAATTGTGGTGGACGCTCCGTCACCGTTGGTCATGCAGTATCCCGGATAGTCACTGGCTTTGATATTGTCAAAGATTTTGTTCATGTACTCGACACTGTCCTCCGGGTTTTCCGGGATTTCAATTCCATACTGCTCAAACAATTCCTCACTGTAAGCGATGCAGTGACGGGTTCCGGGATAATAGCTTCCCGGTACACAGTAATAGTCGTCTCCCACATAGCAGGCATCCATCAGACGCCCGGCATTCTCCAGCGTTTCCGGTGCATATTCTTCAAGAAGATCTCCGAGGCCGACCAGAAGTCCGTTGGCGACCAGGTTCTGCATGCTGGTGGTGTACCCCACAAAGATAATATCCAGACGTTCTCCATCGGTTCCCAGCAGATTGATCTGGGTCGCGTGATCTGCGATGGGGATCTCACGGAATTTTACAGTACAATTGATGGCCGGGACCGTGATCTCATTGATCGCCGCGAGTACTTCGTCCACATCGGTCTGCGGGATCCCGGAGCCGATCAGTTCCATCACGATTTCATAGGGTTCTTCCTCTGCCTGCACCACAGCCGGAACTGTGATCAGAGACAGGGACATTGTAGTTGCCAGTAAACCTGCTGCCAGTTTTCTGAATTTCATAGTTCTTCTCCTTTTCTTTATTAATATGTTTGGTATCTCTTTCAAACCCAGTCGCAGATCTTGTTCTTCGGCAGGGTCTTTCCGAACTTTTCCTTGATGACGGTATTGGTGTATTCTGCCTGATCCGCCATCTGCTTCACAAAAAGGGGAACATCCACTGCGTCTACCACCTTCAACAGCTGCTCCAGCCCTCTTCTGCATACCTCGTCCCTCTCTTCCACTGATGCAAAAGCACCCTGGTCACCGCCGTGATCACGGATATCTCCCATGTAGAAGCCGATCGAGTAGGCGAAGCTTCCGAAATTGATGATATGCGAAATGTTCTGCAGACTCTCCGGCAGCCCCTGGAAGGTATTCTGACCGGGTTTAAACATCTCACCGTGCACTTCCCTGGAAGCACACTCCGGATCAATGATCAGATCTTCCTTTCTGCCTGTGATCTCATAGGAACCATAGGTTACGTCCATAAAGTTGTTGTATTTTGCGGCCTCTTCTTCTCCAACCCGGCTTTTTGCGAATGCGGTGACCGTCAGCTGATCCATCCAGGCGATGGGACACTTGGTTTCGTCAAAGAAATCTCCCACCAACGCACCGAGAGTCAGCTCCGAGGTGCCGTGACCTGTCACATAGATCTGCCGCTTAAAGCCCTGGCTCATCAGAGAATAGGCGATTGCCTTCAGGTACATGTATCCGTCGTGTACGCTCATCCGCACAGTTCCCTTGCCGGTAGCGCAGGATCCGTTATAGAAATATTTCAGGCCGTCCAGCACCAGGCCGTCCACCTTCTCCGCCATGGCCATCGCCATACCCAGAGGTCCGATATACTCGATCTCCAGCGGGCATCTGCCGTGCATCTCGGTGGGTCCCACCGGAATGAAGATAATATCGTTCCGCTTCAGATAATCTTCCACTTCAAAGTTGCTGAGTCTTGAAAGAATTCTTGTCCGCATGGTTCTTGTCTCCTTTTCTGCTGCATGTTTTCGTGCTTCTCTTGCTTTTTTCTGATGCAAAGAATTCGTTTTTTGAATCATTCGCAGCCGAAGAATCCCTTCTCCAGAATATCAATATAGGGGATTTCTTCCTGCCGGATTTCCTCTTCCGAGAGGAAGAGTCTTTT
>CAMOUV010000132.1 GCA_946626695.1 uncultured Blautia sp.
ATGACGCATTTCACAGTAATGTCACACCAGAATACACATGTTACTGTTCACAGGGTAGCCAGCGCCACCCCTTTTTTGCCTTTTCCATAACGCTCTTCACAGCCAAAAAACTTCTTCCATCAGACGATATACATCCAACCTTCTTTCGTTTATAATATAAGTCAGAATGAAAGCCTTCATCCTGTATTTTTTCGGATGTACGCAGCCTTAAAGCGGAGGAAATTCCCTATGGATGATAAAAACGAACTGTTTCCGCGGAAAGGAAACCCTCTCCTGCCCTTGAACGTGGTCGACAACATGTTCCCTGACCCCCATATCAAGATCTTTATAAATCCAGATACAGGCAAAGAAAACATGTATGTCTATGTCGGACACGATGAAGGAAAAGACAGATTCATCATGCGGGACTGGTATGTCCTTTTCAGTGAAGACCTTGTCCACTGGCAGTGCAGAAAAACGCTGAAACGGAAGAACACTTACCTTCCGGAAGACTCCGTCGACTGTTGGGCCTGCGACGTGGTACAGAGTCCCTGGGACGGAAAGTATTACCTGTACTATTCCCACGGCGGCGAGTCTACCGGCGTGGCTGTAAGCGACAGGCCTGACGGCCCGTTCACAGATGCCCGCGGAAAGACTCCCATTCTTCCGAAGGGCATCACACCGACCAATTCCTACGACCCGGATGTGATCCTTCCGGATGAAGAAGACGAGTATGCCTGGATCGTATTCGGCAGCGACTGGACTGACCATTACTGGGCAATGCAGCTAAGCCGGAGCATGACCGAAGTCGTATTCGACAGCGCCCGCAAAGTTCACGTCTATCCTGATGAAAATACAGAAGAAGAACTGACAGGCGAGCTTCGCTCCGACCAGGCGGAAGCCTTCCGGTATGGAAACCGATGGTATCTGTATTGGGCAGGGAGGTACGCCACTTCGCAGAACCGTCTGGGTCCATACATCTTCCGCGGAAACATCGGAGCGGACATTCCGCATTATCCTGACGGGAGGGCTTTCATCGACCACGGTTCTTTCACAGAATGGAACGGGCAGTGGTATTATGCGGTAAGCTGCGGCCAGGAAAGCTGGTCCTTCCGGCAGACATGGCTCATGTACCTTCATGTCTGTGACGACGGCACGTTGATGTTTGATGAAGAGATCCGGCAGTATGGTGTCGGGCAGTACTATGCCGGCTGGGAAAAGATCCAGGCGGAATGGTACATGAAGATCGATAAACCATATGTCCGGAAGATAGAATTATTCGAGGACGGAAAACATGACGGTTTTGCCATATCGCAGGAAACCGGAACGCATTGTGCTTCCTATCCCCATGTATACGGAATGCAGGAAGATATGGAGATGACCCTCTTCATGAAAGGTGAAGGCGGAAGCAAGATTACGGTTCTTGTTGACGGAACAGAAGCCGGCTCGCTTGCGCTTCTGCATGAGCTTACCGGCTTTGAAGAAGTATCTGTCCGCCTTCACAATGATGCCGGCGAACATGAGATCATCCTTCGTATGACAGGATGTATGACGATCGACTGGTTCCGGTTTACGTAAAACCATAAACAAACAGAAACGAGTCATTGTCGATCGGGATCGTGGGCTGCGGTGTCAAGCTGGTTTATCCACTGCCTGATCTCTTCCCTCGCTTTGGGGATATCATCACAATAAATACTGATCCCTTCCTTAACCGACGCACCTGGAATCAGCTTTTTCACATCTGTAGTGCTTTTCGCAAAACCACTGCTCCCCTGCGTCGCCAGAAGAAGAACCTCTTTTCCGGTAAAATCATTGTCTGTCAGGAATGTTGCCACCGGCATCGGGATCGTTCCCCACCAGATCGGATAAACAAGAATAATGGTGCCATACTCACTGATGTTGACAGGCTGGATGTCCGGACGGGCATCCTCTTTTAATTCTGTTCCGGCAACGGCAATGGTATCATTATACGAAGAAGGGTACTTTTCTCCTGTAAGTGTGATCGCTTTTGATTCGCATCCGATCATATCACAAAGCATTTCCGCAAGGAGTTCTGTATTCCCCATTTTCTTTCCGGACGCCAGCATGAGCGATGCCCCGGAAACAATATCTACATCCTCATCGAAGTCTGTATTGCCAACACGTGTAAAATAAACCACCAAAGGGTTCCGACCGCTCCAAGAAGCTTTTTCGCCGGATACTGCCTGTTCAAAGTCAACATCCACCTGCCTGAAGTGCCTGTTCATGTAAGGTACTGCCCACAGTCCCAGGATAAGGGAAAGTACGGTACACACTGCTGTAACCGCAAAAACAGCTTTCTTTCGTCTGCTGCGCAAAGCAACATTTAAGCCGCCGTGAATAACAGATAAAGCCAGAATCCCCGTTGCCAGGTACCTGTGAATATCGCTGTTCCCCATGAAATGAAACCATGGAAACAATGTACGGGACACTCCCATACTGCTGAATACCATGGCAAACATACAGCACAAAAGCAGGATCGTTATAATCTCAGAAATTCTTACCACAAGTTTCTTTTTTGCACCTTTCTTGAAAACTGCTTTGATCCGCTTCCGCTTGAGGCATATATGTGCTGTCAGGCATACAAACATCAGAATGCCCAAAATCTCATGTAAAACATTCCCTGCAAAGACATATAACATCTGGATAAGCAAAATGACATACATCAAAGAATCTACAAAAATACCAATCTTGTTCTTCCGTCTTTTCTTGTCGTTTGTCACTATACTCATTTTAGATACTTCTCCTTATCTCTTTCTTCCTCTCTGGATGGTGATATCTTTTGTATCAACAGCAATGCTTCTTTCTCAGACCGGCTCATCCGTTTGATATGCCACTCCCGGCTGAGGGCTTCATGTCTGTCAGCATATTCTTCGGAATATACGAGTTCCACCGGCCGGCGGGACCGTGTGTATTTTGCCCCGGTTCCGTTGTTATGGGCTTTAAGACGAGCCTGAAGGTCTGTCGTCCATCCACAGTATAAAGATCCGTCGGAGCAACGGAGCAGATAAACATAGTTCACTGTTGTCAACCCATCTCTTTCATTGTATTTATATGGTCACTCCATCGATCGGATACAGGTCGGTCATCCTGCCGATCTCATCCGCACAGTCAATAAAAGCATCATATCCTTACCTCCCACTAGATATAATTTTCACTGTATTCTAGGGATCGAACCTGCGACCTTTCGCACGTCAATTGGAAATTGGCCCCCAAGACACAGCGTTTTTCGGCAAGGAAATGATTGTATGTGGCATCACATCTGCGCAGCCTGTCAAAGAATGCCTTGAAGCATTCCGTCATGTCCGACCAATACACTGCACTGATCCAGACAATCCCGTCAGATTCTGCCAGCTTCTGATAGACATCTGTAAAATCATCCTGAATGATACAGGCCCCATTCTTATTGCAGGTCCCCCATCCATTCCCACATGCCCGGCAATGCTCCAGGTTCTTCCTGTTCAGATGGATCTCTTCTCCATGGGCACTGCCTTCCACGATCGGTATAATACTTTTCTGGCAGCCTGTCTGCCTCCTGGCGAAACGCCTGGACAACCGCCTCTGATTCTGTCTTCACCGACGTGCCTCCTATTCTGCTCTTTGTTCATCCCCAGAATGTATATTTCCCGGGTTCCATATCCTTCTTCGTTCCGTTTACGCAGATCGTCACCGGCATCTCTGCGGTGATCTCATAGCGCACACATCCATCCACATACCGCCAGCCCGAGCGGATGACGCCATTCCGGGTGTGAAGCTCTGCTTCCAGGCTACCGAGACGTTCGTCCGGCATCGGAGCGATCATAACTCTTTCGAAGCCGGGAGCTTCTTCCATCGGACGGATTCCCGCAGCCTTCTCATAGATCCAGTCTGCCACCGAACCATAGGCGTAATGGTTAAACGAATTCATATCCGTACTCCAGAAGCTGCCGTCCTCCATGATGCCGTCCCAGTGCTCCCAGATCGTAGTCGCACCCTTCCCTACAGGATACAGCCATGAAGGATAGGCTTTCCGAAGGAACAGATCATAGGCCAGATCCCCATGACCATACTCGCTCAGCACATGCAGAATGTACGGTGTCCCCACGAAACCGGTCCGCATCCGGGAGCCGTCCTTCCGGATCATCTCCGCCAGAACGTCCGCTGTCTTCTGCGGATCCTCGGCGAGGCCGAAATGCACCGCCAGGATATGTTCGGTCTGTGTTGTATAGTCCGGGAATGTCCTGCGGAAGGCAGACACGATCCGATCCTTCAGAGTTTCATACTCCGTCATGTCCTTGCCAAGGATCTTTCCTGCTTTGATGAGGAGGCCGGTGGAATACGCATAGAACGCCGAAGCGATGAAATCATCTCTCGAAGAACCCTTGTAGCTGCCCGACGGCGCATCCAGTCCCAGCCAGTCGCCGAAGTGCTGACCGCCTGTCCACAGATCCGGCGTGGTCGTAGCGGATCCGATAAAATCCACCCATTTCTTCATGCTGTCAAACTGGTCGGAAAGGATCTGCGGATTCCCATAGGTCAGATAGATCTGCCACGGGCAGATTGTTGCCGCATCTCCCCAGGCTGCGCTGGAGTCGTTCACGGGGAGATAATTCGGGACCACCACGCCGACCCCGCCGTCCGCTCTCTGCTCCGCGGAAATATCGTGCATCCATTTGACAAAGAATTTCTCCACATCAAAATTATAGCTGGCCGTTTTCACAAATACCTGGGCGTCTCCGGTCCAGCCAAGCCGCTCATCCCGCTGCGGGCAGTCCGTCGGTATATCCAGGAAATTTCCCTTCTGACCCCAGATAATGTTGGAGATCAGCTGGTTGACCATGGGATCCCCTGTCCGGATATAGCCGGTCTGCCTTATGTCGGAGCAGACTACGATCCCCGCAAAATTCTCTAAGGCAGGCTTTCCCGGGAACTGCACCAGCTTGATATACCGGAACCCGAAGAAGGTCAGGACCGGATGATACGTCTGCTGCCCGTCCTTACAGGTATACAGAACATGTGCTTTCGCCGTCCGGTAATTGTCATTATAGAAATTGCCCTGCTGATCCAGGACTTCACCGTGCAGGAACTCCACCTGCTCTCCGGCTTTCGCATCCAGACAGATCTCCACATAACCGGTGATTTCCTGGCCAAAATCCACTACGGTCTCTCCGGCCGGCGTGTGAATGATCTCCTTCGGCAGAACCCGCTCGATCTCCCGGATCTCCTCGCCCTCCTGTGGGATCAGGATCTCTTTGGGCCAGTCCAGCAGTTCCGCTTTCTTCCAGTCTGCCGGCTCGACCGTTGCATCGTAAGCTTCTCCATCATAGATCTCGCTGAAGCGTACCGGACCTTCCGCCCACTCCCAGGCAACATCCGTCGCGATGATCTCCTCGCTTCCATCTTCATACGTAAGACAGATCTCACCGACAACCGCACGGGGTCTTTCTGCTCTTCTGGTTCTGTCTTCGTCATTGGTAAAACCGGGCATCGGAGAAGAAAACCATCCCTTGCCCACGGTCACCTGCAGGTCATTTTCCTCCCGGAGCATATCTGTAATATCGTAGGTCTGGACCTGAAGGCGCTTCTCATAGGTCGTCCATCCCGGCGCCAGCACATAATCGCTGACTCTCTTCCCGTTCAGGACTGCCTCATAAACGCCCAGGGCTGTCATTTGCAATTCTGCTTTTTGAATCTGTTTCGATACCGAAAACATCTTCCGGAATACCGGGCAGATATCTCCTGCCGGCCGGCTGGTTGTAATATATTCTGCTTTTCTCATCCTGTCGTACCTCTTCATACACTGATCAGTAGAACCCCTTCATTCTCAGGATACAAAACTTTCATTTTTGTATCAA
>CAMOUV010000133.1 GCA_946626695.1 uncultured Blautia sp.
GATCGTATTGATCGCGGCCAGCCCGTCTGCCCCTCCCCGGCGCGCCGCTTCCGCGGCCGGCTTCATGCTTGCCACGTTCGGCGTCAGCTTGGCCAGGATCGGGATCGTTGTGCCCCGGCGGGCTGCTGCCGTAAACCGTTCCACCAGCTCCGGTATCTGGCCGATATCCGAGCCCAGACCTCCGTCTGCCATATTCGGGCAGGAAAAATTGAGCTCGATGGCATCAGCCCCGTTTTCCGCACAGGTCCGGGTCAGCTCCTCCCACTCCGCTTCATCCTGTCCCATGATGGAAGCAAGTATGAATTTATTCGGATAATTCTTTTTCAGCGCACGGAAAATCTCCATGTTCTCGGCCACGCTGTGATCCGAGAGCTGCTCGATGTTTTTAAATCCGATAATAGGCCCGTTATCCCCGGTTATGGCCGAAAAGCGCGGAGAGGCTTCGTGGATATCGAGAGAACAGATTGTTTTGAAGGAAATGCCCGCCCAGCCGGCTTCGAAGGCCCGGGCACACATATCATAGGTGCTTGCCACCACAGAGGAACCGAGAATAAACGGATTTTCCAGCGGGATTCCGCAAAGCTCCGTCCGAAGAGCCTCCTCGTTGTCCGGCAGACCGATCTCCAGCTCCGGCCGGACATCCTCATACAGCCGGATCATCAGATCCCGGATCGGTACCTCGTTGGGGCGGACGCAGGCCTTCTCGCAGGGTGCGCTGCAGCAGATGCAGGGATTTGTCTTCATGAGACTGCCTGCCACATTTTCATTTTCAAACCAGATTTTCCGAAGCATCGCTGCAGGATCCATCGAATCGCAGACCTTGCTGCACGGGGCTTCGCTGCAAAGAACACATCGCAGCATATCAGAACGGTGTATCATTGTTTCAAGCTTCATGTTCTCCTCACTTTCCCCGGATGATCCTGCTCCGGAATACCCCTATGGCACAGTAAACATTTTGAATTCTCTCCTTTTTCCAAACGATTGTTACAGATACGAAACCGGAAAAATCCACTTGATCACACCCGCCGCCGGAATGATTCCTTCCAGATCCAGGATCGCCGGACAGGTAACGATGGCCAGGATCACGATCACCGGAACCGTAAACAGGTAGATTTCTTCTCTGGGGAACAGCCTGGAATAGACGTATCCCCACACGGTACAGGCAATGCCGCACAGCAGAAGAATTCCGGCCGCCTGCAATCCCTGAGCCATGGTAAAGCTCTCCTCGCCCCGTATGAGCTGCAGCACCACAAAGGCAGCACTCATCACCAGGGTGATCATGAGAACCGGGATCAGCAGCTCCAGAAAACGCCAGCGATGACGTTCTCCGCCCCGGAGGGCGCTGTATACATTCCGGCTTTCCTGTGAAAAACGGTTCCGCGCAAAGATCAGTGCACAGGCAAAGATCAGGATTCCGCACAGCACAAAGCTCCGGCTGTCTGACAGCCGGCTGCTGAGGCGGAAATCCCTTACGGCCTTTTCCGCGGCACTTTGAGGCAGCTCCACCGTCTCCATCGCGATCTGGATGGTATAATTCCCTTCCAGATAAAAACGGTAATATTCCAGAAGCTCCTCCGAGATTTCTTCCCCCTGCTCCTCATAGACGGTTCCGCTGCGGCCGATCTCCGAAAGCACATTCCCCGAGACCACCTGCAGGATCGCAGAAAACACCTTCTCCTTCAGCAGCTCCCCTTTCAATGTGGAGGTAGAGCAGATATAATCCGCGATCCCCTCCATCTGATTCAGGCTGCTCACCCCGTCGATCCGCGAATCCAGAACAAAACCGCAGTCCACCTTACCGGAGGTCACATCCTCCTCCAGGCTTTTCCGGTCTGTATATTCGATCATCCGGAAAGCATCCTCCTGCCCTTTCAGGACAGACTTCAGCTGTTCGCCATGGACCGTATCCCCGATAAAAACCCCGTACTCCTGCCGGGACACACTGGGAAATACCACCTCCACAAAAACATACAGGAAAAACAGGCAGAGCAGTGCGATCAGGTAAAACCCGGGCTTTTTCAGTTGTCGTTTCAGAAGAGGCAGAAAAAAATGATGCCTCACATTCCGATTTCCATCCATTCTATCGTTTCCTTCACCTTTTCCTCTGTATGGCTGTCTGTCTCTTTGCCATTCCGGTCCTTCATCCCTGTTTTGAACGTTCCTCATTTGTCTTCCGTACATCGCATTCCGATGCTTCCCGCAACGATCATCACGGCCCCAAGGAACAGCACCTGCACAACGGTCTTCCGCGCAGCGCTGCCCCAGAGGATCTCCGTCAGGAACTGCTGCCACAGGTGAATGGGCAGGAAGGGAACCATCCTGCGGATCAGAGGAGGCAGGTACGCCGGGGGAAACACACCGCCGCCGGACACAAACAACAGGACCACAATCAGCAGATAAAAGATCGTCCCGAAAGCTCCGGACATCCACGAATGGATCAGATGGATCAGTCCGGCGATGGAGAAGGCCAGGGCTGCCAGATACAGCAGCTGCATCGGATGAAATACCGACAGCTCCGTATACGTTCCGAGGATCCAGGCGATCAATGCCATCAGGGCCCACAGGACCACCGTGATCACCGAGATCCTGGCCAGGGTCCCGGTACCTGTCCCGATTCCGGTCCGGCGCAGACACTGCTCCACCGTCCGGCTCTGCCGGTCATACAGTCCTCCAAAACCCATGCCGAAGAAAACACAGGTCACCACAAGGATCAGTGTCATGGTATAAAACTGAACGGAATCGATGTTTCCGTAGGCAGAAAGAAGCTCCCGGTTCCAGGTCTTGTTCCGGTCCATGGCCAGATCCACATACTGCAGGGCAAACCGGTCCATCAGATCCGAAACCGATACCTTTGCGGCATGGTCATCCGCCACGGCGTCCAGCGAATAGACCATGGCTTCGCCGGTCTGCAGCATCGTCATTCCATCGGCAAGAAGCTCCTTAAAAAGCTCCAGGCCGGCAAGGGACCGGGAAGAAACCTGCACCCGGACCGGGGTGTTTTCCCCGCTGTTGATATCATTGTATATATCCCGGGTCAGATAGATGGCCGCATCGATCTTCCCTGCCCGTATTCCCTCTTCCGCTTCCTTCTCACTCATAAACTGAATGTCACAGACCTGCCGCACCGAATCGATGGTGATGATCGCATTGGCCCCCAGCCGGGTGACCAGGTCGCCCGGAGCGGTAACCAGAGCCACCTGGGCTTTTGCAATCACCTGCCCCTTCTGCGAATAGGAAGCATACCAGTATACCACACCGAACAGAACCGCCGCAGTGCAGGCTATGGCGATCACAAATCTTGGCAGAAGAAGCAGGCCTTTTTTCCAGATCATCCGGCAGTAAGCGGTTCTTCTACGTAAAATTCCTTTCACGCGACACCCTCCTGCAGCTTTTTCACTGCTTCATCCACATCCACGGGAACGGTGGTTCCGTTTTCCAGATAATACAGCTGCGTGCACAGGCGGATCTCCATGATATCATGGGTCGACAGGACCACGATCCCCCCTCTTGCCGTATAATTCCGGATATAATCCTGTATGATTTTTTTCTGATGCAGGTCCAGGGAAGAGGTAGGCTCGTCCAGGATCAGAAGAGGCTGATCATTGGCCACGGCACATGCGATGGCCAGTCTTCGTTTCATTCCGCCGGACATGTTTTTTACCCGCATATGCAGAAGCTCCGTAAGCTGAAGCTCCTGAAGAACCGGAAGATCCTCCTGCACCTTCCCTCCGTACCAGAGCTTCAGATTGTCCAGCACCGTCAGTTCTTCCATCAAAGGATCCCCCTGGGGAAGGTATCCGGCCAGCTTCCTGGAAGCCGATTTCTTCAGCATGTTTTTGCCGCAGAAGCTGATGCTCCCGTTCCGCGGCGCACGCACCCCCGCCAGGATCGACAGAAGGGTGCTTTTCCCTCCGCCGTTGATCCCGATGATCCCGATGCACGCCCCCGGCTTCGCTGTGAAACTGATATCCTTCAGAACCTTCCGTCGGCCGTACCGCTGCGAAATACACTGGACCGAAAGATTTCCGCTGCTTATTGAATTATCCATATCGTCCTTCCTGTAATCAAAAATATGATGATACCAGGGTCAAAAGGTCATAAAATATGTGCTCGCACATATTTTAATGACTTTAGGACCCGCAAAACATGAGGAAGCAGCCATTTTTCGAAGAAAAATGAGCGGAATCCGAATGTTTTAGAATTTCGGGAGTGCGAAGCACGGAGAAATTCGTATCATAGTCAGGGGCAAATGCTTTTGACCCTGACATCATATATCTCCATTATCACTTTATCATAAAATAAACGGGAATACCAGCAAAATGAGTCAGAGGAACCTGTCCCCGTGACTCATCCTTTACATTCGTTCTCTTCTTATGCTATAGTATAGAATTGATGGGAATCGGACTCCCCCAAAGCTTTTAAGGAAGAAGGATAAATTAGTGGACGCATTTTATCGTATTGTATCTCTCCTTGGCGGACTTGCTATGTTCCTGTACGGAATGCGTGTGATGGGCGACGGCCTGAAAAGCAGCTCCGGCGGAGCCATGAAGGCGGCCCTAGCCAAGGTCACCACCAAACCGGTCATGGGTTTTATACTGGGTGTTCTGGTCACCTGCATGATCCAGAGCTCCACCGCCACCATCGTTCTGACGGTCGGTCTGGTCGGTGCCGGGTTTCTGACCTTCCGGCAGTCCATCGGGATCGTTCTGGGTGCCAACGTGGGTACCGCCATCACCGCCCAGATCATCCGGCTGATGGATGTGGATGCCGGGCAGACCAGCCTGCTGTATTTCTTCAAATCCGACAATCTGGCTCCCTTTGCCCTGATGGTCGGGATGATCCTGATCATGTTTGTCGGAAAGAAAAAACACAGCGCAGCCAATGTCGGCACCATCCTGATGGGGTTCGGCATTCTCTTTGTCGGTCTGATGAACATGAGCAGCGCAGTCAGCACCCTGAGCGACAGTCTGAGCCGGCTGCTGACCTCCTTTGAAGACAACTATTTTCTCGGCTTTCTGTCCGGCGTGGCTGTCACGGGCGTGATCCAGAGCTCCTCGGCTGTTATCGGTATCCTGCAGTCCATTGCCAGTTCCGTCGGCGTGACCTTCTGCGGTGTGTTCGCGGTCATCGTGGGCGTCAATATCGGTGACTGCATCACCACCTATCTGGTATGCCGTCTTGGCGCCAAGACAGAGCAGATCCGCACCTGCCTGGTCCACATAATCTACAATGTGCTGGCTGCTTTTCTGATTTTTACCGCCATCGGCATCATGCGGATGACCGGAGTGATCAGTGACGACCTTTGGACCCGGACCCTTAACTCCGGCGGCGTCGCCAATATCCACGGTCTGTTCCGTGTAATCCCTGCCGTTCTGCTGCTGCCCCTCAGCGGTCTGTTTGCCAGACTGGCCGAAAAACTTGTCCCGGGAAAGCCCGAGGATCAGGAGGATTCCGATATCGAAAAAAATCTCCGGGAGCTGGACATGCACCTGATCTCCAACCCCGCCATCGCCCTGAACGAGACCTCCCACCTGATCGGTCATATGGCCGATGTGGCGCTGCACAACTACGACGCGGCTGTCCAGCAACTGTATGAATACGACCCCAAACGTTTTGACCGCATTAAGCAGCGGGAGGATCTGCTGGACCGGATGACCGACGCCTCCAACCAGTATATCGTTGCGGTTTCTCCCCATATCACCACGGACACCGACAATATCAACCAGAACTTCCAGCTGAAGGCCATGACCTGCTATGAGCGGATCGGCGACCTGGCTCTGCATATTTCCGAAAACGTCGAGCATCTCCGCGAAGCGGAAAAGTCCTTCTC
>CAMOUV010000134.1 GCA_946626695.1 uncultured Blautia sp.
CTCAATGCATGATCTTCTTTTTCAGGCTCATGATCTTTTCGTTGCTGGAGCGTACCTTTTCGACAGACACATCATGATTGATGATATCGATGATGCTGGCCAGATATTTGCTCATGTTGGCTTCCACATAGTAGGGCTTTGTGAGCAGCTCCGGAATACGATAGTTCAGGTTGGTGGTGATGACCTTGTCGATCCACCCCTTGTTGTAATAATCATCGAATTTATCCATACCATCGGTGAAAAGACCATAGGTGGTGCAGATAAATACCCGGCGGGCCTTCCGCTCCTTGATCTGCTTGGCTACGTCCAGCATGCTTTCGCCGGAGGAGATCATGTCATCGATGATGACCACGTCCTTGCCCTCAACGGAATCCCCGAGGAATTCATGGGCGACAATGGGGTTTTTCCCGTTCACCACGGTGGAGTAATCACGCCGTTTGTAGAACATGCCCATGTCCACGCCAAGGATGTTGGAAAAATATACGGCTCTGGACATGGCGCCTTCGTCCGGGCTGATGATCATCAGATGCTCGTTGTCCACCCGGAAATCCGGTACACAGTTTACCAATGCCTTTAAAAACTGATAGGTAGGGAAGAAATTGTCGAAGCCATTCAGCGGAATGGAATTCTGGACTCTGGGATCGTGGGCGTCGAAGGTGATAAAATTGGCGACACCCATATTGCTGAGCTCCCGAAGGGCGATGGCACAGTCGAGAGATTCCCTCTTGGAACGTCTGTGCTGGCGGCCTTCGTACAGGAAGGGCATGATGACATTGATCCTGTGCGCTTTGCCGGTGGCGGCGGAGATGATGCGCTTCAGATCCTGGAAATGATTGTCCGGGGACATATGATTCTCATGTCCGCAGACCGTGTAGGTGAGACTGTAATTGGTGATATCCACCATGATGAAAAGATCGGTGCCGCGGACCGATTCCTTGATATAGCCCTTGCCCTCGCCGGTACCGAACCGGGGGCATTCGCAGTCCACCAGGAAGGTTTTTTCGGAATAGCCCTGGGGGATCACATCGCGGTCTCTTTTGGTGATCAGCTCTTTGCGGAAACGGACCAGCTTTCGGTCGACTTCCTCTGCCAGCTCTCTGCAGCCGGCCAGTGCCGCGATGCGGATCGGCGCTACAGGGATCGATTTTTCAAGTAGTTCTGTATTGGCCATGGTATCCTCCAAAAGAATGACGTACGTATCTGACAACTGTTCAGATCCTATGTATCATTATATATCATTTGCCCCGTATATCGTCAAGGAGTTTATTGTATTTGTTGCCATGCACGGTAAGGAGATTTTGAGAATACGGGATGGACAAGAGTGAATAGCGGCTTGCTTTTTGCTGTCGTTATTGGTATGATGCGAGTATGAAAAAAACAAAAAGACATATCATTTCAAAAGTATATCCGGGAAGTATCGCGGAAGAGCTGGAACTGGTTCCCGGGGATGTGCTGCTGGCCATCAATGATCAGGAACCGGAGGATGTTTTTGACTACCGTTTCCTGATGAACGATGAGTTCGTGACCATCCTGGTGGAAAAAGCCGACGGCGAGCAGTGGGAGCTGGAGGTGGAGAAGGAATACGACGAGGAGCTGGGCGTGGAGTTCGAAAACGGACTCATGGACGACTACCGTTCCTGCTCCAACCGCTGTATTTTCTGCTTTATCGACCAGATGCCGCCGGGCATGCGCGAAACCCTGTATTTTAAGGACGATGATTCCAGGCTTTCCTTCCTGCAGGGAAATTATGTGACGCTGACCAACATGAGCGAGCATGATCTGGAACGGATCATCCGGTATCACATGGAACCGATCAATATTTCGTTCCAGGCTATGGATCCGGAGCTCCGGTGCCGCATGCTGCACAATCGTTTTGCCGGAAAGGCTCTGGAAAAGGCAACGCGCCTGTACGAAGCCGGGATTACCATGAACGGGCAGATCGTCCTGTGTAAGGGCGTGAACGACGGGGAAGCCCTGGAGTACAGCCTGCAGAAAATGGCCGAGCTTGCGCCCGTTCTGCAGAGCGTGTCCATCGTGCCGGTGGGGCTGACAAAATTCCGGGAGGGTCTGTATCCCCTGGAACCCTTTGACCGGGAGGACGCCCTGCAGCTGATCCGGACAGTCCGGACGTGGCAGGACCGGATGATGAAGAAGCATGGGATCCATTTTGTGCATGCTTCGGATGAATGGTTTATCCTGGCGGGAGAACCTTTGCCGGAGGAAGAAACCTACGATGGATATCTGCAGCTGGAAAACGGCGTGGGAATGCTGCGCCTGCTGGACACCGAGGTGAAGGAAGCCCTTCTGGAAACAGAAGGGGACGACCGTGTCAGAACGGTCACCATCGCCACGGGACAGCTTGCGGCTCCTTTTCTGGAAAAGCATATGGAAACGATCCGGGAAAAGTTTCCCCATGTCCGGGCGCAGGTGGCGTCGATCGTCAACCATTTCTTCGGGGAATCCATCACCGTGTCCGGCCTGATCACCGGGAAGGATCTTCTGGAGCAGCTCTCCGGCAGGGACCTGGGAGAACGGCTTCTGATCCCCTGCAGCATGCTGCGGGACGGTGAAGAGGTTTTTCTGGATGACGTGACCGTCACGGAAGTCGAAAAGAAGCTGAATATAAAACTGGAGGTGGTGGATCCGGAAGGCGCGGCCCTGGTGCGCGCGGTCTGTGATCTGCCCAGGACGGAAGAACATAGAAGGAGACAGATTTATGAGCAAACCGGTAGTGGCTATCGTGGGGAGACCGAATGTGGGGAAATCGACCCTGTTTAATGCACTTGCAGGCGAGATGATTTCCATCGTGAAGGATACCCCTGGCGTGACAAGAGACCGGATCTATGCCGATGTAACCTGGCTGGACCGGAAATTTACCATGATCGACACCGGCGGAATCGAGCCGGACAGCAGCGACCTGATCCTGTCCCGGATGCGGGAGCAGGCACAGATCGCCATCGATGTGGCCGATGTCATCATTTTCATCACCGACGTGAAGGACGGGCTGGTGGATTCGGACGACAAGGTGGCCGATATGCTCCGCCGGAGCCAGAAACCGGTCATTCTGGTGGTGAACAAGGTGGACAGCGTTCAGAAGTATCAGATGGACGTGTATGAGTTTTATAATCTGGGGATCGGCGAACCTATCGCCATTTCGGCCGCCAACCGGATGGGACTGGGGGACATGCTGGACATGGTGGTCAGCTATTTCCCCGAAAAGACCGAGGAAGAGGAAGCAGAGGATATCCCGAAGATCGCCATCGTGGGAAAACCCAACGTGGGCAAGTCTTCGCTGATCAACAAGCTGATCGGCGAGGAACGGGTGATCGTGTCGGATATCGCGGGAACCACCCGGGATGCCGTGGATACGCGGGTAAAACGGAACGGCCGGGAGTATATCTTCATCGATACGGCGGGACTGCGTCGTAAATCAAAGATCAAGGAAGAGATCGAGCGCTATAGCGTGATCCGGACGGTGACCGCGGTGGAACGGGCCGATATCGCCGTGATCATGATCGATGCGGAGGAGGGCGTGACCGAGCAGGACGCCAAGATCGCCGGCATCGCCCACGAGAGAGGTAAGGGCGTGATTATCGCCGTCAACAAGTGGGACGCCGTCGAGAAGGACGACAAGACCATCTACAAGCATACCGAAAAGATAAAGAACGTTCTTTCCTATATGCCTTATGCCCGGATTCTTTTTATCTCGGCCAAGACCGGCCAGCGTCTGCAGAAGCTGTTCGAGGTCATCGATGTGGTGATCGAAAACCGTGCGCTGCGGGTCCAGACCGGGGTGCTGAACGAAATCCTGGCCGAGGCCGTGACCCTGCAGCAGCCGCCGTCGGACAAGGGAAAACGTCTGAAGATCTTCTATATGACCCAGGTGGGGGTGAAGCCTCCGACCTTCGTGATCTTCGTGAACGACAAAGAGCTGATGCATTTTTCCTATGTGCGGTATCTGGAGAATAAGATCCGCGACGCCTTTGGATTTGAGGGTACCTCGCTGAAATTCATCATCCGTGAACGGGGGGAGAAGGATTGATCATGGAGCGACTGATCTGTGTCCTGATCGGATACGCCTTCGGACTTCTGCAGACCGGGTATCTGATCGGCAAATATTATCATACGGACATCCGTCAGCATGGCAGCGGAAACGCCGGGACCACCAACGCCCTGCGGACCTTCGGGAAGAAGGCCGGAGCCCTGACACTCTTGGGAGATCTGTTCAAGTGTGTGGCGGCCGTCCTGGTGGCAGGGGCCATCTTCAAAAGCCGCTGCCCGGAGATGCTGATGCTTTTGAAGATCTATGCGGCGGCGGGCTGTGTGCTGGGACACAATTTCCCCTTCTTCCTGGGCTTTAAGGGCGGAAAAGGGATCGCGGCCTCGGCGGGTATGCTGGTGGCGGTGGATCTGCGGGTCTTCGGCATCTGCTTTGTGGTTTTCTTTGCGCTGTTTTTTACGATGCATTACGTGTCGGTCTGTTCTCTGGCGTCCTACATCACAGCTCTGGTCTGCTTTATCGTGTTCGGCCAGATGGGACTTTATGGCATGGAACAGCCCTATCTGACGGAGATGTATATCGTGGTGGCCCTGCTGGCGGCCATGGCCTTCTGGCGGCACCGGGAGAATATAAAACGGCTGATCGCAGGGACGGAGAACAAGGTGTTTCTGTCGTCAAAGAAAAAGAAACCGGAGTGATACGACGGAACTCAGCGGTTTGTAGAACTTCAAGGATTAATTTACTATATCGGTTGTCATCAGTGTAATCATAACGACATGGATATAATCACTTTGAGGATGGATGATCATGACGAAAATCAGTATAATTGGTGCGGGGAGCTGGGGAACGGCTCTTGCTGTACTGCTGAATAACAATGGACATGAAGTGACGGTCTGGTCCATTCTTCAGGACGAGGTGGAGATGCTTCAAAAAGAACGGGAGCATAAAAGCAAGCTGCCCGGGGTAAAACTGGATCCGGCGATCGGTGTCTCCGGCGACCTGAAGGCCTGTCTCGAAGGACCGGATGTGGTGGTGCTGGCGGTACCATCCCCCTTTACCCGGGGCACGGCAGCCTCCATGAGGCCCTTCGTCCGGGAAGGACAGATCATCGTCTGTGTGGCAAAGGGCATCGAGGAAGGAACCTTGTATACCCAGACGGATATCGTGCAGGAAGAAATCCCTCAGGCCGTGGTCTGTGTGCTTTCCGGCCCGAGCCACGCGGAGGAGGTAGGCCGCACGATCCCGACCACCTGCGTGATCAGCGCAAAGGAACGGAAAACGGCGGAATACCTGCAGGGGCTGTTTATGAGCCCGGTGTTCCGGGTCTACACTACGCCGGACATGCTGGGAGTGGAGCTTGGTGGTTCCCTGAAAAACGTGATCGCCCTGGCGGCGGGCACGGCGGACGGTCTGGGCTACGGAGACAATACCAAGGCGGCCCTCATCACCCGGGGAATTGCCGAGATCTGCCGGCTGGGCACCGCCATGGGAGCCCATGCAGAGACCTTTTACGGCCTGTCCGGGATCGGCGACCTGATCGTGACCTGCGCCAGCGTGCACAGCCGCAACCGGAAGGCGGGATATCTGATCGGCCAGGGCTATACCATGGAACAAGCCATGGACGAGGTGAAGATGGTGGTGGAAGGCGTGTACTCGGCAAAAGCCGCAGCCAGCCTTGCAGAAAAGTATCATGTGGAAATGCCCATCGTGGAGGAAGTGAACCGGGTGCTCTTTGAAGGGAAAACCGCGGCAGAAGCCGTACGGGACCTGATGCTGAGAGACAGAAAGGTAGAAACGCCGCTGCTGCCATGGGATTAA
>CAMOUV010000135.1 GCA_946626695.1 uncultured Blautia sp.
CCCTACGGAAGAGCCCTCCCCGCAAGCGTCCCCCGGAAGTCCGCAATTTACGAAGCCTCCCACTGTGCAACTGTACAGCGTGAAGTGGAGTTCATTGAATTTGAATTGCCTGTTGCAAACAGAAGATCATTGTATTATAATACGTTCGAAAAGAAAATTCTTCGGGGCAGGGTGACTGCAGCACTGCAGAATTCCCTACCGGCGGTACAGTCCGCGAGCTGCGATCAGCGGCCGATCCGGTGCGATTCCGGAACCGACAGTATAGTCTGGATGAGAGAAGAAATGTATTCTGTCATACATTCCTTGGCCCTGGCATTGCCAGGGCCTTTTTTGGAGAGTTTTCTTGGCATTACAATCCTGCATCATTCCAAAGGAGGAAGTATTATGGCAAATCAGACAGCAGCAAAAAAAACAGGCACCATGATCAGCATTCGGACCATCGCCGGGATCGGCATCCTCGCAGCAGCGGCTTTTGTGCTGCAGATGCTGGAATTTCCCATCCCCCTGGTCCCCAGCTTCCTGAAATTTGATCTTTCGGACCTGCCGGCTCTGATCGGAGCCTATGCGCTGGGACCGGTCAGCGGGATCATCATCGAGCTGATCAAGAACCTGTTCCATACGATGGATTCCGGAAGCTTCGGGGTCGGAGAACTCTCAAACTTCCTGCTGGGAGCCGTGTTCGTCGGTGTGGCCGGTTTGATCTACAAGGTAAAAAAGAACAAACAGGGTGCCCTGATCGGTTCCGTGGCCGGCGCTCTTGCGATGGCTGTCGCATCCGTCCCCTTCAACTATTTTGTGGTCTATCCGGTATATTATAACTTCATGCCGAAGGAAAATATCCTCGCCATGTATCAGGCGATCGTTCCTTCCGTGAAAAGCATTTTCCAGAGCCTTCTGGTGTTCAACCTGCCCTTTACGTTTGTGAAAGGAATAGCGGACGTTCTGATCACCTTCCTGATCTATAAACGAATCTCTCCTGTCCTGAAAGGAACAGGAAGATAATACGTACCGGCCGGAAAATGACGCCGGGAACAGTCTTTCCGGAAGAGACAGACAGCAGGGAGGCACGGCTTCAGAGAAACCGGAAGTGAAATAATTGTACAATATACAGACAGCCGCTCCGAAAGGAGCGGCTTTTATGAGAAAGGAGTTTTTATGGCGCAGATTCACAGCATAACCAAACTGACGGATGAACGGTTCCTGAACCTGTATCATGTGAAAGCCACCAGCGTTCATCAGACGCCGGTGAATTACTTTGTGGCATCCCGGGCCAGGGATGTGGATGACATGCAGAAACGGCATGAAAAAAACATCCCGGACGGCGTGATCATCTACAGCCTTTACGGGGAAAACCATGACAAGGTGGTTCTTGTCCGCCAGTACCGGTATACCATCGCGGAGTATGTGTATGAATTCCCCGCAGGCCTGGTGGAAGAGGGGGAAGAATACCATGAGGCTGCCGTCCGGGAAATGAAGGAGGAAACCGGACTGGACCTTACGCCCCTGACTGTGGAGAACGGATTTCAGAAGCCGTATTATACATCCGTGGGGATGACGGACGAGTCCTGCGCGACCGTATACGGATATTCCTCCGGGACGGTGAGCAACGCCCTGCAGGAAAATTCGGAGGAGATCGAGGTGGTCCTGGCGGATCGGGATGAAGTCCGCCGGATTTTGCGGGAAGAAAAAGTTGCCATCATGTGCGCCTACATGCTGATGCATTTTCTTCAGGATGAGAAACCCTTCGGCTTTTTGGAGAATCTGTAAAGTCCGGTACCTGCGCTTTACAATCCACGTTGTTTTGTGGTATAAAATAAAGTGGCACGATACGGATTCTCATGAAAGGGAGGAGGTTTACAAATGACCAGAAAACAGTATGGTGCTCTGATCGGAGCTGTGGTGCTGGCAGCATCCGCCTTTGCGGGCTGCGGCTCATCGGATTCTTCATCCGGAAAAACAGCCTCTTCTGCGCAGGCACCTGCAAAGGAGGAAAAAGCGTCTGAACCGGCATCCGCCGGAAACGAATCGGCAGAAACCCAGGAAGCATCCGGCGGGAGGGAAGAAGTGGTCGAGACGAACGAGACCTATTCCTATTCGGTGGCTGGAGCGGATCTGGAGATGAATGTGGATCTGGACAAGTATCTGGATACAGAGACCAATATTTTCAATATGGTGCAGCTTGCCCAGGATCTGGGATACAATGAAACGATCAAGGATCAGGAGAACAGCTTCGGTGTCCGGATGGGCACAGGTTCTTCCCTGTACAGCGGCACCGCCGTGGATATCCTTCTTGCAGACAGACAGGCTGCAATGGATATTGACGGAAACGAGGTGGCGCCCTACCGTACGCTTACGGTCTCCTGGGACGGCGAAGCCAAGGGAAGCTGCACGGTGACGCAGGATGATGTTTCGCAGGCACGGTATACCATCGGCAAGAGCACGGAATCGGTCAGCTATGAGATGGCCATCCTGATCGCCTACGGCATGAACAAGGGCCGTCTGCAGGTCGGAGAAGACCCCTATGCGGGACTGCTTCCGGGTGAGGGCGGTGCCTATACGATCCCCGGGACGGAAGAGCTTCCCGCAGATGAAAACGAAGAGTTTGTGGAAGGCGTCGAAGAGGAAGAGCCTGTTGTGATCGAGGAGACGGGCACGGAGGAAAATACGGAAGAAGGCACGGAAGAGCAGGAGAATGGCTAAGAAGAAACGACTGAAAATTTTACTGGTGATCCTGATCGTCCTGTTTCTGGCACTGATCCTCGGCGGAGGCATCTATATGATGCTGATGAAAGGAAATGGAAAATTCTTCTCCCGAACCACCCTCAACGGCTATGACATTTCGGACATGGAGCCGGATCAGGCAGCGGAAATGCTTGAAAAAACCTACAAGGACGCTTCCGTTGTGATCAACGAGAAGGGAAAACCGTCGATCGAAGGCTCTCTGGAGGATTTCGGCTGCAGCGTGGATGATGAGGGGCTGAAACGTATGCTTACAAAGGCGCTGCAGGAGCAGCGGGACGGCCTGGGGGACCTGTTCAACAGTCTGGCCCACGGCAGCGCGTTCGCCCTGCAGGTTCCTTTTACCATGGATGAGCAGAAGATGCTTGCGAAGGCATCCGCTGCGAATCTGCGGGATGAAAGGGTCGCCAGCAAGGATGCCTACCTGGATTATGACGAGGAGAAGAACGAGTACAGGATCGTCCCCGAGGTGTACGGAAATGAGTTTCCGGATGAAAAACTCCAGTCCCTGGTGCAGTTCCGGATCGAGAATTTCATGCAGGAACGGCAGGCCGGGGACAAGATCGTGGTAGATATCCCCGAGGATATTTACAGGCTGCCTTCGGTTACGGAAAAGGATCCGGATCTGACGACGCAGTGTTCGGTCTACAACAGCTACTGCAAGGCTTCCGTCACGTATGAGTTCGGCAGCCAGACGGAGACCATCGGATGGGACCGGATCCGTGACTGGATCACGATTTCCGACGGACAGGGGATCCTGCAGGAGGGAGACATCCGGGAATTCGTGACGGATCTGGAGAACCGGTACAATACAAGATACAGAGACCGTGTGTTCCACACGAGTTTCGGCACGGATGTGACGATCCCCGGGAACCTGAACGAGTACGGCTACCGGATCAACGAGGATGCGGAGGTGGCGCAGCTTGCTGCGGATATTCAGGGAAACACGGCGGTTTCACGGGAGCCGGTCTACTATTCCGTCAATGAGGATTACGGAAATCCCTTGTATTATCACCGCGAGGGACAGGATGATCTTGCCGGTACCTATGTGGAGGTCAATCTCAGCGCCCAGCATCTCTGGTTCTACAAAAACGGTGGACTTGTGGTGGAAAGCGACCTGGTTTCCGGCTCGGTGGCAAAAAATGCCGAGACACAGACCGGCGCCTTTCCTCTGGCCTACAAGGAAAGCCCGTCCGTACTGGTAGGTTCCAACGCGGCGGACGGCTATGAGACCAAGGTACAGTACTGGATGCCCTTCTACGAGGGGCAGGGACTGCATGACGCCACCTGGAGAGGGGCTTTCGGCGGTTCGATCTACCAGACCAACGGATCGCACGGCTGCGTCAATCTTCCCTATTGGGCAGCGGAGCAGATCTACAACAATATTGACGCCGGAGTGGCGATCATCATATATAAATAAATTCAAGAATGGAGGAACACAAGAAAATGAATTCCAGAATCGTACGCCTGTTGGCGGCAGCAGGAGCAGCTTTGCTTCTCGGAACTACAGTACCTGCAGAGGAGACCTATTTCAGCGAGCTTACGGGTGAACCGATCAGCACGGATATCCAGTCCCAGAGACCGGTGGCCGTGATCATCGACAATGAAACGATCGCTTATCCGCATTTCGGTGTGGCGGAAGCGGACATCGTCTATGAGCTGATCAACAGCACGAAAAACGGTCATATCACCCGTCTGATGGCTCTCTATAAGGACTGGAAGCACACCGGCCAGATCGGAAACATCCGTTCCGTACGCCCCACCAACATCCTTCTGGCGGCCGATTACAACGCCGTGCTTGTCCATGACGGCGGGCCTTTCTATGTCGATGAGTATTTTGCAAAGGATTATGCGCGAGATCATCTTTCCGGCGGCTTTACCCGGGTGGATAATGGAAAACCCACCGAGTTTACCGAGTACGTCATGGCCGGTGAACTGGAAAGACGGTTCATGGCGGCGGGAATGTCCCCGAACTATAACGGACATGCACAGGAGACGGAAGCTCATTTTCAGTTTGCACCGGAAGGAACCGCAGCCGTGCTGGCCGGCAATGTGACCGCAGCCAACACCGTCCGGCTTCCTTTTGAGCATACAAACTCCACGCTCAAATATAACCCGGCGACCCGTACCTACGATTATTACTGCTACAATGAACTTCATGTGGACGAGGAGGATCAGCAGGCGCTTACCTTCAAGAACGTGATCATTCAGGAATGTACCTACACCCTTCTGGATGAGAACGGATACATGATCTACAACTGCATCGCCTCCGGACAGCCCGGATACTATATCACCAATGGTGAAGCGGTCCCGATCACCTGGACCAAGGACAGCGAAGTTGGCGTGACCCGTTTCTATAATCTGGACGGTACCGAGATCACGGTCAACCGCGGAAAGACTTATGTCACCCTGGTTCCGGACGACAAATGGGACAGCCTGGTCATCGAGTAATTCTGTGATCAAAAAAATCAAGTTGCCTATTGACTTTCGAGGTCAGGTGTACTAAACTTATTAAGCGTGTTCATGGGAGCGCCCGTGTCTGTTCCTGTGAAAGTATATTTTACTCTATCAGGAATAGGAGGTGTACAGATTGGCAAACATCAAATCGGCTAAGAAGAGAATTCTGGTCAACAAGACAAAAGCAGCGAGAAACAAATCCATCCGCTCTGCAGTGAAGACTTCCATCAAGAAGGTGGAGGCAGCAGTAGAGATCAAGGATAAGGCAGCAGCTGAGGCAGCGCTTAAGGATGCGATCTCCACGATCAGCAAAGCAACTACCAAGGGCGTTTATCACAAGAACAACTGCGCAAGAAAAGTTTCCCGTTTATCCAAAGCTGTCAACAGCATCTGATACGGCTTTATACATGAATGAAAAAGCAGCCACACTACCGTCATGTGGCTGCTTTTCTTATGCGCGATAAGCCGGACGGCGGCTGTGGATTCTGCATGCTTGCATGCAGGAATACGCAGACATCGGACGGCCAACGGACATCGAAGCGGCT
>CAMOUV010000136.1 GCA_946626695.1 uncultured Blautia sp.
CAGCTGCAGGATCTCTGCAAGGACCTGCTTCAGCTCCTGCGGAGAGTGAGCGGCCCTGTCTGCGGGGCCGATCTCTGTAGGAGCCGGATCCAGTTTTCTGGTATACCATACAGAGTGCCACCCGGCTGAGGCGGCACCTTCAATATCGTGATAAAAGCTGTCCCCGACCAGCCAGGAGTTTTCCGGCCGGCAGGACAGCTTTTGTTCTGCTTCCCGGAAGTAGGCGGCATGGGGCTTGCAGGACTGCATTTCGCCGGAGATACACCAGTATTCTTCAGGGATCCAGCGGGAAACGCCGAGGGAATCAAGCTTCGGTCTCTGGTGCCCGGCCGGTCCGTTCGTCAGAACGGCCATGGGGATCCCGTTTTCCTTCAGCATGTCAAGCACGTCGGAAAGTCCCGGCTCCAGTCTGATCTGCCGGATACAGTCTTCAAAGCAGCGCTCAAAGGCAAGGGCCTGGTCCGGCGTGATCTCCTGCCCGAAATCCTGCAGCGCACGGGTGATCCGGAAAATGTAGGATTCCTCGATCGTGATCTTTCCGTATTGCGCATCGTCAAAAACCTGATCTCCGTAGCGGCACCGGGCCTCAAATACCTTTTCCCAGGGCAGAAGGAAATGGGGCTCGAACATTTTCCTGCAGGCTGCCACAAAGGGCTGGCTTCGGACATAGAGCGTATCATCCGCATCGAAGCAGATCACAGGCTTCGCGGCCGGGGATTCGGCGGGAGAACAGGAAGGGTGGGAATTATGCATGGGACAGTCGTTCCTTTCCGTACAGAGTCTGTAAAAACAGTATGTATTATACAGAGTCTTCCCCGGAATGTCACGGAAAAGTTCTTCATCGGACGTATCGGGTTTTCACCCTTGTCCGATACGATGAAAAACAGAGTTGACAACGCGGGTGAAAAAAGTAAAAATAGGATGTGGCTTTGCAATGTTCCTTACCGGGACGAAAGCTTCGGGGAAACATAAAAACACAGAAAGGATTCACAGAGAGATGAATCGGGAGAATTTTAAATCGAGACTCGGCTTTTTGCTGGTCAGTGCAGGCTGCGCGATCGGAATCGGGAATGTCTGGAAGTTTCCATTTGTAACAGGAGAGAACGGCGGCGGAGTGTTTGTGCTTTTTTACCTGCTGTTTCTGTTGATCATGGGAGCTCCGGTGCTTACCATGGAGCTCGCCGTGGGGCGGGCCAGCAGGAAAAGTGCCATGGAGGCCTTCAGGACTCTGGAGCCGCAGGGAAGCCGATGGCATATTCACGGATGGGTCTGCATCCTGGGAAACCTGCTTCTGATGATGTATTATACCACCGTGTCCGGCTGGATGCTCAATTACGCGGTAAAATTCGTCACCGGTTCCTTCGAAACGGTCCAGCCTGATCAGGTGGGAGAGGTTTTTAATGCCATGCAGGCCTCGCCGGCGCAGATGACAGGTTTTATGGCAGTGACCGTCCTGATCGGAATCCTGATCTGCAGCATGGGCATTCAGAACGGGATCGAAAAGATCACGAAGGTCATGATGCTGGGACTTCTTGGCCTGATCGTGATCCTGGCCGTGCACAGCATGACCCTGTCCGGGGCGGCGGAGGGAATCCGCTTTTATCTTGTGCCGGATTTTAAAAGGGCAGCGGAGCATGGCCTCGGCAAAGTGATCACGGCGGCCATGGACCAGAGCTTCTTTACCCTGTCCCTGGGTATCGGCGCCATGGAGATCTTCGGAAGCTACATGTCGAAGGATCATTCCCTGGCAGGGGAGTCTCTGCGGATCTGCGGCCTGGATACCTTTGTAGCCATCATGTCCGGCCTGATTATTTTTCCGGCCTGCTTCTCCTACGGGGTGGAGCCTTCACAGGGACCGTCCCTTATCTTTGTGACTCTTCCGCAGGTGTTCGTCCATATGGCCGGCGGAAGGATCTGGGGGACCCTTTTCTTTGTATTTATGACCTTTGCCAGTTTGTCTACTGTCATCGCCGTGTTCGAAAGCCTGATCGCGGCCGGGATGGATTCTTTTGGCTGGGAAAGAAAAAAATCTTCCCTGATCTGGCTGGTGATTCTGCTGGTTACCAGCATTCCCTGCGCCTTTGGCTCGAATCTGTGGAGTCAGGTCCGTCTGATCAACGGCCAGGATATCCTGGGATCGGAAGATTTTATCGTGAGCAATGTGCTCCTTCCGGGTGGCGCCCTGGTATTTCTGCTGTTCTGTGTGAGCCGCTGGGGATGGAATTTTGACCAGTACCGCGAAGAGGCCAATACCGGTACGGGAGTAAAGATCCCGGAGGGGATGAAGCACTACTTCCGCTGGGTCCTTCCGGTTTTGATCCTGGTGATCCTGGTGCAGGGGCTTTTGTAAAGAACAGAGAAAGAAACAGAACCGGAGGAGATTTCCATGACGATAAAAGAAGAGATCATGCAGGCCGCCTATGGGGCAGGAGAGATTATGCGCAGTGCGCCTCCGGCGGTCGACTATGCCGGAAGCAAGACCGGTCATGCCAACTATGTGACGGAATATGACAGCCGCGTGCAGGAATATCTGCTGCAGAGACTGTCCGCTGTCCTTCCGGAAGCAAATTTTGTGGGGGAGGAAAACGGGAAAGAAGTATTCCGCGAGGAATATGCGAAAGGCTATACCTTTGTGGTGGATCCGATCGACGGAACCTCCAATTTTATGAAAGCCTACAGACCCAGCGTAACGTCCATTGCGCTTCTGAAGGACGGAAAGCCCTGGATCGGGGTTATCTACAACCCCTATACGGATCAGATGTTCCATGCCCAGGCCGGCTGCGGCGCATATGAGAACGATTCGCGCATCTTTTCATCTGAAGCACCCCTTTCCGACAGCCTGGTGAGCATGGGAACCGCTCCGTATTATGAGGAAGAAGTATCCCGTTCGGCTTTTCTTCTGGGACACTGGTATCTGCTGCGTTCCATCGATATCCGGAGAAGCGGCAGCGCGGCCTGGGATATCTGTATGGTGGCCGCCGGGCACATCGGTCTCTTTTTTGAACCGAGGCTTTGTCTGTGGGATTTTGCCGCCGGGGCCTGCATCCTTCAGGAAGCGGGCGGAAGCATCACTGCGATGGACGGAACGGAGCTGAACTGGCGGACATCCTCCTCCATACTGGCTGTGTCGCGGGGAGCTGCGGCCGGCGACTATCTTCCTCCCAGGGAGCTGATGGCGGGGAAACCGATTTGAGGGGAACAACGTTTCCTGCATACTGAACAGAGGAGAACTACATGAGCGCCAGGAAGGCTTGCTTTTTTGATATCGACGGGACGATCTGGGATATTTACAACCGGATTCCGGAAAGCACCGTCCGTGCGATCCGGACACTGCGGGGAAAGGGGCATCTGACCTTTCTTAATTCCGGCCGGAGCAAAGGCTACATCCGCAATCCCGAGCTGCTGAAAATCGGATTTGACGGGATGATATGCGGCTGCGGAACCATGATCGAGTACGGGGATGAAATGATTTTCTGTCATCTGATCGAAAACGGGTTTCTGGCCGACACGATTCGGATGATACGGAGCTACGGCTTCCGGACGATCATGGAAGGCCCGGAATACCTGTACATGGATGAGGAAGAGTTTAAAGACGATCTGTACGGCAGAAAGGTCATGACGGAGATGGGGGAATATCTTCGTTCCATTCAGGAGGAATGGGGGCGGTGGAGAGTCAGCAAATTTTCCTGCGCCACCGATGTGCCCGGACGGGAGGAATGCTTCGAAAAGCTCCTTCCCGATTTTGACCTGATGATCCACAACGAAGCCGTTGCGGAGATCGTACCCAAGGGCTTTCACAAAGGAACCGGCCTTCTGAAGGTCTGCGAGCTTCTGGAGCTTGACCCGGCGGATACCTTTGCCTTTGGAGACAGCATGAACGATCTGGGAATGCTGAAAGCCGCCGGGACCAGCGTGGTGATGGGCAACGGGGCAGCGGCCGTAAAGCGGTTGGCGGACTATGTGACGACGCCCATGGCGGAGGACGGGATCTGGAACGCCTGTGTTCATTTCGGCTTGGTATGATGTCTGCGGGAGGAAAAAATGCTTTATCAGATCACGGACGGGACAGTGTCTGCCGGAGGCCGGCAGATTCTGTCCCACATTCATTTTGAAATCAAAGGAAAGGAAAAGATCGGGATCGTAGGGAAGAACGGAGCCGGGAAAACGACCCTTCTGCGCCTGATCGCGGGAGAACTGTCCCTGGACCGGGACGATAAACGGCAGGGCCCGGGCATTGCCTCATCCCGGAAGCTCACGATCGGGATGCTGTCCCAGACGCAGGAGGAGGATAAAGACAAGACGGTAGAAGAGATCCTGCTGGAAAACTGTCCCTCCCTGGACCGGTACTCCCAGGAACGGTTTGCCTGGGAGATGGAATATGACCGGCTTTTTACCGGATTCGGGTTTTCCCTGGATCAGAAGAACCGGACGCTTTCCTCCTTCTCGGGAGGGGAACAGACCCGGATCGCCCTGATCCGCCTGCTGCTGCAGAAACCCGATATTCTGCTTCTGGATGAACCCACCAATCATCTGGATATGAAAGCCGTGGACTGGCTGGAAAAATATATGCGCCAGTATGACAAAGCCGTGGTGTTTGTCTCTCACGACCGGTTTTTCCTGGATCAGGTGACGGAGGTGATCTATGAGCTCCGGAACGGGGTCCTGTACCGCTACGCGGGAAACTACACAGCCTTCCGGAACCGGAAACGAAAGGAAACAGAGGAAGCCCGGAAAGCCTACGCCCGGCAGCAGCAGGAGATCCAGCGGCTGAATGAGCTGATCGAACGCTTCCGGCACAAACCCCGGAAAGCTGCCTTCGCCCGCTCCAGGAAAACCATTCTGGAACGGATGGAGAAGATTGAAAAACCGGAAGAGGATGACGCTCATCTTTTCACAGGAGACATCACGCCTCTGGTGGCACCCAACAAATGGATCCTGGAAGCAAAAGAGCTGCAGATCGGCTATGACCGCCCGCTGGCCCAGCTGTCTCTGCGCATCCGAAGCGGCCAGAAGATCGGGATCATCGGAGACAACGGCGCCGGAAAGACCACGCTGTTGAAAACCATCGCCGGCTATCTTTCTCCGTTAAAAGGAGAATGCCGCCTGGGAGAGCGTACCACCATCGGGTACTTTGACCAGCAGAGCGCAGGCCTGGTCTCGGAGAAAACCATCCTGGAACATTATCAGGCCCTGTTTCCCGTACTGACCGAAAAGGAAGTGCGCCAGACCCTGGCCGCCTATCTCTTCCGGGGGAAAGATGCTTCCAAAAGAGTCTCGGATCTGTCCGGAGGCGAAAAAGCCCGCCTCTGCCTCGCGGAGCTTCTGGGAAGCCGGCCGAACCTTCTGCTGCTGGACGAACCCACCAACCACATGGACATTCCGGCAAAAGAAACCCTGGAATCCGCCTTCCGATCCTATACCGGGACGATCCTTTTCGTTTCCCATGACCGGTACTTTATCCGGCAGGTGGCAGACGCCATCCTGGTGATGGACGGCGACAAAGTGATGTACTACCCTTTCGGCTACGATCATTATCTGGAACGAAAAGACAAAGGAGAAGGCCAGAGCCTGACCGCCCTGCTCCGCTCCGAAGACCAGGCCATGCTGGAAAGCTTCCGCTCCGTGCCTGAAAAAGAAAAAGGACGCCTTCGGGAGATCGGGACCGAAGAAGCCTACCGCGACTGGCGATACCGCCTGGCCAAAGAAGACCTGGAAGAAGC
>CAMOUV010000137.1 GCA_946626695.1 uncultured Blautia sp.
CGCCGGGAATACCCCCTGCTTTCCGCAGTTTGAAGCCGCCTTCCGGGATCTGTACGGACAGGTCTGCACGGCGGCATGCTCCGCTCCCCAGGTCGGGATGCAGAGATACGATGCAGACGGAAAAACGTTTGTCCATCTGCTGAATTACGACTATGATCAGGAAAAAGATGTTATTACGGTACAGAAGAATGTTGAAATCAGACTGAGCGGTCTGGCCGGAGATACTGTCCGGGTATTCACGTTGGATGGCGAGACAGACGACTTTACCGTTACAAAGGCGGAGGATTCTCTGACGGTTACGCTGTCCTCAATACCTGTATACACGGTTATTATTGTTGAATGAGGAGAAACCGGGCGTGAAAAGAACAAGAATTGTATTGCTTCTGCTCGCTGCTGCATTCGGTGCTGTGATCTTTCTGAACCGGGAACGGCTCTTTTCCGCCGGATGCATCGGGAAGCACCACACCCTGTCCGTAAACGGTGTGACGATCTATTACGAGACCGCCGGGGAAGGCGATCCGGTGATCCTTCTGCATGGCAACGGAGGCAGTCACAAAGATCTTCACACCGAAATCCGGCAGCTCACCGAAGCCGGATACCGTGTATACGCTCCGGATTCCCGCGGCCAGGGAAAGAGCTCCTCCGCCGAAGAATATCACTATGCCGACATGGCCGACGATGTCTTTTGTCTCATTCAGGAATGGAAGCTCGACAAACCGGCCCTGTACGGCTGGAGTGACGGGGGCATCATCGGACTGTTGACGGAGATCCGGCATCCGGGTACGCTGGGAGCCCTGGCCATCAGCGGGGCGAATGTCTCGCCCGACGGCCTTGAGGATTCTTTCCTGGATCCGATCCGGTTCCTCAGCCCGGTTGCCGGCTCGCTGACCCAGATGATCATCAACGAACCGGATATCACGAAAGAAGAGCTTGCCTCGATCCGGATACCGGTTCTGGTCACCGCCGGGTCAGACGACATCGTCAAAAGAGAACATACCGAAATGATCGCCGCGAGCATACCCGATGCAGAGCTTATGATCCTCGAAGGCGAAAGCCACGGCAGCTACATTGTCGGAAGCACGAAAATGGGAGAACTGATCATTTCATTTTTACAACAGAAACCGCTCTGACCGCAGCAAAAAAAGCCCGGATCTGCAGCTTCAACTGCAGCCCGGGCCTTGTTTTATTCCGCAATATAATGATTCTTGAATTCCTTCAGGATGTCCAGCTCTTTTTCACAGATGATGGTCACCTCGGAGAGGTCGAAGACCTTGCACATGGTGATCTTTCCGGATTTGGAGCTGTCTGCCAGCACATAGGTGTGACGCGAATTCTTCTTGACGACTTTCTTTTTCTGGGCTTCCTGCAGGGACGGCGTGCTGACGCCGGACTGCTGGGAAAAACCGGTGACGCCGAGGAAGGCTCTGTCAAAATACATATCCTCCAGGGTGGACACCGTCAGTGCTCCGACGACCGATCCGGTGTCCAGAAGCACCTCGCCTCCCACCACGATACATTCCGCCCGGGCCCCTGCCATCTCCTGAAAGATCAGCAGGTTCGTGGTGACGATCTTGATCTTTTTATCCCGGATATATTTGACCATCCGGAGGGGTGTGGAACCCGAATCCAGATAGATCACTTCCTCGTCCCGGACCAGACTGGCCGCATACCTTGCGATCTTCTCCTTCGCATCCGTATTCAGCACCATCCGGGAATGAATGATGGTATCCTGGGAACCCTCCGTCACCTTGGCGGCCCCTCCCCGCAGAAGGTTCAGAAGCCCTTCGTCCGCCATGGCCTTCATGTCCCGGCGCACCGTGGATTCGGACACGCCCTCCATGCTGGAAATGATCTGCTCAACCGTTACAAATTCCTTTTCATCCAGCAGCTGCAGGATCTGTTGTCTTCTTTCGTATGGAAGCATAATTCACCTCTGTTATACGTTTTACTGATAAATAAAATGTACCACAGAATCCCGGACAAGTAAAGCAAAGATGAGTCACAGAGACAGGTTCACTGACTCGCTGCAAGCAGTGAGTCAAGGAACCTGTCCCCGTGACTCAGTATGATTTATCCAATTTCAGAAAGCGTCGGCATGGAATTCTGTGCGCCAAGGCGCGTTACGGTTACCGCGCTGCATTTTGTGGCAAAGCGGCAGGCTTCAAAGATGTCCATCCCGTTCGTCACGGCATAGGCGATGCCGCCGATGAAGGAATCGCCGGCTCCGGTGGTCTCGATGGCTTTCACCTTCATGGACGGAACCGCTTCCGCGCGACTGCCGTCACTCACGACGGCTCCTTCGCTTCCCATGGTGATGACCACGGTATTATGGAGCTCTGCGGCCATCTCCGACGCCATGGCGCAGCCCTCTTCCAGAGTGGCTGCGGTGCGGCCCGCATAGAAGGCCGCCTCCACCTCATTCACCACCAGATAGTCACATTTCGCCAGATATTCTTTTTCGAAGGGTTCCGCCGGAGCTGCGTTCAGCAGGACTTTGCAGCCATGCTCCTTCGCCTTGTCGATCACATACCGGTTGATATCCAGCGGGATCTCCATCTGGAGGATCACCAGCCCGACTTCGTCCAGAAGCGGTTCGACCGCATCGATATCGTCTCTTGTGATCTCAAAATTGGCTCCGCGGACAATGCTGGCATGGACGCTTCCGTTCTCCAGGGCATGGACCACGCCCAGTCCCGTGGGGCCGTCCACTCTGCGGATATGCTCTGTCTGCAGGCCGAACCCGGCAGCTGTATTGTACAGGAAGTCCCCCATCGGATCATTTCCAAGGCATCCTGCCATCCAGGTATCCACCCCGAGCTTGGCGGCCTGGACCGCCTGGTTGGCTCCTTTTCCGCCGGCCGCAAAGGTACAGCCGTCCACAGGCATGGTCTCTCCCTGCTCCGGAAGTCTCTTCGCCTTCAGGATAATGTCATAATTCATACTGCCGACAACAAGTACTTTGCTGCGCATAGGTTTTCCCCTTTCCAGACAATTTTATTTGTTCTTTCTCCGGGCCATAAAGGCTTTGAAGTCTTCCTGCATGAACTCAAAATACGAAGCAACGATGATGATCAGACCGGTCACGATGTACTGCCAGAAGGAGTCTACGTTGATGACGACCATACCCACCTTCAGGACGGCCAGCATCAGAGCACCGATGAAGGTTCCCAGAGCAGATCCGCGGCCGCCGGCCATACGGGTTCCACCGATGGCGGCTGCTGCGATGGCGTTGGTCTCATAGCCGGTGCCTGCGGTTGCCTCTGCGGAACCCAGGGAAGCCAGCATGATCATGCCTGCGATGGCAGCACAGGCGCCGCAGACGATGTAGGCGACATATTTCGTCTTGACAACATTTACACCAGAAAGCTTGGCGGCTTCTTCGTTTCCGCCTACCGCATACAGATAGGCGCCGGTACGGGTTTTGGAAAGAATGATATAGGCGACAATGAAGATCACGATCATCACAAGCACATAGAAACGGATGCCTGCGAACATTTTGCCGTTAAAGATATTCCGGTAGGAATCCGGTACACTGGTGACGGGGATACCGCCGGTCACAACGTAGGCAATACCACGATACAGACTCATGGTACCCAGTGTGGCGATGAAGGGCTGAAGCTTGAGGCCGGTCACCAGAAAACCGTTGAAGGCACCGAGGACCGCACCGATGATCAGACCCAGCAGGATGGCGATCAGCGGATTCACGCCGTGCACGGTACACCAGGCCACACAGATACCGGTGATGGCATAGGTACAGCCGATGGACAGGTCGATGCCGCCGGTGATGATTGCGAACATGATACCAACTGCGAGCACGCCGTTCAATACCATCTGCTGGAAAACGGTCAGAATGTTGTTCCATTTGATAAAGGCGGGGTTCATGATCGTAAATACAGCGCCCATGGCGATGGTTGCCAGGAAGACAACCAGCTCTCTTTTGTTCTTATTGATAAATCGGCTCATCTCAATTTCCTCCTATGGCGTAGTTCATGATGACATCTTCGATATAATCATCCTTATTGGTCAGCTCACCGGTGATCCTGCCCTCGCTCATGATGATCAGCCGGTCACTGAGGCCCATCACCTCAGGCAGCTCGGAGGAGACGACGATCAGGCTCTTGCCCTGGGCCACCATGTCCTCCATCAGACGATAGATCTCAGCCTTTGCGGCCACGTCCACGCCCTTGGTCGGCTCGTCGAAGATCAGAATTTCTGTTTCAGCAGACATCCAGCGGCTCAGGATGACCTTCTGCTGATTTCCGCCGGACATGTTCTTGGTCAGATAGTCGATACGCCGGGGATGAACATCCATTTCCTCAAAATAATGCGCTGCGTTTTTGTTCTTTTTGTTTTCATCTACGAAAAGACCGGTCATGTATTTTTCCAGACTGGAGATCGCGATGTTGTCTGTGTTGTTGGATAAAGCCATGAAGCCCTGGGTCTTCCGGTCTTCCGGCACCAGGCCAAGTCCCGCGTGAAGCGCCTTTGTCGTGTTCCAGACATTGTCCAGCTTTTTGCCATGAAGGTACACCTCGCCTCCGGTCTTCCGGTCTGCCCCGAAAATGGTGCGCATGACTTCGGTACGGCCTGCGCCGACCAGTCCGAAAAATCCGAGGATCTCTCCCTTATGCAGCTCAAAGCTGACGTCCTCAAAGTTGTCTCCGCTGGAAAGATGCTCCACCTTCAGAACCACCTCGTCCGTCCTGGGGCTGGGTTTCAGTCTGCCTGCCACCGCGGACACATTCCGGCCGACCATGGAATGGATCAGCTCGTCCCGGGTGGTGTTCGCGATATCCAGGGTTTCGATGTACTCGCCGTCCCGAAGGATGGAAGCCCGGTCACAGATCTGGAAGATTTCCTCCAGATGGTGGCTTACATACAGGATCGTAACGCCCTGCGCCTTCAGCTTGCGGATAACCTCGAACAGGGCATCCGTCTCCTTCAGGGTCAGGGAAGCCGTCGGCTCATCCAGGGAAATGATGTTGGAGTGATGATAGAGCGCTCTTGCGATCGCAAGCATCTGCATCTCACCGGAGGTCAGATTGGCTACCAGGTCCGCTGCCGAAAACTTACAGTTCAGTTCATTCAAGATCGCATCCACATCACTGTTCATCTTCGCAAAATCCACGAACATGCCCTTCTTCGGCTCATATCCCAGCGTTACATTCTGTCCGACCGTCAGATCCTTCACCACCAGGGTCTCCTGGTGCACCTTGGAGATATTTCCGTTCACGATCGCATCGTTGGCATCCTTAAAATGCACTTCTTTTCCGTGCAGGATCACGGAGCCTTCATATTCCGGATATACACCGTGCAGAATGTTCAGCAGGGTGGATTTTCCCGCACCGTTTTCTCCCAAGAGCGCGTGAACCTCACCTTCTTCGACCGAGAAGGAAATGTCTTTCAGTACATGGACTCCCGGGAAGCGTTTATTTATCTTGACAAATTCAACCGCCTTTGCCACGTCTGCCTCCTTCTTTGAAGGGGCTGCCGCATTTTGTTTCTCATCATGCAACAGCCCCTCTTCAATACTCTACTTCAGAATTCTGTTTCTTCGTCTCACTTATTCAGCGGCTACGAAGGTTGCGTCGGTCCAGCCGATGATCTCTGCAGCTTCGGTATCAACATTCTCGGAATCGATCAGAGCCTGCGGAGTTGCCACGACTCTCGGAAGTTCCTGGCCTGCCATGACACGAAGTGCACACTCGGT
>CAMOUV010000138.1 GCA_946626695.1 uncultured Blautia sp.
CCGAAATACCTGTCGTCCCATTTTTTCGTTATCTGCACGCTTCCGTGATAGCTTCACAGAAGGTAGGGTGCGGCCGGACCACGCTGAACATCTGTTCCATGGTGAGTCCGTGCACGATCGCCTCGGCGAATTCACTGATCATATCGGAAGCCCGGGCGCACATCATCTGAGCGCCGAGGATCTTCCGGGTCTCTTTCTCGTAGACCACCTTGATAAAGCCTCTCTCCTGGGCGGAGAGGACTGTCTTTCCGTTGGCGGACATGACGATCTTATGGCTGTCCGCGTCGATTCCCAGATTTCCGGCCTGCTCGATGGTGATCCCCACCGAGGCGATCTCCGGATCGGTGTAGATACAGGAGGGGATCACATCCTGACGGACCGGAGCCGGAATCTGCTTCATAGCTGCAAGCGCGTTCCGTCCCATGGCGGTCGCGGCGTGCGCAAGCATCATACCGCCGGTCACATCTCCGATGGCGTAGATGCCGGGCACGCTGGTCCGACCGTCCGGATCAGTCAGAATCCGTCCTCTTTCGGTCTCTGCCGTGAAATCCGGTCCGAACAGTCCTTCCGTATTCGGACGGCGGCCGGTACAGATCAGGATGCAGTCCGCCTGGACCGTCTGGGGTTTGTCTTTTTCCGTATAAATACACTCCAGCCATCCTTCTTTGCCCGGAGCCTCATGGATCTCTTCGACCCGGGCGCCGGTGGTTATTGTGACCCCGCGCTTCTTCATCAGCATCTTCAGGCTCTGGGAAAGCTCCTTGTCCATATTGGAAATAATCCTTGGCAGCGCCTCCAGAACAGTCACCTTCACGCCGAAGGCACTGTAAACCGAAGCAAATTCCATGCCGATCACGCCGCCTCCGATGATCAGGAGATGGCCGGGAAGATCTCTCTTCTCCAGCAGCTCATCGCTGGTCACCACGCCGGGAAGGTCGGCGCCGGGAATCGGCGGCATGGCTGCCTTCGAGCCGGTGGCGATCAGGATATACTCTGTATCCAGTGTTTTTGCGGCTCCATCCGGAGCGCTTACTTCCACCGTATGGGGATCCAGGATCCTTCCGGTTCCTTCGATCACATCCACTTTCTTCTGTTTCATCAGCATCGCGATCCCGGAACGAAGGGTATCCAGCACCTCTGTCTTGCGGTCCTGGATCTTCTCCATATCGAAAGAAACGCCCTCCGCGTGAAGGCCGAAGCGGTCACACTCCTTCATCTGCCGGTACAGGTCCGCCGAATGCAGCAGCGTCTTGGTCGGAATGCAGCCGTGGTTCAGGCAGGTGCCGCCCAAGGCTTCTTTCTCGATCAGGGCTGTCTTCATTCCATAGGTTCCAGCTGCCTCCAGAGCGGTTTCGTATCCGCCGGGGCCTGCGCCGATGATCACAAGATCATATTCTCTCATTTCACACCTCTTTTTTTGGTAAGCGAGGAAAGCAATTGCGGTTTGAGCCTGTTCAAACCAGCAATCATTCTCCGGCTGGGGAAATCGTAGATAAAATGATTTATTTCGTTTACGATAACATCAACATCCATATCGGCAGGGCGGTATCAAAGGCTTCCTTTCCCTCAGAGTTCTCTTTCAAAAAGCGCTTTGATATCAAGAACCATTGGTCTATGCTGCCCGAATAACAATGATGCCCTGTCAAGCGATTTCTTCAATTCGTTCTTATTATAGCGATGTTTCTGAAAGCATCCCGACAGTCTGTCTGCCAGAGCAGGATCCATGGCATCCGTATGACAGATACAGTCCTCTATGATTCCCCGGTTCACCTGCAGCAGGATTTCAACCCCACCCCACTCAAAACGTTCAGATAACCGGTGAGTGAAGGGAAGGTTCCGACCATACAGCCACTCCGGCGAGGAAAAAAGCTCTGTATCTTTCTGAATCTCTTCCGGCGCCTCACCCGAAAAGAATGAGTCCTCCAGCTCCTCTGCCTGCAGTCCATATACGTCCGAAAAAGCCGTCCTCAGGCTCCCGGCAAGAAGATCCGCCGTGATGTCCGGACAGTATTCCTTCAGATTGACCACCCTCGAACGGACCGAGTCCACGCCCTTGCCTTTCAGCTTTTCCGGATCCACCTGCAGATAGCAGGACAGCTCGTCCTTGTCCACGTCCATCATCAATGTACCGTGATGATAACAGAATTCTCCGCTTTCGTAGAACGCATTGCCGCTGAACTTCCGTCCATCCGCCGTCAGATCGTTCCGACCGGTCTTTATTGCCGGCACCCCCAGGGCACGGACAGCCTGCAGGATCACCTCCAGCTGCCGGGAAACATCATAGTCCGGTTTCCGCACACAGAAGGTAAAGTTCAGGTTTCCCAGATCGTGATACACGGCTCCCCCACCCGAAAGACGGCGGGCAAGATACCCGCCGTCTTCTTCAAGTGTATGGACTTTGCATTCTTTCCAGGCATTCTGGTTTTTACCGATCACCACCGTATGACGGTTCTGCCACAGGTACAGAATGCACTGCCCTTCCTGTACATGGAAGGTCAGATACTTCTCCATCGCCAGATTGTGATACGGGCAAAAAACGATTCCCGCGTCCAGCCCCTCGTCCCTTTGAAAGTCGGCGGATCCGGCCGAACCAGTCTGCAGAATCCTGCCGTTCGGGACCGTCTCGCGAAACAGACTAAGCCTCGAAATCATAACGGATCACCGGATTCCGGGCTGCCAGCACCTCGTCCGGTCTGCGGACCGGGGTATGGATCGGCTTCTCATGCATCGTTTCCGGATGTTGGATCGCTTCGTCATAGATATCGCGGAAGATCCGGATCGCTTCGTCCAGTGTCTCCTTCGTCTCTGTTTCCGTGGGCTCCACCATCAGAGCTTCATGGACGATGAGCGGGAAGTACATCGTCGGCGGATGAATGCCGTGATCCAGCATGGCCTTGGCCACATCCAGGGCAGATACACCGGTCTGATGCTTCAGCTCTTCCAGGCAGATGACAAATTCGTGCATACAGGTCCGGTCATAGGCCAACGGGAAGATATCCTTCAGCTTTTCCTTCATATAATTGGCGTTCAGGACCGCATTTTCAGCCGCAGCCGGCACGCCCTCTCGGCCGATGGAAAGGATATAGGCCAGAGCCTTTACCGCCACAAGGAAATTGCCTCCGAAGGAACGCACGTTTCCGATGCTCTCCGGACTGTCCTTCCCCGGCAGATATTTTGCCAGGAAGGCCTTGCAGCCGCTGGGTCCGCTTCCCGGACCGCCGCCGCCGTGAGGCGTAGAGAAGGTTTTGTGCAGGTTCACATGAACCACATCAAAGCCCATGTCGCCGGGACGGGCGATGCCCATGACCGCGTTCAGGTTGGCACCGTCGTAATAGCAAAGGCCGCCTGCCTCATGGACGATCTTCGTGATCTCCAGGATGTTCGGGTCAAACAGTCCAACCGTGTTGGGGTTGGTCAGCATCAGTCCGGCGGTATCCTCGCCGACCGCCGCTTTCAGAGCTTCCAGATCCACACAGCCCTTATCGTCCGAGGCAATGCTTACCACGTCAAAGCCGGCCATCGCCGCGCTGGCGGGGTTGGTCCCGTGAGCGGAATCCGGTACGATGATCTTCGTTCTCTTCAGATCGCCCTTCTCCCGATGATACGCTTTGATCAGAAGAAGTCCTGTAAACTCTCCGTGGGCGCCGGCTGCGGGCTGCAGGGAAACCGCGTCCATGCCGGTGATCTCGCAAAGATATTTCTCCAGGGTTTCTTCCAGCTCCAGACAGCCTTTCGTGGTTTGTGCATCCTGCAGGGGATGGATCCGGGTAAAGCCTGGGAGAGCTGCCATTTCTTCATTGATCTGGGGATTGTATTTCATGGTGCAGGAGCCAAGGGGATAAAATCCGTCATTGACCCCATGGGTCTGTTTGGCCAGCTCGGTATAATGGCGGTCCACTTCCGTTTCCGGAAGCTCGGGAAGATGCATGGTCTTTTCCCGGCGCGGTGCCTTCGGAAGCCGTTCCGGGACATCGCATTTCGGAAGATACTGTGTTCCTCTTCCGGCTCTGCTTCGTTCAAATACCAGTTTCATGCCCCGGTCACCTCCTTACAGATGGCAGCGACCCTGTCCATCTCTTCTTTCGTGTTCATCTCCGTGGCGCACCATAGGATCCTTTCGTCTCCCAGGGGAAGTCCGCCGAGGATTCCTTCCGCCGCAAGGGCTTCCAGGACTTTCTTTTCATCCTTGCAGACGGTCACAAATTCATGGAAAAATTCTTTCTCCGGATAAGCAGGTACGACACCTGCCTCTGCAAGTTTTGCCTGCAGATAATGCGCCTTGGAGGTACACTGTACAGCCGCTTCCTTAAAGCCCTCCGGACCCATGGCTGCCAGATAGGCTGCTGCGCGCAGAGCGCAGAGCGCTTCGTTGGAACAGATGTTGGAGGAGGCCTTCTCTCTCCGGATGTGCTGCTCCCGTGCCTGCAGGGTCAGCACGTAGGTGCGGTTTCCTTCTGAATCAACGGTCTGGCCTACGATCCTTCCGGGAAGCTTACGCATCATCTTCTGACCCGCTGCCATAAATCCAAGATACGGTCCGCCGAAGGAAAGGGGCATGCCCAGCGGCTGGCCTTCTCCCACCGCGATATCCACGCCATACTCGCCGGGCGTCTTCAGGAGAGCCAGCGAGACCGGATTGCAGCTTTCGATCACCTTGGCACCGGCTGCATGGACGGCTTCCACCGCCTCTTCCACCGGCTCCAGATTGCCGAAATAATTCGGATGCTGCAGCAGAAGGCAGGACACATCGGCCGTCAGAAGCTCCTTTAACGCTTCCAGATCGGTAACGCCGTCCTTCTCCGGCACGGTAAGCACTTTCACATCCCGGCCGAAGCTGTAGGTCTTCACCACCGACAGGATCTTCGGATCCACCGTTTCGGATACAAGGATGGTGCTGCGTTTGCGGTCGCGGCACATTTCGCAGGCCTCCGCCGCCGCCACGGCTCCGTCGTAGACGCTGGCATTGCTGGCTTCCATGCCGGTTAATTCGCAGATGTCGGTCTGATACTCAAAGATCGTCTGCAGAACTCCCTGGCTGATCTCCGCCTGATAGGGGGTGTAGGCCGTACGGAATTCTTCTTTGTTCGCAATGGTATCCACAATTGCGGGGATATAATGATTATAGGCTCCTGCACCGCGGAAAATGTGCCGGTAGATGACGTTTTTGTCCGCCATATCCTCCATGATCCGCCGTACGGTGAGCTCTGCTTTTGCTTCCGGAATGGCAAGGGGCTCTTTCAGACGGACACTCTCCGGAATATCCAGATACAGATCGTCAAAGCCCGAGTAGCCGCATTCCTTCAGCATTTCCTGCTGCTCGGCAGGGGTGTTCGGAACATAACTGCCCATAGTTTTCACCTTTCTTTTTATTCGGCGATAAATGCCTGATATTCTTCTGCTGTCATCAGATCCTCGGTCTCGGTGATATCGGTCACTTTTACAAACCAGGCCTCATAGGGAGTCTCGTTCATCATCTGCGGGGCATCCGCCAGCTCCTCATTTACCTCTGCAACAGTCCCGGTCACCGGGCTCAGCACATCGGATACAGCCTTCACGGATTCCACATCCGCAAAAGCTTCACCTGCAGTCAGGGAATCTCCCTCTTCCGGCAGATTGGCAAATACCAGATCTCCCAGCTGATCCTGCGCATAGTCGGTGATCCCGATATATGCGGTAGTCTCATCCTC
>CAMOUV010000139.1 GCA_946626695.1 uncultured Blautia sp.
GGCGCTGAAAAATGACTTGACATAATTGTCAAAAGCATTTAAACTTGTATTGTTGTATTTTTTTAGCGTACAATGAAAACTAAATAAGGAGGTGCTCCTGTGACAGGCACAATCATTGCTGTGGTTGTCGCAATCGTGGTCACCCTGCTTATTGCGGTTCCTCTTACCAGCAAAATCGCCGTTGACCGGAAGGTTAAAGCGGATGCTGAGGTCGTCGGAACAGCGGAAGATAAGGCCCGTAGCATTATAGACGAGGCGATCAAGAACGCCGAGGCTAAAAAGCGCGAAGCCTTATTGGAAGTAAAAGAAGAATCACTGAAGACCAAAAACGAACTGGAAAAAGAAACAAAGGAACGAAGAAATGAGCTGCAGAAGTATGAGAAGCGGGTCCTTGCCAAAGAGGAATCCGTGGACAAGAAAGCGGATGCAGTGGAGAAACGCGAAGCAGAGTGTCAGGCACGTATTGCAGAACTGCAGAAAAAGGAGAAAAAAGTAGAAGAGCTTGAGCTGAAGGGAGTAAAGGAACTGGAACGTGTTTCCGGCCTGACCTCTGAAGAGGCAAAGCAGGAACTGCTCAAATCGGTGGAAGACGATGTCAAGGTCGATGTGGCAAGGCTCTACAAGGAACTGGAGAGCAGAGCCAAGGAAGACGCCGGCAAAAAGGCCAAGGAATATGTGGTCAACGCGATCCAGAAGTGCGCGGTGGATCATGTCTCCGAGGCTACAATCTCGGTGGTACAGCTTCCCAGCGACGAGATGAAGGGACGGATCATCGGCCGGGAAGGCCGGAATATCCGCACACTGGAAACCATGACCGGTGTGGATCTGATCATCGACGATACACCGGAGGCGGTGGTTCTTTCTTCCTTCGATCCGGTACGACGGGAGGTGGCCCGTGTCGCCCTGGAGAAGCTGATCGTGGATGGACGGATCCATCCCGCCCGCATCGAGGAAATGGTGGAGAAGGCACAGAAGGAAGTCGAAACCCAGATCCGCGAGGAAGGCGAGACGGCCGCTATGGACGTGGGTGTCCACGGAATCCATCCGGAGCTGATTAAGCTGCTGGGCAGAATGAAGTTCCGTTCCAGCTACGGGCAGAATGCCCTGAAGCATTCCATCGAGGTCGCACAGCTTTCCGGTCTGATCGCCGGAGAAGTGGGGGCGGATGTACGTGTCGCCAAACGGGCCGGCCTGCTGCATGATATCGGCAAGTCCATCGACCATGAGGTGGAAGGCTCCCATATTCAGATCGGTGTGGATCTTTGTAAGAAATACAAAGAGTCTCCGGTTGTGATCAATGCGGTTGCCGCACATCACGGAGATGTGGAACCGGAATCCCTGGTAGCCTGTATCGTTCAGGCCGCAGATGCAATTTCTGCCGCAAGACCAGGCGCCCGCAGGGAAACACTGGAGACATACACCAACAGACTCAAGCAGCTTGAAGATATCGCCAACGAATTCAAGGGAGTCGAAAAATCCTTTGCAATCCAGGCGGGCCGTGAGATTCGTGTCATGGTCGTTCCTGAACATGTCAGCGATGCAGATATGGTTCTTCTTGCAAGAGATATTGCCAAGCAGATTGAAGCGGAGCTCGAGTATCCGGGCCAGATCAAGGTTAACGTGATACGGGAAAGCAGAGCTGTTGATTATGCAAAGTAAAGAAAAACGGGACAACCCTTTCGGGGTTGCCCCGTTTTTTTGCGCCCGTCAGAGTTTGCGGTGAAACAGCAGCAGGGACCGTTCCCTTCCTGTTGTCTTACACCCGCCATAACCATGGTAAACCGGACCGACAAAAATATTTCAAAAAAATTAAATAAATATTTCTCAATATATTGTTTGTAACATATATGTTAACCACTAGAAGTTGAGAAAAGCCCGTTTTTCAAGCATTTTCAACGATTTTGACGTGAAAAAAGTTGTTGATTTTATGTTAAACAACAGGTATAATACACTCATAAGCTTAATAATTTATTAAAATTATTGCAAAAATGTTAAGGAAAGAGCGGGCAAGGGAAAATGGAGAGAGAAATAAGGGAGTTTATCGCGTTTTTGCACAATACGAAGGGAACCTCTTACAACACGGAGGTCTCTTACCAGCGGGATCTGAAGAAGGTTGCCGGATTTCTGCAGGAAAGGGGGATCGGCAGCTTTACCGAGGTGAGAGAGCGTGATCTGGAAGAGTACATGAGATACATGCAGGAAGAGAACTTCGCTTCTTCCACCATATCGCGAAGCGTGGCTTCCATCCGGGCTCTGTTCCATTTTTTTTATAAGGAGCGGAGGATCGAGAGCGATCCCTCCGAAGCGCTCCGGCCGCCCAAGGTAGAAAAGAAAGCCCCCGAGATCCTGACGGTTTCGGAGGTGGAGCGCCTTCTGCGTCAGCCGGACACGGCAACAGCCAAAGGCCTTCGTGACAGCGCCATGCTGGAGCTTCTGTATGCCACGGGAATGCGGGTGAGCGAGCTGATCCATCTGGAGGTGAAGGACGTCAATCTGCGGCTTTCCTTCGTCACCTGTCATGCGGATCATAAGGAACGGGTAATCCCCATAGGCAGCATCAGCCGGGATGCCCTGTCCCGTTATCTGAAGGAAGGACGTCCCGTTTTTGTGAAGGAAGCCGAGGTGGGAGCTCTCTTCACCAACTGCTCCGGCAAACCCATGAGCCGACAGGGCTTCTGGAAAGTCCTGAAGGGATATGCGGATGAAGCCGGGATCCGGAGAGATATCACCCCCCACACCCTACGCCATTCCTTCGCGGTCCACATGCTGCAGAACGGAGCGGATGTGCGGAGCGTCCAGGAGATGCTGGGACACTCGGACATCTCCACCACCCAGGTATATCTGAATATGAATGTTTCCCGGATGCGGGATGTGTATATGAAAGCGCATCCGAGGAGCTGAGATGAGACAATGGGGACAGGTTCCGCGACTCGTTTTTCACTACGGAAAAATGAGTCGCGGAACCTGTCCCCTTGACTTGTCTTTTCAGCACATTTCAGCAATGGTATACAGAAGCCTTTCGGATTCGTCCCATCCCAGGCAGGGATCGGTGATGGATTTTCCGTACACATGATCCACGCCGATCTTCTGGGCGCCGGGTTCGATATAGCTCTCGATCATCAGACCCTTTACCAGGCTGTGGATCTTGGCGTCGACATTCCGGCTGTGAAGAACCTCCCGGGCGATCCGGATCTGCTGCTCATACTGCTTGTTGGAGTTGGAATGGTTGGTGTCCACGATGCAGGCCGGATTCTTCAGGTTCTTCTTTTCATATTTCTCCTGCAGGAGGCGGAGATCCTCATAGTGATAGTTGGGGATAGACTCTCCGTGCTTGTTCACGGCCCCGCGAAGGATGGTGTGGGCCAGGGGATTGCCGGTGGTCTCCACCTCCCAGCTGCGGTAGATGAAGCTGTGGCCTGCCTGGGCGGCTACCACGGAATTCAGCATGACCGCGATATCACCGCTGGTGGGGTTCTTCATGCCGGCGGGGACGTCCATGCCGCTGACCGTCAGACGATGCTGCTGATCCTCCACCGACCGGGCTCCTACGGCGACATACGAAAGAATGTCGGAAAGGTAACGATAGTTTTCGGGGTAAAGCATTTCATCCGCACAGGTAAAGCCGCTTTCCCGGATAGCCCGGATATGCATCTTACGGATCGCGACGAGGCCAGCCAGCAGGTCCGGCTTTTTCTCCGGATCCGGCTGGTGCATCATTCCTTTGTACCCCTCTCCGGTGGTGCGGGGCTTGTTGGTATACACCCGGGGAATGATCAGCACCTTATCGGCGATTTTGTCCTGAACCTTGCGAAGACGGGTGAGGTAATCACAGACCGCATCCTCATTGTCGGCGGAGCAGGGGCCGATGATGGCGAGAAACCGGTCGCTTTCTCCTGTAAAAACCTTCCGGATCTCGCAGTCCCGGCGCTCCTTCAGCGCCCGTATCTCCTGATCGATGGGATATTGACTGCGTATCTCCTCAGGTGTCGGTAATTTTTTCTTAAATTCAAATCCCATACTAATTCCTTTCATAAAACCGATGTACAAATTCCGTACTATTATATACGATTCCGTCCGAATTGTCGAGAGGTACGGACAAAGCAAGGGCGTAAATCGTACCCCTAAATGTACAAAAATCAAACCATACCAAAATCATCGGAATTATGGTTGACAGGATGACCCGAATCTGCTAAAGTGATAGTCGAATTCCGACAAAAATACTCGGACTTAAGTGAGGTGATCGAATGAAGCTTTCAACCAGAGCCGTTTACGGACTTCGGGCGCTGATCGATCTGGGACTGAACAGTGAGGAAGACACGGTTTCTCTGCAGAGCATTGCAGCCCGGCAGAAGATCTCGGTAAGCTATCTGGAACAGCTGATCGCAAAGCTGCGGAAAGCCGGTTTTGTGACCAGCAGCCGCGGCGCGACGGGAGGCTACCGGCTGGGGATGGATCCACGGCAGATTTCGGTGGGTGCGGTCCTGCGGGTGCTGGAAGGAGATCTGAATGCGGTACACTGCCCGGGAAATACGGGGGAAGCCGCATGTACGGGAAGTACGGCCGAGGAACGATGTACAGGCGCCGATCTTTGCGTGGCCAGATTTGTGTGGCAGCGTATCAATGAAAGCATAAACAATGCTGTGGATACCATGATGCTGAGCGAGCTGATCAACGACAGCCGGAAGATCCGGAGCATGGAGACAACCGAGGAGATCCTGGAAGGAGGACATATACGATGAGCAGGATGATTTATCTCGACAATGCAGCAACGACAAAAACCGCACCGGAGGTGGTGGAGGGGATGCTCCCTTACTTCAGCGAGTACTACGGAAACCCCTCCAGCATCTATGATTTTTCTTCGAAGAGCAAAGAAGCCATCAGCGAGGCCAGAGGCCGGATCGCCGATGTGCTGGGCGCCAGGAAGGAAGAGATCTATTTTACCGCCGGCGGTTCGGAGTCGGACAACTGGGCCTTGAAAGCGACCCTGGAAGCCTACGGCTCCAAAGGAAACCATATCATAACGACGAAGATCGAGCATCATGCCATCCTTCATACCTGTGAATATCTGGAAAAACAGTGCGGTGCCAGGATCACCTATCTGGATGTGGATGAAAACGGATTTGTATCGCCGGAAGCGGTGCGCGCCGCCATCACGCCGGAGACCATTCTGATTTCGGTCATGTTTGCCAATAATGAGATCGGCACCATCGAACCCATCAGGGAGATCGGAGCCATCGCCCATGAAAAGGGGATTCTGTTCCACACCGATGCGGTGCAGGCCTTCGGGCAGGTTCCCATCAACGTGGATGAGATGAACATCGATATGCTGAGCTCCAGCGGACACAAGATCAACGGTCCCAAGGGCATCGGTTTTCTGTACATCCGGAAGGGTGTAAAGATTCGCTCCTTCGTACACGGCGGAGCGCAGGAACGGAAGAGAAGAGCCGGTACCGAGAATGTTCCCGGGATCGTCGGGTACGGGATCGCAGCAGAGCGTGCGGCGCGTACCATGGCGGACAGGGCAGAGAAGGAGATTCAGGTGCGTGATCATATGATCAGCCGGATCCT
>CAMOUV010000140.1 GCA_946626695.1 uncultured Blautia sp.
TGCTCACCAGTCCCCGCAGCAGCTCCACGATTCGTTGACGGCATTTTTCCGGATTGGAATGGATCACCATCATGGAATCCTGGGCCGTATCCCGGTATCCCAGGCCGGTACGCCCGCCCACCTCGATAAAGGATGCGAAACGGGAGAACATCACATTGATCTCCGCCTGGTACAAAGTCCAGATATTCAGCAGCGTATTCATACCCTCATCCGGTGTCCGGACCTGCATCCGGGCCTGTTTTTCATCCCAGAAGCTTTTCAGCTGATGGTAAACCGTGTCCACGGCAGCCGGATTCCCATATTTCTGTCTCATCCTGACGCCGTTCTCCCGTCGGCCCTCACCGAGCAGAAAGATCAGCCGGACCTCTTCCCCCGGCGCCAGAGTCAGACGCTTATGAAGGGCACCGCAATGATTTCCCCCCAGCTCACTGCTCCCGGAAAGGCTTCCCTTCTCCACTCCCAGCGGATTTGTCTCCGTCCTGTAGGGTCCGATGAAGCGGTCCCGCAGACAGTCATATCCGTCCGGATCAAAATCCGCAGTGAAAAACTGATATCCGAATTCCTCATAGAACAGATCATGTTCGATGATCCCCTTCTCATAGGAGGATCCTGCAGCGTACAGGCTCATCTGATAGTTCTTGTTGTCCATCTCGATGTGATGGAAGGAAAACTCCAGATAAGAAAAAACACTGATTTTCCGCTCTCTGCTGTCCTCATTCCGGATCGTCACATCCCAGATCTCCACCGGATCCTCCATGGCCACCGACATCTTCTGGGATGCGGAGATTCCCCGGTATCCGCATTCGTAGACCGAGTAGGACATGCCATGCCGGCAGCAGTATTTTGCCTGATCCAGAGGCTTTCCTACCGGCTGCCAGGAAATGCTCCAGTAATCTCCATCCTCATCGTCCCGCAGATACACATAATGTCCCGGCCGGTCCATGGGAACGGCGTTCCCCCGGAAGCGCGTGATCCGGTGATACTCCGGGGACTGATAAAAGATATACCCTCCGGCAGTGTGGTTCAGAACAGCGCACATATCCCGGACCCCCAGATAGTTGGTCCAGGAAACCGGCAGATCCACCCGGTCGATCACATATTCTTTGTTTTCATTGTCAAAATGCCCGTACCGCATAAATACCTCCTGTACGACAGAGTCATCCGTATACGATCATTATAATGATGTCAGGGTGAAAAGAAAATTGACCAGCATGGGAAAAATTGTCCGGTTTTGTGATTTGCCAAAATGGGGTCAGGCCCCGTGTCTGACACGGAATCTGACCCCATTTTTTTATTTCCCGTCCGGGAAGCTGGTGAAGGCTCCTCTCTCCATGGCCGGTACGCCGTATTTTTCTTTCGCGTCTGCAAAAGCCCTGATCATAAAAGCCATATTCCGGGCAAGGTTCCGCATGGTCTGCAGACCTTCCAGATCCTTCTTTACGTCCTCCGCGGAAAAGCCATGCACCTGATTCCAGTAGTTGGAGGATGCCACCGGCATCTGACTGATGGTAAAATACTTGTTCAGCACGTCAAAGCTGGCCGTGTTTCCGCCCCGGCGGCAGCTGACCACCGACGCACCGACCTTCAGATGCTTGGAAAAAGAGGTGCTGTAAAACAGCCTGTCCATAAAGGAAAGGATCGTTCCGTTGGGCGAGCCGTAGTACACCGGGCTGCCCACAACCAGACCGTCCGCCGCTTCAAACTTCGGTGCCGTCTCGTTCACCAGATCGTCAAATACACACTTTCCTTTCTCTTCACAGGATCCGCAGGACACACACCCCCGGATACTTTTGTTTCCCACCTGGATCAGCTCGGTCTCCATGCCTTCCTCTTCAAAAACCCTGATCATCTCTTCCAGGGCTGTGGCCGTACAGCCATGAACATGGGGACTTCCGTTCAACAATAATACTTTCATCCTTTTCTCCTTTCATTCCTCTCCATACAGGTTTCTCATCTCCTCGATCGTCATGGAACTCCGTTCCTTTCTTTTTGGAATGAACCGGTTCCGGCTGCAGATCAAAGATTCCTGCAACGTACATAGTATTTAATTCTACATAATATCGCTTTTTTATCTATATCTGTTTACAAGCAAGCCATCACATAGTATAATGGTATCTGCCGGGCTTTTTGCCCCGGACAGACTTTCATCAGGAGGTTTCAGAATGTTCAAGATCATTACAGATAACGGGGCCGATCTTCCCTTGAATTATCTCGCCGAAAATAAGATCGACTGCATGTACCTTTCCACCATCCTCGACGGGAAGGTCATCAACGGAAAAGATGTCCATCTTCCGGCTCCTGAATTTTATAAAATGGTAAAGGAAGGCGCTAAACCCACCACCTCCCAGATCAACCCGGAGGATGCAAAGGAGTACTTTGAAGAACATATCCGGGATACAGATGAATTCCTGTATGTCGGCCTTTCTTCCGGCCTTTCCGGGACGGTCGCCAGTGTCCGGACCGCCGCGGAAGAGATCATGCAGAAATATCCGGATAAAAAGATCGAAGTGGTGGACAGCCTCAGCGGATCCCTGGGCGAAGGCCTCCTCGTATGGCATGCCGCCAGACTCCGGGACGAGGGAAAAAGCTTTGCCGAAACCGTCGCATGGTGCCGTGAAAACGCAAAGCACTGTCTGCTTGCCATCACCGTCGACAACCTGTTCGATCTGTGGAGAGGCGGCCGTGTATCCAGAAGCAGCGCCATCCTCGGCACCCTCGCTTCCATCAAACCCTTCCTCATTGTGGACGACGAAGGAAAACTTCAGGTGACGAAAAAGCTCCATGGCCGCAAGAAATCCCTGGCATACCTGGTGGATTTCATGAAAGAGCACGAAGGCTCCCGCAAAGCCGAGAACCTTGACAACGTCGTGATGATCTGCCACGGAAATGTGCCCGAAGACGCCGCCTATGTGGCAAATCTTGTCAAAGAACAAGGCTACAAAAACATCATGATCAGCAACGCCGGCCCCATGATCGGGACCCATACCGGCGCAAGCCTTGTCATCATCGGCTTCCTCGGAGACAGCCGCTGTTAAAATTCCGCTTTCGCTTTCTCCATCACATCGATCACCTTATCACACCAGGCGTCGAATTCCGGATCCTCCTTCTGGCACTCCTCCGAGTGAGCCAGAATATAGTCAAGGGCGATCCGGACGCCCTGGTCGAAGCGGACCGTGGTCTGCATGTCCGGCACGGCCCGTTTCAGCTTTCGGTTGTCAAACACCACCGAAACCGCCTTGTCTCCGATCAGTCCGCCTTCAAAGTCATATCCCATCTTCTCTCCGGCCGCCGCCAGAAATTCAGACGAGACATGAACCGCCTTCAGTTCCACACCCAGAGCATCCGCGATCGTCGCATAGATCTGATCCCAGGTCAGGGTCTCATCCCCGGTGATCTGGAACGCTTCCCCGATGGCATGCCGGTTCCCCATCAGCCCCGTAAAGCCGATGGCAAAATCCTTGTTGAAGGTCAATGTCCACAGGGATGATCCATCGCCGTGAATGATCACCGGCTTTCCCTCCAGCATCCGCCGGATCACCTGCCAGGAACCGTTGTTTCCGTGCACGCCCATGGGAATGCTGCGCTCATCGTAGGTGTGACTCGGCCGCACGATCGTCACCGGGAACCCCTCCTCCCGGTATTTCTTCATCAGAAACTCCTCGCTTTTGATCTTGTCTCTGGAATACTGCCAGTGGGGATTGGCGAGCGTGGTTCCCTCGGTGATGATATAGCTCACAGCCGGTTTGTGATAGGCTGATGCGGAGCTTATATAGATGTATTGTCTGGTTTTCCCCTTAAACAGCCGGTAATCTCTTTCCACCGCCTCCACTTTGAAACCGATAAACTCGCAGACCGTGTCAAAAAACAGATCCTTGATCTTCTCTGCCACATCCGCCTCATCGTTGATATCCGCGACGATCTGATGCACGCCCTCCGGCAGCACACTGCTCCGGTTCCCCCGGTTCAGGATCCAGACTTCCCAGTCCAGCTCATTGACAAGACGCTTTATGATCGCCGTACTGATGGTTCCCGTTCCTCCGATAAATAATGCTTTCACCGTGATCTCCTTTTCCTTTCGCTCTATGACTGCTTTTGCAGCAATCGTCCTCACGTTCCTCATCATCAGTATACAAAAACCCTCGTCATCACACAACCTGATTCATACTCATTTTGACGGCTTTACTTTCCCATTTTATTCGATATAATGTTTGTATACACCCTGTTATTCACGCAACCCTGCCGAGGTATCTTCCATGAAGCATAAAAAATCTCTTTTCAACCGCATCGCAGCCGTGATCACCATCCTGTTCTTTGTCCTGTCCTTTGGTTTTATCGGTTATCGCATTTTCCTTCTGCATCAGGCAGAAAAAGCCGGTACGGCAAATCCCTTTTCCACAACCCGGACCGACGAAGGAACCTCCGTTTCGGTCATTTCCGGAGACAATCCCGAAAAAAGCATAAAAAAAGAAAACCCTGCAGCCGTCCTGGAGGATGGTTCCACGGTTTACACGGCCTCCGTCATCGCGGTAGGCGACAATCTGTATCACAAAAGCGTGATCAACTCCGGCTGGCGGGAATCCGGCGAGCCGGATTACAAAGAGATGTATGAGTACGTCCGGGACGCCGTACAGGAAGCGGATCTTGCCATCGTCGACCAGGAAACCGTACTGACGGACAATTTTGCCGCCGCTTCCGGCTATCCCCGCTTTTCCACCCCCATCCAGGCGGCGGACGCCCTTGTGGATACCGGCTTCGATGTGGTCTATTCCGCCACCAACCACGCCGACGATTATGGCGAAGAGTCCCTCCTTTACACCGTGAACTACTGGAAAACCAACTACCCGGACATCACCCTTCTGGGGATCCACGATTCACCGGAGGATGCCGATACCATCCGGATCCGGGAGGTGAACGGTATCCGGATCGCCTTTCTGGAATATACCTACGGCACCAATTCCCTGGGCTTCGAAGGGGATAAATCCTACCTTCTGGATGTCTTCAGCGACGGCAGCGCGAAGATCTCCGAGATGATCCGCCGCGCCCGGAACGAGGCCGACTGCGTCATCTTCATCGCCCACTGGGGCCTTGAAGACGAACCCATGCCCACCGAATTCGAAAAACAGTGGGCTGCCTTCCTCATGCGTCAAGGCGTGGATGTCTGCATCGGCGGTCATCCCCACAACCTGCAGCCCTACGGCTTCTTATCCGACAACGACGGCCATCGGATGCTCGTTTTCTATTCCCTCGGAAACTTTATCTCCAACATGGACAAAATGCTGGAGCTTCTGGAGGGCATGAGCTGCTTCACCATTCAAAAAACCGTACAGCCCGATGGTTCTTCCTCCGTGGAGATCCTGGATCCGGTGGTACGCCCTATGATCATGCATTTCGATTATACACGCAGCTATTTCCGTGTCTATTTTCTGGACGACTACAGCGATGAACTGGCACAGCAGCACTGGCTGAGCCTGAAGGGTGCCTTTACCCTGCGGCACCTGCAGCGCAAATTCGAAGAGATCATGTCCATCAATGTAAAGCCCAGCACCGGCGCCAC